>QHVA01000221.1 GCA_003223425.1 Gemmatimonadota bacterium
GCTTGAGACGCTTCCACTTAGAGAATTGCGTGCGGGACTTGCAGAGATTGTCAAGCATGGCGTAATCGCCGACGAGGCTTATCTTCGTGAAGTCGTCGGCGGGATTTCAGATCTGCTGTCGGCGGGCGGTTTGGCGAGTGACAGGACCCTCTCGCTCATCGTCCGTAGCGTGGAGATCAAGGCCAACATTGTCTCACGTGATGAGCGGGAGGAAGGCCTTCGGAAAACGCTGAATTTTGGCCATACGATTGGGCACGCAATCGAGCTGGTTAGCGGCTATTCGTTGCTGCATGGTGAAGCAATCTCGATCGGCATGGCGCTGGAGGGGAGGCTCGCCGAACAGGTCGGCGTGGCGCAAGCCGGAACCGCAGGGGCGATTTCCAGTGCCCTACGGGCCGCGGAACTCCCCACCGACCTCCCTCCCGGCTTCGATTGTGACGCCGTGATGGAGGCGATGCAGTCTGATAAGAAGGGCAGATCGGGGAAAACGAGGTTTGCACTCCCGCTCCGTGTTGGAGCGATGGCGGGCGCAGAGACGGGATGGACGGTTTCGGTCAGTGACGATCAGCTTCGGGAGGTGCTTGCATGAAAATCAGCAGAATCTCTCGTCGTACCTTCCCACTCAGGACGGCGAACACCACTCCCCCCAGCCCGCGTTCGCGTGTCGAGGTCATACGAACTTTTGTTGCCGTTACCCTGGCCGTCGCCCTGGTCGGAACCGGCGCAATTGCGCTGCCCTCGCTATCCCCGGCTGAAGCCGGCATTGAGATTCCACCGCCGAAAGGACCTCAGCTCGAGCCCGCTGATCTCGCCGACATCGAGCGCGTTCACGAGGATGCGGGCATGCTCGCCAGCCCGCTGAAGGAAACCGTCTCTGATGTGGCGAAAGCGCTGCCGTCGACTGCAGCCAGAATCGCGAAAGCGACAACCGCGGTGACAAGACCCATCGCAGACGGCGTGAATGTCATTCCGACCGCGGCAAGCATCGTCCGCGCGACGGCTCACGAAGCGATCAAGATGAAAAAGGGAATTCTTCCGCTTATTCCGTCCAAGTTCGCGCGCGCCGAGGACGGAGTGACGATCCCCGTATCACTCACTCAGTATTGCGTTCAGGGCGAAACGCGTCGCGGACGCCAAACCAGGCACGGGATCGTTGCCGCCGACCCACGCATCTTCCCGCTTTCGCGCTACGTCGACGTTTTCCTCGACAAGGAATACCTCGGCCGTTATCTCGTTGACGATACCGGCGGAAACGTGCTCGGTGCGACGCTCGATATCTGGAATCCCGACTGCCGGGAAGCTGCGCGCTTCGGTCGTCACTGGGGAAGCGCGATGCTTCTCGCGCGCGGAGTCGAGCAAGTCCCGAACGATTCGCTCGCCCCAACTCGCTGGGACGGACTCGCTAAGCGCTAGTAGTCTGATTTCTCGAGGGCCGCATCTGGCCCTACAATTGCGCGCTTCCAGCCACGAAAATTCAACCCGAGAGCACTCATGTCCTCGTTCAGCACTTATTTGATCGGATTCATCGTTCTCATCATCGGGCTGGCAATCGCCGCGTATCTCCTCGGGGTTTCGCAGACCTGGGTCATCGTTGGGTGCATTATCCTGATCGGAATCGCGATTGTAATGGCTACAACCCGAACGAAGCCCAAAGATCCGCCTGTCCCGCCTGTGGCATGAAACGTGGCTGTTGACGGCTGGCTGCACCCTTAGTTAACGTGCGCGTCCAACAGAATACCGGGCGTGCCAGCCAGACGCGCCGGTCGGTAATGTCGCTACCAAGGGGCTTATGCAGACAACGGGCGAGAGTAGATCCAAAGGCTTCTTCCGTTCCTCCCCCTCCACAGCGTTCGACCAGTACCTCCAGGACATTCAAAAGCTTCCACTGATCACCGACGCTGAAGAAGAGCGGCGACTTGCGCGTCGAGCGCAGGCAGGCGACGAAAAAGCAGCAGAGCGATTGGTCACGGCGAATCTTCGATTCGTCATCTCATACGTAAAGAAATATCAGGGGCACGGCCTCGACCTTGGCGAGCTCGTCGCCATAGGCAACGAAGGACTGCTCAAGGCAGTGAGGAAGTTCGACCCGGACCAGGGCGTCAAGTTCATCTCCTACGCCGTATGGTGGGTCCGGCAGGCAGTGTTGAAGGCGCTGGCCGAGCAAACACGAAGCGTTCGAATTCCGCTCAATCAGAATTCGCAGTTGATCAAGCTGGCTCGCGCTCAAACTGTTCTCTCCCAGGTTCTCAAGCGCGATCCTACCGACAATGAGATCGGGCGACTCCTGGAGGAGACACCCGACGCGGTCCGGTCCGCCAAGCAGATGTCGGCAACCGAAATCTCACTCGACGCGCCGATCGATCGCTCGGATCGCGAGGCTTGCACCCTCGGTGAGCGCTTCGCCGGTGTGGACGGCGCCGAGATTGAAGACGTGACGGACTTTCACCTGATGCGCGAGTTTATCGACCGCGTTTTTCGGAAGTACCTCACCCCGCGCGAGCGAAAGATCCTTCACCTTTATTACGGTCTCGAGCAGGGGTCGGACGC
>QHVA01000224.1 GCA_003223425.1 Gemmatimonadota bacterium
CGCTCTGCACAAGATAAGCGAAGTGACGGTCAAGTGCGGCCGCGATCTCGTCGATTCCTTCGCCTTTGGTTGCAACCGAGCCCAGGACTGGCGGAGTCCACTCGATGGGGTTCGCAGCTGCAGCTGCCTCCCGCGCCACGCGCGCTGGATTCGCTCGCTTGAGGTCGACACCATGATGCGCCGGAACTTTGCCGAACGAGACGCCCTTGCGGAGACCGAGCATCAGCTCGACGTCATTGCGCAACCGATCCGCGCCGGGACGGTCTGCCTTGTTCACGACGAAAATGTCGGCCACCTCCATCACGCCCGCCTTGAGCGTCTGGATTGAATCCCCCGATTCAGGAACGAGAATGAGCAGCGTCGTATCGGCGGTCCTCGCAACATCCAGCTCCGATTGACCCACTCCCACGGTCTCGATCAGCAAGCGATCGAATCCAAATGCGTCCAACACATCGGCAACTTCGCGCGTCGCCGCGGCGAGTCCGCCCAGCGAGCCGCGTGTCGCCATCGAGCGAATAAAAACGCCGGGGTCGAGCGCGACACTTTCCATTCGCACCCGATCGCCGAGCAGCGCCCCGCCGGTAAAGGGTGAAGTCGGGTCCACTGCAATTACGCCGACCTTCAGACCAGCTTCGCGAAATCTTTTGGCCAACAAGGACGTGATCGTGCTCTTGCCCGCACCAGGTGGACCGGTGAGGCCGACGCGTCTCGCCTGTCCAGTTCGCGAATGAAGAGCGCCGAGTATCTCCTCGAATCCCTCGCGATGGTTCTCGACGATACTCACCACCCGGGCGAGCGCCGCCCCTTTACCGGCGTTGAAATCGTCGATCAGGCTGTCAGACGACACGTGCGAGAATCCTCTCCTGTCTACGCCACATAGGAGACGCGGTTCGGCCATCGCCGGTGGGATGGTCATGACCAAGGACATGCAGAGTCCCGTGAATTACCAATCGCAAGAGCTCTTCTCCGGGCGGAACTACCTGCCGCCGCGCATTTTCCCGGGCGATATCAGCGCAGATATAGACGTCTCCTATCACGGCGCCACGTTTACCAAGACGGCCGAGGCCGAAAGATATGACGTCGGTCGGAGCGTGATGTCCCAGGTAGCGCCGGTTCAATTCTGACATCGCCGCTCGCCCGACGAAGGTAATCGAGACCATCGCATCCGTAGCCCGCTCAGCCTTGAGCACCGCGACGGCGGCTTCTCTCACTCGAGCGCGCGAGACACTGAGTCGCCGTACGCTCGATGAAATGTCTATCGCGATCCGGCGCGCATGACCCTTCACGCGGTCACCGCCGCGATTGGGCTCAGGCGCCCGAATCCTCTGCGTATGCCTTGATTATCTCCCGCACCAATCGGTGCCGAACGACGTCAGCATCGGTGAGATAATGGAACCCGATGCCTTCGATGCCCGGCAGAATGCGCTCGATCTGCACCAGTCCTGAATCTTCCCGGCTTGGCAGGTCGATTTGTGTTTTGTCACCGGTGATTACCGCCTTCGAATTAACGCCGAGTCTGGTCAGGAACATCTTCATCTGGGCGGTGGTGGCGTTCTGTGCCTCGTCGAGAATGACGAACGCATCAGCGAGTGTTCGCCCGCGCATGTAGGCAAGAGGCGCGATCTCAATCGTGCGCGTCTCGAGCGACTTCTGCACCCGCTCGTGCGGCATCATGTCCTCGAGAGCATCGTAAAGTGGCCTCAGATAGGGATCGACCTTCGCCTGCATGTCACCGGGAAGAAAGCCAAGGCTTTCCCCGGCTTCGACTGCGGGCCGCGCCAGCACGATTCGACGAACACGCTTTCGCGAGAGGGCATCCACCGCAGCGGCGACCCCGAGGTAAGTCTTGCCCGTTCCGGCAGGTCCAATGCCGACAACGATGTCGTTCTCCGCCATCAGCTTCATGTACTCAGCCTGACCACTCGTCTTCGCCTGAATGATCTTTCGAACGCCGGGAAGAACGATTCGCGTCTCGCTATCGACACCGTTTCCGTTTCCGTCCCCGCCCCGCGGGCCTTCGATGCTCATTCGGAGAACGTCATCCGCGGTGAGCGGCAGTTGCTGTTTCGCCGTGTCGATCATGCGCTGGGCGATTGGGATGGCCCGCGCCACTGCTTCCGTGTTTCCGCTGATCGCCAGCGTGTCGCCGCGAAGGGCGATCTTCGCTCCTGTTTGCCGCGCCAACTCGACCAGGTTCTCGTCGTTTACTCCCGCCAGCGTCAGCATGTCCGCCCCTTCCGTCGAGAGGCGCTGTATGGTTGTCTCTTCGCTCACGTCAACTCGTCATGTTCTGAAGATGAAGTTCCCTCAGGTCTTCGGGTGGAACGGCCGAGGGCGCATCCTCGAATAGCGCTCTCGCCGCAGTGGTTTTTGGAAAAGCGATCACATCGCGAAGCGATGACGCCCCGGCCAGCACCATCGCCAGCCTGTCGAAGCCGAACGCGATACCGCCATGTGGAGGCGCACCGCCACTCAAAGCGTCGAGGAGAAAGCCGAAACGGGTCTGCGCTGTCTTCGCATCTATACCCAGCAACGAGAGAACCTTTCGCTGCAGCGTCGGGTCATTGATGCGGATGCTGCCTCCGCCGAGCTCGAGGCCATTCAGCACGACATCGTAGGCCAGCGCACGGACCTTTTCAGGTGCGGAATCGAGAAGCGCGATGTCTTCAGGGTTCGGCGATGTGAAGGGGTGAT
>QHVA01000225.1 GCA_003223425.1 Gemmatimonadota bacterium
TGCGGCAATCACGGCGCAGCGATCCGGAACGATGGTAGCGTTTCTGGGAATTTTTGGATGGGGGCTATTCGCTTCGACGCTGGTTCCGGCGCTGGCAGTTGGACTCAACTGGCAGGGAGCGACACGCGCGGGAGCGATCGCGTCGATTGCAACCGGGTTGATCGTCACGCTTGGGCTTGAGACTGCCGCCTATTCGAAAGTGTTCACATTTCCGGCTGGTGTCACTGCGTCGGCGGTCGCAATGGTGTCGTCGTTCCTCGTGTTTTTCATCGTGTCCTGGCTGACGCGGCGCCACGCGCACGCAGAATTGGATCCGGATGTGAAGCTCGTCATGGAGATCTGATACCTGGCTACTACAAACTCTAAGCTGAAAACTGCAACTGAACGGGTGCGAGGTGTGAGTAGCGAAGATCCCAGCTACCGGTTCACGACGTCGGGACTTCACTAAGCGCCATTCGTGGCACAGGCAGTGGCTGTCACGCCACCGAGGTAGGTCAGGGCGTAGTGAACTCGTAACTAGCAGCTAAACTACTCACACCTCGCACCCGTTCAGTTGCAGTTATCAGCGTGGACTTAGTAGTGGCCAGTTCTCGCGCCCGTTCAGTTGCAGTTACCGCGGCAGTCGCGAGGGAGCGAATTACTCAGTAGCAGCTCCTTTCGCCTTCTGGTTGGCCATGACGCGAATGCTCTTGATGTTCACGAATTCGCGGATGCCGAACTCGCCGAGCTCGCGGCCAAAGCCGGAGTTCTTCACGCCGCCGAAGGGCAGACGCGCATCGGATACGACCATTCCATTGAAGAACAGGAGCCCCGACTCGATCTCGGCGATGAACTGATCGCGTTCGCGCTGGTCGCGCGTCCATGCTGATGCGCCCAGCCCGAAAGTAGTTCCGTTCGCGAACCGGATCGCATCGGTGATGTCCTTCGCCTTGAAGACGGAAGCAACTGGACCGAATAATTCATCGCGTGCCGCTGGTGACCCGGGGGGAATGTCCGTGAGAACAGTCGGCGCGTAGTAAAAACCTTCCCGATCGAGTTTTTTTCCGCCCGTAGCCAGTCTTGCTCCGGCTGCTACGGATTTCTTTACCTGCTCGTCGAGCCCATCGCGGATCGCCCCCGTAGCCAGTGGGCCCAACTCGGTCTTTTCGTCCATCGGGTCTCCGATTCGCATGGCGGAAACACGGGCGACGAAATTCTTCAGAAAATCGTCGTAGATCTTTTCGTGGATGATGAACCTCTTGGCGGCGATGCACGACTGACCATTGTTGATCATCCGGGCGGTGAGAGCCGTCGCGACAGCGCTCTCGAGATCGGCACTCGGCATTACCACGAAGGGGTCGCTTCCGCCGAGCTCGAGGACCGCCTTCTTGAGATTTTTCCCAGCGGCGGTTGCGACTGAACGCCCAGCGCCTTCGCTACCCGTCAGTGTAACCGCGGCAATGCGAGGATCGGCGATGAGGTCCTCGACTGCCTCAGAGCCGACGAGCAGAGTCTGGAAAGCGCCATCGGTGAATCCGGCACGGCGAAAGATGTCTTCTATGGCAAGTGCGCATTGCGGGACATTCGATGCGTGCTTCAAAACGCCGACATTGCCAGCCATCAGCGCGGGAACGGCAAATCGAAACACCTGCCAGAACGGAAAATTCCAGGGCATGATTGCGAGCACGACTCCGAGCGGTTGGAAAGCAACCCAACTTTTGCCGCCTTCCATTTGGACTGGCTGATCGGCGAGAAAGCGCTCAGCGTTATCTGCGTAGTAACGGCACGCCGTGGCGCATTTCTCAGCCTCGGCGACCGCTGCCGTGATGGGTTTTCCCATCTCGAGGGTCATCAACCGACCCAGCTCGTGACATTCCGCATCCAGAATTTCAGCCGCCTTACGCATGTAGCTGGCGCGTTCGGCGAAGGAGGTGCGGCGGTGCCGGCGAAATGCGGCTACGCTGCGATCGAGGGATTCATTTACTCGCGCAGTCGAGAAGGGCTCGAAAGTGCGAACAGTCTTTCCGGTCGCTGGGTTTATGCTCGAGATGCTCATGATCAACAGCTTCGCTTCACTTCGCGTGCCGGAGATCTTGCTTGGCAGTCCGCAGTTTCACGCGTATCTGATTTACATTGTTGTCCTATGCCCAAAACCCAAGTCTGCGTGTTGCTCCTTTCGCTTTTCGTGCTCGCCGGTTTTGACTCTACTTGCGGACAAGCGCAGGTAACTTCCGTACAAAACCTCACCCAGCCTCCGCCAATTCGACGCGAATTCCGAGGTGTATGGGTGGCATCGGTCCAGAACATCGACTGGCCCTCGCAACCCGGACTTTCGACGCAGGAACAGAAAGACGAGCTGTTGGGAATTCTCGATCGGGCAGTTGCTCTCCGGTTGAATGCGGTGATTCTGCAGGTTCGTCCCGCCGCTGACGCGTTGTATGCGTCACCCTATGAGCCGTGGTCGGAATACCTGACTGGCCAAATGGGCAGGGCGCCGAATCCGTGGTACGATCCGCTCGAATTCGCAGTGACCGAGGCCCACAAGCGCGGACTCGAGCTGCACGCGTGGTTCAATCCCTATCGCGCACGTCATCCGTCGGGGAGATCACGACCATCGGCTAACCACATTAGCGTCACGCATCCGGAGCTGGTGAAGCGTTACGGAAGCATGCTGTGGATGGATCCGGGCGAGCCGGCGGTGCGTGAGCACACGATCAGAGTTGTGCTCGACGTGGTGCAGCGGTACGACATCGATGGTGTGCACATCGATGACTACTTCTA
>QHVA01000227.1 GCA_003223425.1 Gemmatimonadota bacterium
TTTCCCGATTATGATTTGGGCTGCGATCCGGTTTGGCCAATGTGGAGCGGTCTCGACGACCTTTGTCGTGTCCGCGATCGCAGTCTGGGGAACGGCAATCGGTAATGGCCCGTTCGTTCAATCGACATTGCACGGGAGTCTGTTCGCGCTCCAGACTTTCATGGGTGTGACTGCTGCAACGTTTCTGGTGCTGGGCGCTTCGACTGCCGAGCGAGAGCGATCGGAAAAAGAACTGCATGCTGCGTACGCTCTGGTATCGAAGGCAAACCGCGCCAAGGCGGAGTTTCTGGCAGTGATGAGTCATGAGTTGCGCACTCCGCTCAATGCGATCGCGGGCTACGCCGAGCTCCTCGCTTTGGGAGTGGAAGGCTCGCTGACACAAAAACAGTCGGACGCCGTCGGTCGCATTCGCACCAATCAACAGCATCTGCTGGCGCTAATCGATGACGTCCTCAGCTTCGCCAGAGTCGAAGCCGGCACTACCGCGATCAGTCCTCAGCGGGTTCGTGTGAGGACCGCGCTCGATGCACTGGAGCCGCTGGTAAGGCCCGAGCTCGTTCAAAAGAAGCTCACGCTCACTTACGACTCGTGCGATCCTTCGCTCGAGGTAGAAGCCGATCCAACAAAATTGCGGCAGATACTCCTGAACGTCCTCGGAAACGCGATCAAGTTCACGCCGCAAGGTGGGCGCATAGGGTTGTATGCCTCCCGAGACGAAGAGTTTGCGAAAATCAGGATAACTGACAGTGGTATCGGGGTAGCGACCGAGAACCTCGATCAAATCTTCGAGCCTTTTTTTCAGGTCGACAGCGGGACGACGAGAGAGTATCCCGGAGTTGGACTGGGACTCGCGATCTCGCGCGATCTTGCTCGCGCGATGGGAGGAGACGTCACCATTGAAAGCACGCTCGGCAAAGGAAGCCTGGTTTCAGTCGCTCTTCCAATTGCGAGGAGCTAACGGCGTACCTGCGGTGACCACCATCCTTAACGCAACACCTAGCTCTTAAACGTCTTGCGCGGCAGTTCCCCGTTCCTTATGTCTGGGCTGATCAGTAGACCGTCCACGAGGATGAAAGATGCGCGCTCCTGTTCGCCTCGCCGGATTTCTCGCTCTCCTGGCAGTCGTCGCGTGCGCACACCTGTCGCCGGCCGCGGGTTCGGAAATCCGGCTGCGCGTGATGAGTTACAACATCCGGTCAGGGAATGGAAATCTGGCGGGCACAGCCGACGCGATTCGTGCGTCGGCACCTGACCTTGTCGGGTTACAGGAAGTGGACGTGCACTGGGCCGAGCGCAGCAACTTCGTCGATCAGGCGACGGTACTCGGCCAACAATTGAACATGCAGGTTCGTTTCGCCCGCATCTATCAGTTCGCCGGAGCGCAGCCGCAGGATCCGCCACGCGAGTTCGGTGTGGCCTTGCTGAGCAGGTTCCCGATTCTCGAGTGGAGCAACCACATCATCACCCGCCTCTCGACGCAGGAGAGCAATCCGGTACCGGCACCGTTGCCTGGTTTTCTGGAAGCGAAGCTCGACGTACGCGGCGTGACGGTTCGGGTTTTCAATACTCATCTCGACTATCGCTCGGACCCGCGCGTGAGAGAGCAACAGGTGAAGGAGATGCTCGGGTACATTGGCGAACCGTCGGCGCCGACCTTGTTATTCGGCGATCTGAATGCACCGCCCGAAGCGAGTGAGATTCAGCCGCTGCTCGAGCGATTGCACGACGCATGGCCAGCATCGGCGGGACCCGGCCTGACCGATCCAGCCGACGAGCCGCGAAAGCGCATCGACTACGTTCTCGTTTCGAATCATTTCCAGGTGCGATCGGCGGCGGTCCCAGCCACTCTAGCATCTGACCATCGGCCTGTCGTCTTCGACTTAGTGCTTCGGCGTATAGATCGGGGCGCTAGGCCGGCAACTTCAATACTGAAGCGGGGAGCGGAGAGCTTGGCTGCTTCGCAGCTGGCAGCTAAAAAGCGCGTTCGAAAACGCTCTCAGCTAGATAGCTGCAAAGCTCTCCGCTCCCCGCTTCAGTATTGTGGATGTCAGCCCACATCACCCAATCATACGTGTTGATTAATTCGCTCTATCGAAGGAGGAGCCGTGCCAATTCAACGAGTAAGTAATCCGTGGTATGGGAGGAATTGTTCGCTAGCAGTTGCACTCGCGTCGCTGATGCTGGCGATCGGAGCGCCAACTTTGCTCGCGCAGAACGGCACACTGACCGGCCGCGTGACAGATGCGCGGAGCGGGGCACCGATCACCACTGCGCAAATTACGATCAGCGGCACTTCGCTGGGCGCCGTCGTCGACGCCGACGGACGCTTCCGAATTTTGAACGTACCGCCCGGTTCGCACGAGGTAAGGGCGCGAACCATTGGCTATCAACCCGCGGCCGCGACGTTCTCGGTCGCAGCGGATGGCACCGCCAACGTCAACCTCTCCCTCAACGAGAGTGCGACTGCGCTCAACGCGGTCGTGGTTACCGGAACTGCCGGGGACAC
>QHVA01000222.1 GCA_003223425.1 Gemmatimonadota bacterium
GACGATCTCTGAGATACGCTGCTCCAACAAAAGCCTTTCCGCGCGAGTCAGGTAATACTCGGGCAGGAGAGTTATTTCCTCGAACAGCTCAGAGCCGCGCTCGTCGTAGAAATACTTCGACGAAATCTGTTTCGGCGATTTCGTCAGACCCTGCCGTACATCGCGCACCATCTGCTGGCGCGACCGGCGGACTGTGTAGGGAGGCGTACTGCCAACGATGTCGTGTGAGCGATTCCCGTTCTTCATGCGTCACTCGCGCAACGGAAACCGCTGAAGATCTGCCGTCTGATCGGGTAATCCCAGTTTCTGAAGGTGTTGCGGATCGCGCCGGGGCGGGTCGCCCACGATCCGCCTCTCAGCACCTTGTAGTCGGGACCGAAGAACTCCTCGGAGTATTCCTTGTAGGGAAAGGTCTGAAATCCGGGATAGCCGCTGAAGTCACTCGATGTCCATTCCCAGCCATCGCCGATCATTCCATAGCAACCAATTGGCGAAACATTGCGATCGTAAGTGCCAACCGGTGCGGTGTCGAACGCAAGCTGATCGATGTTTGCTGATTTCGAATCAGCCACGTAATTGCCCCACGGAAATTCGCGTGACTCGCTCGATGACGGGTCCCACGACGCCGCTGCCTCCCACTCGAATTCGGTTGGAAGCCGCTTCTTGTCCCATCTGGCGAATGCCTCCGCCTCATGGTAGCACACATGGGAGACAGGCTTGGCGCGCTCGACCAGGCGAGTGACATCCATGCTCCGCGTTATCCACTCTTCGCCGTCGCGGACCCAGTACTTCGGCGCAACCGCTGCCGACTCTGCCAGCCAGCGCCTACCCGCTTCGGACCACAGCTCGGCGCGCCGATAACCGTTGTCGGATACGAACTCGAGATACCGCGCGTTGGTAACGGGATCACGATCGATCAGGAACGGCCGCAGATCCACCTCGTGCTGCGAACGCTCGTTGTCGTATGCAGCACTGCGATCGTTGGTGCCGATCGTCACCCTGCCACCGTCGAACGCAATCATTTCACAGTCGCGGGCGACGCGTTGATCAAAGGTGATTTTTCGCGGCGCTCGATAAGGTGCTCCCTTCTTTAACTGCAACGTCTGAAGAATCGTCTCGTTGTGCTGGTACTCGTGCTGCAGGACCATGTTGTAGACATAACCATCGCGCAGCAGTGGATTCGACTCGTCGAATTCCACTGTGTCGAGTCTGTCCAAAACGCGCCTACGAATCTCTGCCAGTCGCTCCGTCATCTGCGAAAGGGTCGGCAATGCAAGCGACGCACGAGTGGCGCGAGGATGCTCGAACGGATTGTACAAACCGGGCATCTCGGAGAACTCGATTGGACCGTCGAGGTTCTGCGTCAGCCAGAGCTCCTCGAAGTGCGCGATGTGGCCGACGTCCCAGA
>QHVA01000228.1 GCA_003223425.1 Gemmatimonadota bacterium
GAGGAATCGAAGAGAGGAAGCTCTCGACGATTTTTCGGTTCGACTGATCATCGAGATTCCTCTCGATAACCTTGCTCGCGCCCGCTATGGCCAGCTCGATCGCCTCGCGACGCAACTCGGCGATTGCATCCTCCTTCTCGCGCTCGATCTCGCTGCGCGCGCGCTCCAGCATCTGCTGCTGCTGTTGGTGCGTCTCTTCCATCATCTGCGCGCGCAGGTTTTCGCCGACCTGACGTCCCTCGACAATGATCTTCTGCGCCTCCGTTCTTGCTGCCTCGATCTGCCGCTGCTGTTCAGCCAGAGCGCGAGCGGCTTCTTCACGGTCACGTTTCGCGCCTTCGATTGCTTCCTCGAGCGCTTTTTCGCGGGCTTCCACCGCTGCGGTGATCTTCGGGAACACGAGCTTCCCGAGAATCGCGAACAGAATGAGGAAGACGACGAGAGTCCAGAACATCAGGCCGCCATTTGGCGACAGGAGATCGCCCGATTGCGCCGATTCTTCCGGAGCCACTGTGGCTTGCTGGAGTAGTGCGAGGATGAAAGTCGTCATGATTGCTCGTGAATAGGCGGATCGAATCCGCCGAGTTTGCGTTTCTGGAATTTTTTGACGGGATCGCGGCGACCCCGATTACGAGCCGCCGCGACCCGCGCCCGTGCTACTTAGAACTTGAACTTACCCTGAATCAGGAACGCGATGACAACCGCGAACAGCGCCACTCCTTCGATGAGCGCCGCGAAGATGATCGCGCCCGTCTGAATGCGTCCGGCCATCTCCGGCTGACGCGCCATACCGTCCATTGCCTGCCCAGCGAGACGTCCGATACCGATGCCCGCGCCGATTACGGCGAGACCTGCGCCAACGCCAGCGCCGAGCATACCCCACGCGCCCGTGTACTCGCGGGTGAACGTGGCTGCAGCCTGAAGCAGCGGAAAGATCGAGACCATTTTCTACCCCTTTCAACAATCGTGAGATGTCATGCTCGCGATCTCTCGATCGCCGTCCGTCAGCGGGATTCTCAACACATCCCAACGGACTTCTCCGGCCCGCTCGGCCCGATACCTACGCGAAGTTGAGCACGCTCCGCGTCAGTGCGCACTCTCCCGAATCAGTCCAATGAATACGCTGGACAGAAGCGTGAAGATGAACGCCTGCAGGAATGCGACGAACAATTCCAGTAGCGATATGCCGAGCGCCATCGCAACCGGCACTGGCACGAGGATCCAGGTTGCAAAAGTGAAAATGAGGCTGATGAGCGCGAGCAGAACGACGTGCCCCGATACCATGTTGGCGAAGAGACGAATCGCCAGCGCGAACGGCTTCGTGAACTTCCCGATGATCTCGATGGGTGTCAGTATGACGGTGATCGGAAGCTTCATCGCCAGCGACATGTCGTGCGGCCAGAACACGATCGTGTTGATGTAGCGCCAGCCCAGCGCCTTCATTCCCGCGAATTCGATCACCATGAAGGTGACGATCGCCAGCGTGGCCGTGACGGAGATGTTGCCCGTCGCTGTCGCACCGTAAGGAACCAGTCCCAACAGATTCGCGAAAAGGATGAAGAAGAAAAGAGTCAGGAGGTAGGGTACGTACGCGTTCCCGTGAGCTCCCACATTTGGCAGCACGACCTCGTTGCGCAGGTAGAGCACCAGCGCCTCCAGCCCGTTGCCGAATCCGCTCGGTGCCTTGCCCTCGCGCGTCTTGCGGTTGTGCGCGCGCAGCGCGAGCAGCGTGGTCACAACGCAGAGAGATGCCGCGATCCAGAGCATGACGACGTGCCTGGTAGGCGATATGTCGAGCGCAAATCTTCCGATGTGAATGGGATTCCAGCGCGGCAGGTCGTACTCGCAGGCCTGTGGGATCAGGCGCTGATACCAATGACCCGCCGACGTAAAGCACGGATAGTCGAGCGTGTGCGAGTCGGTGATGTGCGGCGTGATGAAGTCTTTTTGGTCAGCGATCATACTCGAGCAGCAGCGGTTCGGCCATCATCGTCAGAAAGAAAAACGTTACCAGACTTACCAGCGCCGACTCGACATCGAGGTTCACGATCCTCACGAGCGGCGCGTACAGCACCAGCACAAACAGCCTGAGCGCGGCACCTATCGCCCAGCGAATCAGCAGCTCGCCGGGCACACCACGTCCCGGCCGCCCCGGGCGAAGCAGGGCGTAGGAGCCAAGTTGTACCGCGAAAGCCAGTCCAGCCGAAACGAGCATAGCGTCGTGCTGATTCACCGTCCTGAAATACGTCCTCAGGACAATGGTGGCGACGATGATGAGAGCGGCCGAGATCCCTGCAAAGAAGCTGAGCGCCCGCTTTTCTCTCACCGTCGCGACTTCCGATCCTCGTCGTCACGCTTCTGTGCCGCCGAGATCTTGCGGTACATGTTGTAGAACGCCGCGCCCGCACCAATGAAAACGCCGGCAATGGTGAGCATCCCGTTGGTTCCGAAACGGTTATCGAGCCATTGACCGGCGAAGAGAAAGACGATGATGACCAACGCGAACTGGATTCCGACGCCGGCGAAATCGGCGCCGGAGAGGCCGCCTTTGGAGCCCGATCCGGTGCGGTTATCGTCTTCCATTCAGCGATGAAACTAAGCGCTTGTGAAGATTTTCACAAGCGAACAGACGTCTCGGTTCCGAACAGAGGCCGAAAATTTTTCGCCTCTGCAACTTCATGAGCGACGCGAGGTTAGTGTGTGACCTCGCTGTTGACCGTTCGTCTTCTTGTCGATATGTTGGGCATCTCTGTTATGTGAGAGCGGCCCGCCCCGCCCGCCACGAT
>QHVA01000083.1 GCA_003223425.1 Gemmatimonadota bacterium
GGTCGAGGTACTCGATCTGCGTACCTTGTTGCCAATGGATGATGAGGCGATCGTCGCAACGGTGAAGAAGACCAATCGTGTGCTCATCGTTCACGAGGATACTCGTACCGGCGGCGTCGCGGGCGAGATCACTGCGCGCATAAACGAGAATGCGTTCGAGTGGCTCGACGCCCCAATTCTGCGCGTTACGGCGGCTGACGTGCCGCTGCCTTACTCTCCGCCTCTCGAGGATTACGTGCTTCCGCAGACCTCGGACATAGTTGTTGGGCTCAGGAAGCTTGCTGCCTACTGATGCCGGCGGCGGAGCTGGATCGCGGCGAGATCATCGCGCGCAACATCGGCGTCGGATGCATCACGACAGTCTCAGGTTTTTTCAGCGGCGGAATGATCGCTGTACTGGTTGCAAAGTTTGTTGGAAGCATGCGGGGCTGTCAGCCCGTCGAGGGGCTACCGGCCTGCAATTGGTGGGTGTATGCTGGTATCGGAGCGGTTATTGGAGCGCTCACGCTGCCTGTTCTTGCATTGCGGCGCCTGAATCGACGCAGGCCGGACCAATAACGCGAACACGGGAGACTCAGTGGCACGTGTAGACATCATCATGCCGCAGATGGGTGAGTCGATCGCCGAGGGCACGCTCTCGAAGTGGCTCAAGAAAGTGGGCGACGAGGTGAAGCGTGACGAGCCGATCTTCGAGATCTCAACGGACAAGGTCGATGCTGAGATTCCGGCGCCGGCCGCTGGGGTTCTCGCCGAGATCCTCGTGAAAGAAGGCGAGACGGTCGAGGTGCAGACGGTGGTGGCTCGCCTCGAAACGGAGAAGGGTGCTGCAATCGAGACGGCCGCGCACCCGACTGCGGGCACCGGAGATGTGAGCTCTCCGCCGAAGACGGAGATTAAACCCGAGGCGAAATCGCCACGAGCGGGCCCCCAACGGGAACCTACACCAGCGCCGACCCCAGTGCGTCAGCAACCGCCCGCACCTGCAATCGCCGCGTCGCACTCCGGGAACGGCAACTCATTCGAGGAACGCGTTCGTACGAAGTCGTCGCCGCTAGTTCGGAAAATCGCTGCCGAACACGGCGTCAATATCGCCTCACTTCACGGTTCGGGGGTCGCTGGTCGCGTAACCAAGCGCGACATACTCGGCTTTATCGAATCGGGTGCGCGCGCTCCGCTGGCTCCCGGAATCCGCGCCGGCGGTCCTCCTGCCGGGCACGCGCTCCCTCTTCCGGAGCCCTGGCCCGGCGATGTAATCGAGCCGATGACCAAAATGCGCGCGCTGATCAGCGATCACATGGTCGCGTCGCGGCACACATCGGCTCACGTCACCTCGTTTATCGAGATCGACTTCACGCGCGTCGCCCGAA
Source organism: Gemmatimonadota bacterium (assembly GCA_003223425.1). GTDB lineage: Bacteria > Gemmatimonadota > Gemmatimonadetes > Gemmatimonadales > Gemmatimonadaceae > UBA4720. The sequence goes on from QHVA01000083.1 coordinate 1,368, forward strand.
TCCGCGTGACGAAGCGCGTCGAGTTCGAGACTGCCACCGGCCAAAAGCTCAGTTACATGCCTTTCATCATCAAAGCGGTGACGCAAGGCCTCCAGGCATTCCCCGTTATGAACTCGTCGGTCGCCGGCACAAACATCATCTACCGGAAGCAGATCAACATCGGTGTCGCCGTGGCGCTCGACTGGGGTCTAATCGTTCCAGTCATCAAGCACGCCGACGATCTCTCGCTTTCCGGGATCACGCGAGCTCTCAACGATCTCGCAGCGCGCGCCAGATCGAAAAGGCTGTCGCCTGAGGATGTTCAGGAGGGGACGTTCACTATCACTAATCCCGGCGTCTTCGGCTCCCTGATGGGTACTCCCATCATTAACCAGCCTCAGGTGGCAATCCTTGGTGTCGGCGCGATCGAGAAGCGCCCTAAGATTCTCACCGGGGCTGACGGCGAGGACACGATCGCAATCCGTACCTGCGCTTATTTTTCAATCTCGTTCGATCATCGCGTGATCGATGGAGCGGTCGCGGATCAGTTCCTCGCTTTCGTGAAGAAAACCATAGAAACATTTCCGGAGACCGCACTCTAAATGCCCAAGGCTCTCACAATGCAGCGCTCGACAGTTCCTACTGCCGAGCGCGCGAATTATACCAAGCGACTGAAGACACTGCGCTCGCACTACGCCGCCGCGAATTGCCGATTCTGGGTATTCGAGGAGAGTTCGCTTCCGGGAGCGTTCATCGAATTCACCGAAGCCGATGACGAACAGACGCTCACCATCGCACACGCGAACGCACCCCACAAGACGCTGGATCCATCGCGCGTCTATCAGGAGGTCGAGCTTTAAAAATGCCCGCCCGCTCACTCGAGGTTAATGGTCAGAAGTGGGATGTGTACCCGTCCGGTTACATCACCCAATACACCCAGGACGAGTACGCACTCAAGTTCTCGCGAGGAGCTGGCAAAGATCGCGAGGTGCGCGTCACGAGATATTCTCCGCAGGGCACGCGCTCGCGCGAGCAGGCGTTCGCCGAGCTGTCAGATGCGCAGCTGAAAGAGCTCTTCGAGCAGTCGCAGCCGAGCTTTACATCGCCTGAGGCCGGTTACGAGCAGTGAGCGCGGATGCGGCGGGGAGCCGGCCGACGTTCGTCGACCTGCATACCCATTCGACCGCATCTGACGGCATTCTTCCCCCCGAGCAGGTCATCGAAGCCGCGAAGCGGTGCGGTCTCGCCGCGCTGGCGCTCACTGACCATGATACTATCGGGGGAGTCGAGGCGGCGCGGTCGGCCGGCGCCCGACTTGGAATTCGAGTAATCGCAGGAGTGGAGCTCAGTGCATTCTTTAACGAGCACGAAGTCCACATCCTGGCGCTGCACCTCACCCAGCTGGAGGCTCTGGAAAAGCGGCTCGGCGAGCTGCGTGCGCTGCGCCACACACGCGCACAGAAGATCGTGGACAAGCTCAACGTCATTGGAATTCCGCTCACGCTGGACGAAGTTCTTCAGCAATCCAATGGCGGGGCAGTCGGCCGTCCGCATGTCGCGCGTGCATTGATCGCGCGCGGCGTGGTGCACGACTTTCACGACGCATTCATGAGATATCTGGGGGGAGGAGCGAGTGCGTTTGTCGCGAAGGAGCGCCTTGCGATCGAAGATGCGATCGCAATCGCGCACGAAGCGGGAGCACTGGCCATTTGGGCGCATCCCGGCGAAGGAGGCAGGCGCGACAGGGTCGAGCCGCTGGTCGCCGCCGGATTGGATGGTCTCGAAATAAGACACCCCAGTCACTCATCGGATGACATCAAGCGTCTTCAGGCCCTTGCTGATTTCTTCGGATTGGTGCCAAGCGGTGGATCCGACTGGCACGGCGCGTCAGAAGGACCACGACGACTCGGAATCATGAACGTTCCGATCGAGTGGCTCGAGCGACAGGATGAGAAACGCGCTTCAGTAACCTCGGCGCCGAGCACGCGATGAAGAGACGCAGGAGCACGGGGAAGTGGAAGTAGACGGGCGCGTTGCACTGGTCACTGGCGCCGGGACACGCATCGGACGCGCGATCGCTTTGGCGTTGGGACAAGCCGGCATGCGCGTCGGCGTCCACTACATGGGCTCGGAGAAGGGCGCGCGACAGACCGCCGACGAGATCATCGCCGTTGGAAGCGAAGCCCGGACACTCCCGGGTGATCTGACCGACCCGGCGACTGCACCCAGACTCGTTGAGCACACCGCCAAGGTTTTTGGATCGCTCGACGTTCTTGTCAACTCGGCAGCGGTCCTACTGCGTACGCCGGTGGGAGAAGTCCTCGTCGAGGACTGGGACGCGATGTTCGCACTGAATCTGCGCGCGCCGTTTTTCCTGTGTCAGGCAGCCGCGCGTGTAATGCGAGATCGGGGCGGCGTCATCGTCAACATCGCCGATCTCGCAGCATTCGAGACGTGGAGAGGATACATACCGCACTCGATCACCAAAGCGGGCATCGTGCAGATGACGCGCGGCCTGGCGCACGCGCTCGCACCAAAAATCCGCGTCAATGCGATTGCGCCCGGTGCGGTCTTGCTGCCGGAAGGCACGACCCAGGACCAGGCCGAAAAACTCATCGCGACGACGCCGCTTGGGAGAATCGGCAGTCCCGACGATGTGGCGCAAGCAGTCCTGTACCTGCTCAGTGCCGATTACGTGACAGGCGAGACGATCATCGTCGACGGAGGCCGTCACGTTCGTTACTGACGGCGCAAAGGGGCTCGTCGCCTCGGTTATATTTCGCGCGTTGACTGTTTCTCACGTAATACTTCTTTTCCGCGTGCTGCTTGTTAGCGGTAGCACGTATTTCAGGTGATTTCTTTGTCGAAAGTGCGTAATTACGACGTTGTCATCGTCGGTGCAGGTCCAGCGGGAATGACCGCTGCGCTGTACACCGGACGAGCGATGCTGCGCACGGCGGTGCTCGAGCGCGGATTCCCGGGTGGGGAGCTGCTCAATACGGAGTATCTCGACGACGTGATCGGGTTTCCGAAGATACTCGGCTACGAGCTGGCAGAAAAATTCGCCGCTCACGCCAAGCAGTTCGGCGCTGAGTTCTTCGAGACGACGAGCGTCACGTCGGTCACGAAGATCGCAGATGGATACTTCCACACCGAGACCGACAAGGGCGACATCTTCCGCTCACCAGCGGTGATCCTGACTGCCGGAGGGACGCCAATCAAGCTCGGAATCCCGGGCGAGCTGGAGTACGCGGGGAAAGGAGTGTCGTATTGCGCAATTTGCGATGCCGCCTTCTTCAAGCAGCAGATTGTGGCCGTTGTTGGAGGTGGTGACGCGGCCTGTGAGGAAGCCGACTTTCTCACCCGGTACGCCAGCAAGGTGTATCTGATCCATCGACGCCACGAGTTTCGCGCGTCGAAAATTCTCCAGAAGCATGTGTTCGACAATCCGAAGATCGAAGTGATCTGGGACACCATCGTCGAGAAAGTGGACGGGGATGCGGATCAGGGGATGACGGGATTGCATCTTCACGACCTCGTTACGCAAAAACGCACATTCCTGGAAGCGAACGGGTTGTTCATCTTTATCGGGTTCCGACCCAACACTGGTGTGATCGAGGGGCACTTCGATCACGATGTGATGGGGTATGTGCTCACTGACAACGCGATGATGTCGTCGATTCCCGGACTTTTCGTTGCCGGAGATTTGAGGGCCCAGCTCACACGGCAGGTTACGACCGCATCGGGCGACGCTACAACGGCGGCAATCGCGGCGGACAAATACATCACGCGCTTCAAGGAGATGGAGCGCGAAGGCTCGGGTGAGGCCACTCGTGAGGCGCTGGAGAGCTCGCACGTGAGCGCTGGAGGATACACCTGATGTCCAGGATCCTCAGAGGCGCCGATTGAACGTTCAGACCATCACCGTCGGAGCGTTTCAGGAGAATTGCTACCTGGTGGTGGATGATCGTACGAATCACGCGGCAATCGTCGATCCGGGAAGTGAGGGAGATCGACTGGTCGAGACAATTGATCGTTCAGGAGCCCAGCTCCAGGCCATCTGGATCACCCACGCGCACGTGGATCACGTCGGAGCGGTTGCTTCCGTGAAACGGAAATGGGATGTGCCGATCTATCTGCACCCGCTGGACCGGCGATTGTACGAGGCGGCTTCCCGACAGGCGGAAGTTTATGGCGTTCCGTTCGAGGAGCCGCCGCCTCCAGACAAGGAGTTCGCCGATGGACAACAGCTCAAGATCGGAAGCGCCGAGATGACGGTGATGCACGCGCCAGGTCACGCTCCCGGTCACGTGGTGATCCACGGCAACGGGATCGCGTTGGTTGGCGATTGTCTGTTCGCGGGATCGATCGGCAGAACTGATCTCCCGTTCTCGAATCCACCACAGCTGGCTGCGACGCTTCAGAAAATATCCGCTCTCGCCCCGGAGACGGTGGTCTATCCCGGCCACGGCATGGAGACGACGATTGCGCAGGAGAGGTTGTCGAATCCGTTTCTGAACGGCACCGCCCGCATTGTGGGGCGCTAACTTCGATCTTCACTCGCCACGACTATGAGCGAAAAGACTCGCACCGAGAAGGATCCGCTGGGCACGCTTGAGGTCCCCGCCGACGCGCTTTACGGCGTGCAGACGCTGCGCGCAGTTCAGAATTTTCCGATCAGCTCGCTGAGACCACTGCCGTCATTCGTCGATGCCACAATACGGATCAAGCGAGCGGCGGCGCTGACGCACAAGCAAACGGGACGACTCGAAGCGAAGCTTGCGGACGCAATCGTGAAAGCAGCGGACGAAATTCTCGCAGGCAATCACCGCGAGCAGTTCGTCGTCGATGTCTATCAGGCGGGCGCTGGTACCTCGCACAACATGAACATCAACGAGGTGCTGGCCAATCGCGCCAACGAATTCCTGGGCGCAAAGCGCGGTACGTACTCGCCGGTGCACCCGAACGACCACGTCAACATGGCACAGTCGACGAATGATGTGATTCCCACTGCGATTCGCCTTGCCTGTCTTACAGAGCTTGGAGGGCTGGAAAACGCTTTCGAAGGACTTGCCAAAGCTTTCGAGAAGAAAGGCAAGGAGTTCGACAACGTATTGAAGTCAGGACGCACTCACCTCCAGGATGCGATGCCGATCCGGCTCGGCCAGGAATTGAACGCCTATGCTGAATCGATACGCCGCGGTCTGAAGCGTGTCGGCGAAGCAGCGGACTACCTGCGCGATCTGGGAATCGGAGGCAGCGCCGTGGGCACGGGAGTGAATGTCGAGCCCGAGTATCCGAAGCTTATGGTCAAGCAGCTAGGCGAGTCGGCAAAGGTCAAATTGCGCGAGGGAAGGGACCGCATCCAGCTCATGCAAAGCATGGGTGACGTAGCAGCGTTCAGCTCCCAGCTCAAAGTACTCGCGCTCGATCTGAGCAAAATCGCGAGCGATCTGCGTTTGCTCGCCAGCGGTCCGCGCACAGGCCTCGACGAGATCCGTCTTCCAGCGGTCCAACCGGGATCATCGATCATGCCGGGTAAGGTGAATCCGTCGATTCCCGAGATGGTGAATCAGGTTTGCTTCCAGGTGTTCGGCAACGATACGTGCGTCAGTATCGCCGCCGAGCATGGGCAGCTCGAGCTGAACGTCATGATGCCCGTGATCGCGCATAACGTTCTCCTCTCGATGATGATCCTGCGAAACGCAGCGACGGTATTCGCCGAAAAAACCGTGAAGGGCATCGAAGCGAACGAGGAGCAATGTCGGTACTGGCTCGAGCGATCGGCCGCTCTGGCCACGGCGCTGGCACCTCAGATCGGCTACGCACGCGCGGCGGAGATCAGCAAGCAGTCGGTTAAAGAGAACGTCCTGATCCGCGATCTGGTAAAGCGTGAAAAGGTTCTTCCGGCGAGGGAGATCGACGATGTGCTCGATTTGCGGAAGATGACGGAAATCGGCGTCCCCGGAGGTTCACACGGGGGTGCGTCCTCGGGCTGACTGCAGAACCCGTCCAGCATTCGCTGTGGCGCCACTGCCACAATCCCTACCCCCGTCGACGCTCCCGGCCCCGTAACTCATTAGTAGTTACCCCGATCGCACCGCCCGGAACTTGCCCCCGAATGTTTACTCGACTGAGTCGAGGGACGTAGTTTGGGGTTTCACGGTCCGACGCATGTGCTGGGCATCTCCGCCTTCTTTCACGACAGCGCCGCCTGCCTGCTGCGCGATGGTGAGATCATAGCCGCGGCCCAGGAAGAGCGCTTCACACGGAAAAAAGGGGATGCGTCCTTCCCATCGCGCGCGATCGAATACTGCCTCAGCGCCGGTGGGATCACGATGGCCGACGTAAAGTACGTCGGCTTCTACGATAAGCCGCTGCTGAAGTTCGAGCGCATTCTCGACACTTATCTAGGCATCGCCCCGCGCGGCTTCAGCAGCTTCCTTGCAGCCGGTCCGCTGTGGATCAAGGAAAAGCTCTATCAGGAGCGCGAGCTGCGTGAAGCACTCGGCGATTACGCGGGTCCACTCCTCTACGCTGAGCACCACGAGTCGCACGCCGCGAGCGCCTTTTTCCCCTCGCCGTTCGAGGAGGCGGCCATTCTCACGATCGACGGCGTGGGCGAATGGGCGACCGCCTCCATCGGGGTTGGTAACGGACGGGACATCAAGTTGTTGCGCGAGTTGCATTGGCCGGACTCGCTGGGGCTGCTGTACTCAGCCTTCACGTACTACACCGGCTTCAAGGTGAACTCCGGAGAATACAAGGTCATGGGTCTCGCGCCGTACGGCACCCCGAAGTACGTGGACCTGATCTACCGCGAGCTGATGGACCTACGGGAAGACGGCTCGTTCCGCCTGAATCAGAAGTACTTCAATTATCTGGGCGGACTGACGATGACGAGCGAGGCCTTCGACGACCTCCTCGGCGGTCCGCCGCGCGTTCCCGAAACCAACCTCACTCAGAAAGAGATGGATCTCGCGGCCTCGGTGCAGGCAGTATGCGAGGAGGTCATGCTGCGCATGGCGCGCACGGCGTACGAATTGACCGAAACCAAAAACTTGTGCCTTGCTGGCGGCGTTGCTCTCAATTGCGTCGGCAACGGGCGCTTGCTCCGAGAGGGACCGTTCCGCCGGTTGTGGATTCAGCCCGCATCTGGCGACGCGGGAGGGGCGCTCGGTGTAGCGCAGTTGATATGGCATCGCGAGCTCGAGCAGCAGCGCCATGTCGTGTCGGGAAAGGATTCGATGAAAGGCGCCTATCTCGGACCCGAGTACACGACAGAGCAAATTCAGGCCTTTCTCGAAGCACAGGGTGCTCGGTACACCTACCTGCCGACGTCGGACCTCATCGAACACGTCGCCGAGCTTCTCGCCCTTGGCAAGATCGTCGGATGGTTCGATGGCCGTATGGAGTTCGGACCACGCGCTCTCGGCGCGCGCAGCATTCTCGGTGACCCCCGTTCACCACGGATGCAGGCCGACATGAACATCAAGATCAAATTTCGCGAGGGCTTCCGACCATTCGCGCCGTCGGTCCTCCGCGAGAAGGTCAACGCCTACTTCGATCTCGATACAGAATCGCCGTACATGCTGCTCGTCGCATCGGTACAGGAGGAGCGGCAGATTCCGATGAGTGCAGAGCAGCAGCAGCTCTGGGGCATCGATCAACTGAACGTTTTGCGCTCGGACATTCCGGCGGTGACTCACATCGACTATTCGGCGCGCATCCAAACGGTCGATGGCGATCACAACCCGACGTACTATAGCCTGCTCCGGGAGTTCGAGCGCCAAACCGGGTGCGCGGTTCTCGTCAACACGTCATTCAACGTGCGTGGCGAGCCGATCGTGTGTTCGCCGGAGGATGCGTACCGCTGCTTCATGCGTACACACATTGACTATCTCGTGCTCGGGCAGTTTTTGCTCGCGAAAGAGAGTCAAGGGGTGTTCAGCGACATCGGGAATTGGCAGAAAGAATTTCAGCTCGACTAGCAGCGACAATTACCTGAATGCGACCGACTCTGTTATCCCAAGCCTTCAACGCCCGCCTTGGCCGTACCATCGGACTTTTTGGTCTCGCCGCGGGCATGGCGATGTACAGATCTGTCAACAGTCGGCCGGTCCTTGGGCGGTGGTCGCTGGTTTTTTTCGGGGTCCTTGTCGTTGTCACACTAGCCGCGACTATCTCGGCCGTCCTGGGCTGGCGCGCGTCGCGGCTACCGCGTCGAGTGACAGCAGCGCGAGTGCTTTTCGATACCGGGATCGCCGTATGGGGCGTTGCCTACCTGGTTGCTGCCATGGATGACCAGCAGCAGGGTGGACGTTTGCTGGATGCCAATTTCTTCGGCTCGATAGCGACAGGCTCCGCGATACTCGAGTGGATCGCCATGGTCCTGCTGACGGGTGCTCTGCTGGCGTGGATGTTCAGTGCCAAGCGCAAGGTGTGGGCGAATATGCTGCTCTCGGCCGCGAGCCTGGCGGCTACACTGATGCTCGCCGAAGGCGGCTCGCGCGTGTGGACCTTGGGCACCGCATCGACGCACTTCGGGTACGCTGCCCGCGTGTGGCAACGCCGGTTCGTCATGCGGAATCATGAGGGAGAACGCGATGTCGAGCATGTGCCGCAACCCGTACCGGGCCGGCGACGGCTGCTCGTCGTAGGTGATTCCTATGCGTTCGGCTGGGGCGTTCCGCGAATCGAAGACCGCTTCGGGGAGCAGCTCGCGGCGCGCCTGGCCGGCGGCGGCACCCCGTGGGAGTCGATCAACGTCAGCGAGCCCGATAAGCACACTCTGGACGAATTTGACTTCCTGCGACGCGGGCTCCGCTATCGGCCGGATTTGGTCGTGCTGGTGTACGTCTTCAACGACATGGACTACCTCGTTGGTATCACACCCCGACCGATGCTCGCGGAGGCACCGAAGGGAATCGCGGGACGTCTGAATCCGGTCAGGTTGCTGTTCACAAACTCCTACCTTTTCCAGGAGATGTACGCCCACGTGCATGCTCTGGCGCTGCGGCGCTCCTCGCAGATTCTGTCCCCATTCAGGGTCTACGACGACAGCGGTCTCGTGGCGCGGCATCTTGCGGATCTAGCCCGCTTTGTCGCGATCGGCGAAAGCGCCGGCGCTGCAACTGCAATCGTGCCCATCGAGATAGCAACTTCGGTGGATACCGCTACGCTCCGGCGTTACGAGCACTTCGTGACAGCCGGAAGGGCGGTCGGACTGCCGTTGATCTCGATTGCACATGCATTTGACGGGTATCCAACTTCGTCGATCACGGTCGGATCGCTCGACGGACATCCCAACGCTCGCGGTCACCACATCGCAGCTGCCGCTGCTGCGCCGGAGCTGCTGCACCTCTGGAAGGATCACCTTGCAGAGACACAACCCTCAATTGGAATTGGAGAACGACGATGAGCGGGGCAATCCAGAAAAAACCTTTCACCGCCGCAGAAGGAAGGCATTTCGGCCTTGCAGTGGGCGCGGTGTTGCTCGCCGTGGCGTTTGCATCTGCGCTGCGAAATCGTTCGTTCGTGTTCGTCGCTGTGCTGGGCGGGCTCGGCGCGTTACTGTTGCTTGCCGGGCTGCTAATCCCAGGCCGGCTTGGACCGTTTTATCGCGGCTGGATGGCTATTGCAGCGGTGTTATCGCGCGTCACTACGCCGGTCATTCTCGCTGTAATGTACTTTCTCATGATTACGCCGATGGCCTTGCTGCGCCGGGCGTTCGGTGGCAACCCTCTGGTCGCCCGGGACAGCGGCAACGGTTTTTGGGTCATCCGGGGAAGCCCCCGGTCGCGCAGTATGTGGCGTCAATTCTGATTGCGCCCACTGCATTCACTAATCCTGGAGGTCGGACTATGAGTCAGATGTACATCGCTCGCGAGTTGTGGGCATTCATGCGGGAGCGCAAGAAGTTCTGGATGCTGCCAATGCTCGTGGTGCTTGTCGCTATCGGAGGCCTGCTAATCTTCGCGCAAGGTTCTGTTCTTGCCCCTCTCATCTACACGATCTTCTAAGCGGTCCGAACGACTAGCTGACGTTGGCACTTGTTTCCGCTGGCAGGGATCTCTATCCTGAATGCATGCGGATAACGACCTGGGCTGAATACGGCGTGATTTGCGCGCTTAACCTGGCCAAGCGGACCGAACTCGGGCCCGTGAACGGGCGGGAGATCGCGCGTCAGGAGCGCCTGCCGGCCGATTACGTCGAGCAGATACTTCTCAGGCTCAGGCGCGCCGGTGTCATCGCGAGCACCAGAGGCGCCCGCGGCGGGTACGTCCTTGCACGGCCGCCTGCCGAGATTTCGATCAGAGATGTAATCCACGCATCGGAGCTCGAGACGTTCGATCTCCACTGCGTGAGCCATCCAGTCGAAGAAGAGAGGTGCTCAGCGTCGCACAGCTGCAGCATCAGACCGGTGTGGGTAATGTTGCAACTGCGAATCGACGATGTTTTACAGGGCGTAAGTCTGGCCGACTTGCTTCACGACGAACCGACAGTGCGCGAGCGCGTCGGGCTGCCGACCAGCGAGCAGACGCCGGAGAAAGTCGGGCTCCCGATTCTGGAGACGGTCTAGATCGCCGACGTCAAGCGAAAACGGCGCGCCTGGTTGAACAGACGCGCCGTTCTTTTTTTTACGTGCCGAAGGGGGGACTCGAACCCCCACGAGCTTGCGCCCACTGGCTCCTGAAGCCAGCGCGTCTACCAGTTCCACCACTTCGGCGAATCGAACCTCGCAAGATAGAAACCGGGAATAGTGAAGTCAAACGCGATCGGACTTTCTGAAGATGATTGTTGCTTCTAACTTGAACACGAAGTCAAATGGCAGAGACCGTCGAGAAGGACGTGAAGCAGTCAGTGGTGCGGAACAAACGCGCCAGACACGACTACCATATCCTCGACACATGGGAAGCGGGCGTGGTTCTGACCGGCAGCGAGGTCAAATCGCTTCGAAACGGAAAGGCCAACATCGCTGATTCCTACGCGATCGTTAAGGATGGAGAGGTTTTTCTGCTCAACCTGCACATAGCGCCTTACGAACAGGCGAGCTACTTCAATCACGAGCCCACGAGAACGCGGAAGCTCCTGCTGCATCGCAAGGAGATTCGCAAAATGATCGGCGCCGTCGAGCGGCAGGGACTGACCCTCATTCCGCTCGAGCTCTATTTCAAGCGGGGCAAGGCCAAAGTAGCGCTTGCCCTCGGCAAGGGCAAAAAGCTCTACGACAAACGCGCTGATCAAAAGCGGCGCGACGACGAGCGCGACATGCAGCGCGCGGTTCGCACCAGATGATCGTGTTCCTTCTCGCTTTGCAAATCGCCGGAGCCGCGGCCAGTGCGCCTATTCCCACGTTCATAATCATCCGCGACGGTGCGACTGCGACTTCGGTTCCCGTGACGATCAACGCTGGCGAGCCGAGCGTCCGAGCCGACGCACTGATGAAGGCGATGAAGGGAGCGCTGGTCATCGGCACGAATCTGCACTACACCCTCGTGTTACCGCGCGTGCGTCTCGATCTCATTGACGGGATTCCGTTTGCCAAGCTGGATACGATGACAGTGGCACTAACGCGGGCGCCGCAGGTTCGCGGCGGGCAGCTCTACCTGCCGTTCCAATTTGTGAGCGAGGTGATCCCTCGATACGTCGGCGGATACTTCTACGACGCGGCGCAGGGAGAGCTCAGAACGTTCGTGTTGCCAATAGCCGCGACGAAAACCGCTCCCGTTCGCACTCCGGTGGTGAGCAAGCCGTCGACCGCGCAGTCGACGAGCAGGCCGAGATCAACGGTGCCGACAAACAAGCCCACACAGCGGAAGCTCGTCGTCATCGACGCGGGGCACGGAGGACCCGACAACGGAATGACGGGCCCCATCGGGACAACCCCGTGGTTTGTCGAGAAGGATGTCACGCTCTCAGTGGCGACGAAGCTGGCGACCGTGCTTCGCGCGCGAGGGGTGGATGTCCTGATGACGCGCACGACGGATACGCTCATTGCGCTCGCTGACCGGGGGAAAATTGCCAACAGCAATCATGGCGATGTCTTTATCTCCGTCCACGTGAACGCGCCTGGGTACAACACGGCTGCCGCAGCTCGCGAACGCGGATTCGAGACGTATTTCCTGGCCGAAGCGAAGACCGAGGACGAGCGTCGCGTTCAGGACATGGAAAACGAATCGGTCAAATTCGAGACTGGCGCTAACGCTGGGAAGGGTGATCCGCTCAGCTTCATCATCACCGACATGGCGCAGAACGAGCATCTGAGAGAATCGAGCGATCTTGCGCAGACGATCCAGAACGGCTTGATAGAAGTCCATCCCGGTCCCAATCGAGGCGTGCAGCAGGCGAACTTTGCTGTGTTGCGCGGATCGTACATGCCGGCTGTTCTTATCGAGATCGGCTTCGGCAGCAATCAATCGGAAGCCACGTTTCTCAGCGACGACGCAAATCAGCGGGCTCTCGCGCGAAACATCGCCGAGTCGGTGGTAGCGTACCTGGCGCACTACGAGTCCCGAATCGGGGGCACCCGGTAGCGGTGCCTTCTTCCGCGCTAGCAGTCACCGCCGCGGGAATCGAGTTTCAAAATCCGGTGTTGCTTGCTGCTGGCACAGCCGCTTATGGGCGGGAGCTTGCCAACGTCATCGATCTCGACGCGCTTGGCGGTCTGGTGACGAAGGCGGTGAGCGTCGAGCGCCGGCTTGGCGCGCGCGCGCCACGCGTCGCCGAGTTCGATGGCGGAATGATCAACGCGGTCGGGCTCGCCAATCCAGGTGTCGAGGAGGTCAAAGCCGAGCACCTTCCGTGGCTCGCGAACAAGCTGCGGCGCGCGCGAGTCCTGGTGAATGTGGTCGGGAATCACGTCGAGGAGTTCGGCGCAGTCGTTTCGCTGCTGGATGATTCATCGGCGGTCTCGGGTTACGAGCTCAACGTCAGCTGCCCGAATGTGAGAGCTGGGGGAATGGAGTTCGGCGCCGATCCTCGATCACTCAGTGAAGTCGTGAGCAGAGCACGCGTGGCGACGAAAAAGGCGATCTTCGTCAAGCTCTCACCAACTCTGGAGGACATCGGAAGGAGTGCGCAGATCGCAGCTGACGCCGGCGCGGACGGAATTTCCGTCGTGAACACCTTGCCAGGACTCCTCATCGATGTCGATACGAGGAAGCCAGCACTGGGCTTCGGCACTGGTGGCGTCAGCGGTCCCGGGCTCCTGCCGGTTGGCGTTCTGGCAACCTACAAAGTCGCCAGAGCCGTCCAGCTACCTGTGATCGGAGTCGGCGGAATCTCCCACGCCACTGATATCATTCAGTACGTGATCGCTGGGGCGACGCTGGTGGCGATCGGAACGGCAGCGATGCTGCAGCCCAAACTGCCGGAGAAACTCGTCGACGACCTGGAGCGATGGTGCAGAGACAAGCAGGTATCTTCGTTGACCGATCTGCGCGGCTCGCTGCAATGGGAGCGCTGAAATGACGCCTCACCAGCGCCCGGCGGGTACGAGAACGAAGATCGCGACCAGGAGCGCGCCCGCAAGCTCTCGGCGTCCGGTGCCGATCGTCGCGCTCGATTTTCCACGCGCCGATCTTGCACTTGCCATGGTCGATCGCCTTGGCAACGCGTGCAACTTCTACAAGGTTGGCGGTGAGCTGTTCACCGCTGCTGGTCCGCAGGTGGTGCAGACGCTGCGCGCGCTGGGCAAGGATGTGTTTCTCGACCTCAAGCTGCACGATATCCCGAATACGGTGCGCGGCGCCGCGCGCAGCGCGGCCTCGATTGGCGCGAAGCTTGTAACCGTCCATGCCACTGGCGGCCGAGAAATGATCGAAGCTGCGGTCGAGGGAGCAGGTCCGAAATGCGGCGTGATGGGTGTGACGATTCTAACCTCGCTCGACGCCGCCATGCTCCGCAGCGCCTGGGGCCGGAAGTCGCTCGAGGTGTACGGCGAGGTGCTGCGTCTTGCCGGAGACTGCGCAGCTGCCGGCGCGCACGGGGTCGTCTGCAGCGGGCTTGAGGCGCAGAAAATCGGGGCGAAGTACGGCGAGCGGCTAAAGCTCCTGGTACCGGGCATCCGACCCGCCGGGGGTAGGACCGACGACCAGAAGCGGGCTGTCACCGCGGCTGAGGCGGCTAGAGCCGGCGCGAACTACATCGTGCTTGGCCGGATGATCACCGAAGCCAAGGATCCGGCTTCTGAGCTCAGGTCGGTGATGCAGACTCTATAATCTCGGCGTCGAGGTCGCGGCGCCTCAATCGACATCCACAGAACCGAAGCGGGGAGCGTTAAGCGTTGCAGCTGGTTAGGTGGGAGCTTCTCCGGCGGCTCACGGAGTACGCAAATCGGTTTTGCGAGGATCTCTAACGTCTGTATGGAAGCTCCAAGCTGTAAGGCTGCCGAGCTCGCCGCTCCCCGCTTCAGTTCGGTGGATGTCCGATCCCGGCGAGATCTCGACGCCGAGACAGCTAAACCGTGGAGCCATCACGCTTTGGGTTGCCCGGATGGGTTGCATCGATTGGCTGGTCAATGTATTTTCAAAGGCTAACCTCGGAAAATTTCGGAGGGCCAAGGGCCCTCTTTGCCTATCGAGTAGGAGTTGGACGTGAAAGTTCGCAGCAGCGTGAAGCCGATCTGTGAGCACTGCAAAGTCATCAAGAGACAGGGCGTGACTCGCATCATCTGCAAGCGCAATCCAAAACACAAGCAGAAGCAAGGCTGATAATGGCGCGTATCGCTGGCGTGGATCTCCCGCGCGAGAAGAAGATCGAGATCGGCCTCACCTACATCTTCGGCATTGGTCGCGCAACCGCCCGTCGGATTCTGGAATCGACCGGAGTAAACTCCGAGCAGAGAATTCGCGATCTGAACGACGCGGACACCAACCGCCTGCGTCAGGCGATCGAGAAGGATATTCGCGTCGAGGGTGCGCTGCGCACTGAGATCGCGATGAACATCAAGCGCTTGATGGACATCGGTAGCTACCGCGGCATCCGTCACCGCCGTGGACTTCCGGTTCGTGGTCAGCGGACGCACACCAATGCCCGTACCAAGAAGGGTCCACGCCGTGCAATCGCCGGCAAGAAGAAGGTAACCAAGTAATCATGGCAATCGGCAAGAAAGCGAAGCGCGTCATCGAGGCAGAAGGAATCGCCCACGTCAGCGCGACATTCAACAACACGACCATTACGATCACCGACACTCACGGGAACACGATTTCGTGGGGCTCGTCCGGAAAAGCCGGCTTCAAGGGATCCAAGAAGTCGACTCCATTTGCGGCAACAGTGGCTGGAGAGCAGGCTGGACGCGAAGCTTTCACGCTCGGTGTTCGTCGCGTGCACGTGAGAGTTCAAGGGCCGGGATCAGGACGCGAATCCGCGATTCAGGCGCTGGTTGCCGCGGGTCTGCAGGTCAAGTCGATCAAGGACGTGACGCCGATTCCGCACAACGGCTGCCGCCCGCCCAAGCGCCGGAGAGTCTGACCGATGCGCTATACAGGAGCGAGTTGCAGGCAGTGCCGCCGAGAGGGAACGAAGTTGTTCCTGAAGGCGACCAAGTGCTTCACCGAGAAGTGTCCCGTCGAGCGTCGTCCGACGCCCCCGGGTCAGCACGGTTCATCGACCGCCCGGCGTCGCAAGATGTCGGAGTACTCGAAGCAGCTTCGCGAGAAGCAGAAGATCAAGCGCATCTACGGCGTTAGCGAGAGACAATTCAGGAACACCTTCGAGCGCGTCGCGCCGCTCCCGGGGATCACGGGACACAATCTCCTCGCGGCGCTGGAGTCGCGTCTGGACAACGTGGTGTATCGCATGGGTTTCGCCGGCAGCCGCAAGGCTTCACGCCAGCTCATTCGGCACCGTCATGTCGAAGTGAACCAGAAGTCGGTCGACATTCCGAGCTATCTGGTGCAGCCGGGCCACGAGATTCGCGTCCGCATGAAGTCGCGCGAGCAGGCGAGCGTGATGGCGGCGATGGATCAATCATCGCGCGGCGCGCCACTATCCTGGCTCGCGGTGGATCGCGACACATTCAGCGGCAAGATGCTCGAGAGACCGACGAGACCGAACATTCCGATCGCAGCGCAGGAACAACTAGTAGTCGAACTTTACTCCAAGTAGTAGGCAGGACGAGACCCTAACTCTCGTTACGGGCTCACCGCGCGTTAGGGGCGGGGTGGCACGTTCAAGGAAAAGAAAAAAAATGGCAACCGCAATTGATCTCAGGGGACTTGTCCGTCCGCAGCTTGTCGAGGCGACGAAGCGCGAAGACAATCCCAATGTCGCAGAATTCCGTCTTCAGCCGCTCGAGCGCGGCTTCGGACACACTCTCGGAAACGCCATGCGGCGTCTCCTTCTCTCCTCGCTCCGCGGCTCGGCGGTGTGGGGATTCCGCATCGACGGCGTGCTGCACGAGCACCAGACGATTCCGGGCGTCGTTGAGGATGTCCATCAGATCATCGGCAATCTCAAGTCGCTGACGCTTTCCCTCGACGAGGGTGTTGAGAACATCGTTCTGCGCATCTCGAAGAGCTCGGCTGGTCCCGTGACCGCCGCCGACATCGAGAATCAAAGCGGCGTGACGATCATCGATCGCAACCACCACCTGTTCACACTGCAGGGTGATCGCGAGATCAACGTCGAGCTGTACGTCGGCCGTGGCCGAGGCTACGTCGAGGCGGACCAGCACGTCGTCGACAAGACGCTGCCGGTCGATGTCGTCCGTATCGACTCGATTTACAATCCGGTTCGCCGCGCAAACTTCGCCGTGGCTGAGACGCGTGTTGGCCAGCGCACGGACTACGACAGGTTGACGCTGACCGTCGAGACTAACGGCACCATCACTCCTGAAGAAGCGGTGAGCTACGCCGCCGCGCTGGCGCAGACCCACTTCCAGTATTTCGCCGGATTCGGCTCGCACACCTCGGCTCCTCTCGTTCCGGGGACCGAGATGCCCGGCGGCGACGCGCATCGACTGGCCGAGGTGCTGCGCACTCCGATCGAGGACTTCGAGCTGTCGGTGCGCTCCGTGAACTCGCTCAAGAACTCCAACATTCGTACGCTGGGCGATCTGGTTCGCCAGAGTGAGAGCCAGATCCTTCAGGTCAAGAACTTCGGCAAGAAGTCGCTGAACGAGATCGCCGATCTTCTCGAGCGGGAGAACCTCAACTTCGGAATGAAGTACGAGGAGACACCCGACGGCGTGCGCATCACTGATCAGGGCACGCCACCGAACCGCAATGTTGCGACGGTCGGTGCTGACGACGAAGAGGAAGTCTAAGGATGCGTCACCGTAAGGTTGGCAGACAGCTTCGCCGCACCAGCGAGCAGAAGCTCGCGCTGATGCGGAGTCTGGCCAAGGCGTTGATCGAGCGTGGCGCGATCGAGACAACCGAGGCGAAAGCCAAGGAGCTGCGCCCGTTCGTCGAGAGGCTGATCACCAAGGCGAAGACCGGGACGCTTCACAACCGGCGTCTGGCCGGTCGTCATGTCGCGCATCGTGAAACAGCCGACAAGCTCTTTCAGGAGATCGGTCCGCGCTTCGCGTCGAGAAAAGGCGGCTATACGCGGATTCTCAAAACTGGCCACCGCAAGGGCGATGGCGCCGAGATGGCGCGCATCGAGCTCATAGAGAGCGAGGGCTAACGACATGGCACAGATCAAGAGAAACCGCTGCTACATCTGCGACAAAGGCGTCGCCTACGGCAACAACGTCTCGCACGCGAACAACAGGACGCGTCGGACCTGGAAGCCGAATCTTCAGGTGGCGCGCGTCGTTGTCGACGGCAAGATCACGAAGGTCAAGGTGTGCACCCGCTGCTTGCATGCCGGGAAAGTGGTGCGCGCGCCGAGAGGGAAGAGCGCTGCTTAACATGGTCGAAGGTCCATCCGAAAAAGGGAGCCCCCAGGGCTCCCTTTTTCTTGGGGCGGAACTGCAACTGAACGGGTGCGAGGTGTCAGTGGCAGAGATGCGAGTGTTGAGTTCACGACGCTCGGACTTCATGAAGCGCCATTCATGGCACAAGCAGTGGCCTTCACGCCGCGGAGGTAAGTCAGGGCGTAGTAAACTAGGAAACTGGGAACTATGCCACTGACAACTCACACCTGTTCGGTTGCCTTAACCCTTTTCCCCAACCAGTTGCCAGTTGCTAACTTTGCTCCAGTGAATCGCACGAAACCGTATGCCTAAGCGCACGGACATCCACCGCATTCTGGTCATAGGCTCCGGCCCGATCGTCATCGGTCAGGGAGCTGAGTTTGACTATTCGGGTACGCAGGCGGCAAAGGCGCTGCAGGAAGAGGAGTTCGAGGTGATCCTCGTCAACTCCAATCCGGCCACCATCATGACGGACCCGGAGTTCGCTGACCGAACCTACCTCGAGCCCGTAACGCCGGAGTACGTCGAGCTCATTATCGCGAAGGAGCGTCCCGACGCGTTGCTGCCAACGATGGGCGGGCAGACCGCTCTCAACGTCGCGATCAAGCTCGCCGAGGATGGAGTTCTCGAGAAATACGGCGTCGAGCTCATCGGAGCAGACGCGCGTGCGATCGCAATGGCGGAAGACCGGAAGCTTTTTGGTCAGGCAATGAAGCGAATTGGACTCGCCGTGCCGCAGGGTGGCATTGCGACGACCATCGACGAAGCGTTCGAGATGCTGGAGATCACCGGATTCCCGGCGATCATCCGCCCCGCATTCACGCTCGGCGGAACCGGCGGCGGCATCGCGTACAACAGGCAAGAGTTCGAGGAGACCGTTCGTCGCGGACT
This sequence comes from Gemmatimonadota bacterium, assembly GCA_003223425.1. Classification (GTDB taxonomy): domain Bacteria; phylum Gemmatimonadota; class Gemmatimonadetes; order Gemmatimonadales; family Gemmatimonadaceae; genus UBA4720. Next base: position 20,104 of record QHVA01000083.1, read on the forward strand.
CGATCTTTCGCCAGTCAGCCAGGTGCTCATCGAGCGCAGTGTCATCGGCTGGAAAGAATTCGAGCTGGAGGTAATGCGGGACGGTGCGGACAACGTGGTGATCGTCTGCTCCATAGAAAACATCGATCCAATGGGCATTCACACCGGTGATTCAATTACCGTCGCGCCGGCAATGACTCTCACCGATCGCGAGTACCAACTGATGCGTGACGCCGCTGTCGCTGTAATTCGGGAGATTGGCGTCGAGGCAGGCGGTTGCAACATCCAGTTCGCGATCAATCCTGATGACGGTGAGATGCTCGTGATCGAGATGAATCCTCGGGTATCGCGGTCGTCCGCACTTGCGTCGAAGGCCACCGGCTTTCCGATCGCGCGGATCGGAACGAAGCTCGCGGTCGGTTATCGGCTCGACGAGATTCCTAACGACATCACGCGCACAACACCCGCCTCATTCGAGCCGGTGCTCGACTACGTCGTGATCAAATGTCCGAGATTCGCGTTCGAGAAGTTCCGCGCCGCGAATCCGGGACTTACGACGCAAATGAAATCAGTCGGTGAGTCGATGGCGATCGGTCGCACGTTCAAGGAAGCCTTCCAGAAGGCGTTGCGCGCACTGGAGATCGGACGCCCCGGGTGGACCGTTGGCGAAACGCTGGCCGACGACCGCCTCGACGACGACTCGACAGAAACGCTGCGCGCCGCGCTGAGACAGCCGACGCCGGAGCGAATCTTTCAGGTAAAGAGAGCGCTCGCGGCAGGGGTCTCAATCGACGAGATCTATCAGCTCACCCGGATCGATCGCTGGTTTTTGTCGCAGTTGGTGGAATTGCTCGCGGCCGAGAAGTCGTTCGCCGCTCCGAGATCCGTAGACAAGGATGTCCTTTGGCGAATGAAGCGCCTCGGCTTCTCCGACAAACAGCTCGCCGATCTTCGCGGTGAATCTGAGTTGGAAGCCCGCGCGCGCCGGATTGCCCTGGGGATTATCCCGGCCTACAAGATGGTCGACACCTGCGCTGGTGAATTCCCGTCTGCGACGCCGTACCTGTACAGCAGCTACGACGAGGAGAGTGAGGCGCCAAAGACGGGGAAGCAATCGGTCGTCATTCTCGGCAGCGGCCCGAACCGCATCGGGCAGGGAGTTGAGTTCGACTACTGTTGCGTGCGCGCGGCGCTGGCGCTCCGCGAGCAGGGCTACGAGACGATCATGATCAACTCGAATCCTGAGACGGTCTCGACCGACTTCGATATCTCGGACAAGCTTTACTTCGAGCCTCTCACCCTCGAGCACGTCCTCGACGTCGTCGAGCGCGAGCAGCCAATCGGCGTGATCGTTCAGCTTGGTGGACAAACTCCACTGAAGCTCACCACCGGCCTCGCCAAAGCGGGCGTTCGCATTCTCGGAACCCAGCCCGACGCGATCGATATCGCGGAGGATCGCCGCCGATTCGATGCAATTGCCCGGCGACTCGGTATCCGCCAGCCTGAGAACGGTACCGCGACCAGTCTCGACGAAGCGATCGCGGCCGCCGAAAGGATCGGGTACCCGGTACTGATGCGGCCGTCGTACGTGTTGGGCGGCAGAGCAATGGAAATCGTCTACGACGAGCGCTCGTTGACGCAATACTTCGAGAAAGCAGCGCGTGTATCAGAGGATAAGCCTGTGCTGATCGATCGCTTTCTCGAGGATGCATTCGAGGCGGACGTAGACGCGATTTCGGATGGAGACCGCGTCGTGATCGGTGGGGTGATGCAGCACATCGAGGACGCCGGCATTCACTCTGGCGATTCTGCCTGCGTGCTGCCGCCCTACCTCATCGACGAAGAGCACATCGACATGATGCGCGAGCACACGGTGGCGCTCGCCAAGGCGCTCAATGTCGTTGGACTCATCAACGTTCAGTACGCGATCAAGGATGGCCTGGTCTACGTGCTCGAGGTAAATCCGCGCGGGAGTCGTACGGTGCCCTTCGTATCCAAGGCTATCGGAGTTCCGCTGGCAGCCATTGCGGCCCGCGTGATGCTTGGAGAAACGCTCGACGACATTGGTTTCACCGAGGAAGTTGAGCCCGTATACATCTCGGTTAAGGAAGCCGTATTTCCCTTTAACAAGTTCCGCGAATTCGATCCGATACTTGGGCCCGAGATGCGGTCGACGGGAGAAGTGATGGGCATCTCCGACTCATTCGGGAGCGCGTTCGGGAAGGCGCAACTGGCGGCGGACAATGTCCTGCCGTCGCAGGGCGCGATTTTCATTACCGTGAACGAATTCGACAGGCGATCAGTTACGCCGATCGCAAGGCGGTTTCAGGAGATGGGCTTCAGGCTGTTCGCTACGGGTGGAACCGCAAAGCATCTGCACGGCCGCGGCATTCCGGCGGAGACAGTGCTCAAGATTCACGAGGGACGGCCGAATGGCGTTGACATGATGGTGAACGGTGATATTCAGCTGCTGATCAACACGCCGCTCGGCAAGGAATCTCAGCGCGACGACTATACAATGCGTCAGGCGGCGATCGCGAATCGCGTAGCTTACACCACCACTATCTCGGCGGCGAATGCGGCCTGCGACGCGATCCTGTCGCTGCGTTCGCGCGCGCCATCGGTTCTTTCGCTGCAGGAGTGGCACGCGCGTATACCGAAGGAAGCTGGCGTCTAGTGGCAAAACCGTTCATTCACGAATCCGCATATGTAGACGACGGCGCGCAGATCGGGTCCGACACGAAAGTCTGGCACTTCTGCCACGTTCTAGCCGGCGCCGTTATCGGAGAGCGATGCTCGCTCGGGCAGAACGTCGTAGTGATGAACGGTGTCACTATCGGCAACAACGTCAAGATTCAGAACAACGTGTCAGTGTATGAAGGCGTAGTGCTCGAGGACGACGTCTTCTGCGGGCCGTCGATGGTCTTTACGAACGTCATCAATCCGCGCAGTCACGTGTCCAGGAAGAACGAATACAAGCGCACATTGGTGCGTCGGGGCGCAACGATTGGCGCCAACGCCACGATACTTTGTGGAATCACGCTCGACGAGTACGCGTTCATCGGGGCGGGGAGCGTCGTCACGAATGACGTTCCAGCTTACGCGCTGATGGTTGGCGTTCCAGCGCGAAGGATTGGCTGGATGTGTCAGTGCGGCGAGCGGCTTCCGGACAAAAATCCCAAGAGCTGCAAAGTATGCGGCAC
>QHVA01000084.1 GCA_003223425.1 Gemmatimonadota bacterium
ACCCAGGCTTTGGTGCCGTTCAGAACCCAGGAATTTCCGTCTTTTACTGCCTGCGTCGTCACCGCGGAGGCGTCCGAGCCAGCGTCTGGCTCAGACAACGCAAAGGCGCCCAGTATCTCACCGCGCGCCATTTTCCTTAGAAACCGATCTTTCTGCGCGTCACTTCCGTAACGGAGAATCATCTGCGTCGGGAGCGAGTTGTGAACGCTCATTAGCACCGCGACAGAAGCGTCGGCCGCCGCGATCTCCTCGAGAGCTATCAGGTAGGTGCCTGTGTCCGTGCCGAGTCCGTCATACTGCTCGGGCAGCATCATGCCGAGGAATCCCAGCTCGCCGAGCTTTTTCACCAGCGTCGGCTCGAAGTAGGCTTTCTCGTCCCACTCGGCTGAATGCGGAAGAATCTCCGCACGCGCGAATTCGCGCGCGAGTTTTTGAACTTCTGTCTGTTCTTCGGTGAGTGGGTGGAGAGCCCAGGACACGTCGGCGATTACTTGCTATAGGTATAGAAGCCGCGACCGCTTTTTCTGCCGAGCCATCCGGCCGCGACGTACTTCTTGAGCAGCGGACACGGCCGGTACTTCGGGTCGCCGAGTCCATCGCGTAACACTTCCAGAATAGCGACGCACGTGTCGAGTCCGATGAGATCGGCGAGAGCAAGCGGACCCATTGGGTGATTCATCCCAAGCGTCATGACCTGATCGATTGCGCCAGGTTGAGCGACGCCTTCCATCAGACAGTAAGCCGCTTCGTTGATCATCGGCATCAAAACTCGATTCGAGACGAAGCCGGGAAAATCGTTCACCTCGACCGGAGTTTTCTCGAGCCGCAAGGCAACGTCGATGACGTATTTCGTCGTTTCATCGGATGTCGCGAGTCCACGGATGATCTCGACGAGCTTCATCAGTGGCACCGGATTCATGAAATGCATCCCGATGACCTTGTCGGGACGCGATGTCCGTCGCGCAATCTCAGTAATGGAAATTGAGCTGGTATTAGTCGCGAGTATCGCGCTTGGCCTGGCAATGCGGTCGAGATCCGTGAAGATCCGGTACTTGAGCCCACTGTCTTCGCTCGCCGCTTCGATGATGAGCGACGCTTCGGCTGCGCTTTCAAGCTCGGTCGCGAGATGGATTCGGCCGAGAATCTTCGCCTGATCCTCAGGCGGGACGGTTCCCTTTTTCACTTGCCGCTCGATGTTCTTCGCGATCGTCGATCTTCCCTTGTCGAGCGCTTCCTGCGAGATGTCGATCATTGTCACCAGAAATCCGGATTGCGCAAAGACGTGCGCGATGCCGTTTCCCATCTGGCCGGCTCCAACAACCGCGACGCGGTCGGTCATGCTTTCCACTCCACTCGGCGCAGGTAGCGCGCATAGAGATAAAAGATCGCGACGAACATCACCGCCACAGCGGCGAATCCTCCCTCGGGACCCCATGGTCCACCGGTCAACCAATCTGGACCAGTCTCGACCGTCCGGTAATCGGGATCACGCGACGGGATTCCGCTGACCGCGATGTGCAGGGCGCCGGACATCACCCAGTTCCAGGCGAAGTGCGCGGCTCCCGCCGCATACAGGCTGCGCGTTGCGAGAAGAATCGCGCCGAGGAAAAATCCCGCAACGACCACTGCGAGTATGGATTCCGCGTCGGCTCCCGGATTCCAGGCGTGCAGCAGGCCAAACACGACACTGGTTACTATGAGAGCCAGTCTCCACCCACCAGCACGTCGCAGAACTGAAAACGCGTAGCCTCGGATAAGGAGCTCCTCGAAGAACGCCGCCGGAAGCAGCACGATCGTGGAATGGCCCGCTTCGCCCCACCAGCTGCCGGGAATCGTGCGATCGATGCGCAGCATGTGGGTCGCGAGCAGCAGCATGCTCGCAAGGCCAATCGTGATAGCTCCATACGCGGCGCCTTTGATGATCACGGGCGGAGCGGCTGCTGCGCGGTCCAGTCCTACTGTGCTCCACGGCACCTTCTCCACGCGGCGCAGCATTATCCAGGTGGCAACTACAACGCTGATAAGAGTAAGCCACTGGAACAGAGCTTCTCTCGTATCTACCGCCGCAGGCCCGCCCAGCGCGCCAGCGATAGTTTGCAGGACTCCGAGCGTGAGGAACCAGATGACGTAAAACGCGACGATCAGCCAGAACGGTCGCAATGACCGCCTGACCTTTGACCGTGTGCTTGCCGTTGTCAATCGATGTTAATTCGCGCGCTCGACGCTCAGCGCAACTGCGTCACCGCCGCCGAGGCAAAGCGTCGCCAGCCCCTTCTTCGCGCCCCGCTCTTTCATGGCGTAGAGGAGCGTGGTCAGCACCCGCGCGCCGCTCGCGCCAATCGGATGTCCAAGTGCGATCGCGCCGCCATTGACGTTAACGCGCTTCCAGTCCCAGCCGAGCTCCTCGCCATCGGCGATCGCCTGCGAGGCAAAGGCCTCGTTCGCTTCGATCAGATCGTAATCGGTGATCTTAGCTCCGGTTTTCTTCATCAGATTGCGAACGGCCTTGATCGGCGCGAAGAAAAGATCTTCCGGATTGGTCGCGCCGGTCGCGTAGCCGGTGATGCGTCCGAGTATCTCGAGGTTGTGCGAGTTGGCGTACTGCTCGGAGACAATTACGAGAGCAGCGGCGCCATCATTGAGGGGCGATGCATTGCCGGCGGTGACAGTCAGATCATCGTTGCTGCCGTTTCCCCCCCGGAAAGCCGGCCGAAGCTTGGCGAGCGCTTCGAGAGTGGTGTCTTTGCGCGGACCTTCGTCGGTGTCGACCGTAGTCGGTCCCTTTTTCCCTGGAATCTGCACCGGCACGATCTCCTTCTTGAACTTGCCGCCTTCGATTGCGCTTACTGCCTTGCGATGTGATGCGACCGCGAACTCATCCTGGTCCTCTCGCGATACACCGGCTTTCCGCGCGGTGTACTCGCCGTGAACGCCCATATGGACATCACAAGACGCACACCAGAGTCCGTCCTTGATCATGCCGTCGACCATTTTCTGGTCGCTGAGTTTTACGCCGTTCCGCATTCCGTAGACGTAGTACGGCGCGTTGGACATCGACTCCTGTCCGCCGGCGACGATCACTTCTGCATCACCCGCCTTGATAGCCTGTGACGCGAGCATGACTGCCTTGAGTCCGGATCCGCAGACTTTGTTAACCGTCACCGCAGAGACCGTCGGCGGAAGTCCGGCCTTCAGAGCGGCCTGCCGCGCGGGTGCCTGTCCGGTGCCGCCCTGAAGCACATGGCCCATTATCACTTCCTGCACGTCGTCAGCCGGAACCTTGGAGCGCTTCAGCGCTTCGCGGATTGCGATCGCGCCAAGCTCGGGCGCGCTGAGCGGTGAAAGGGCGCCGAGGAATTTGCCGATTGGGGTACGAGCGGCGCCGACGATTACTGGAGTATGCGATTTATCGGGCATCTTGAATCAACCGATGTTGAAGTGATCTGCCAGGTGAAATTTAACGACCCGCAGAAGGCTTCTGCAGCGAAGAGCACAGTCGGGATGTTTTGCCCAGCCTGGGTCACGATTACAATTACTTCGTACACTGCGCGTCGACTCGCCGAACTGCTTCGGCCTGAGCGGCGCGACCTGGCTAGAGGGCACCGATGCGTTCAGCGGCCGCAGGTTTAATGGGTATTGGCGGGATTCTCATTTCGTTCGGTGCCGTAGTCGTCGTTCTGTCGCTATTCGCCAGGCGCCCAGATACGCGTCTCGAGCTCCCCGCCATGGCCACGATCGCGACGGGGTCGTTTCTGATCGGCGGGGTTTTGTTCGCGCTCGGTTTTTTGCTGAGCCGCGTTGGCCGCAATTCACGAACATCTCGCACTGAAAGCCACGCCGCGTGAACCGCGTCAGCTTCTGATCGTCCCCGAAGCTCCATCCCAGGTTACAGCAGTCTTTCGAAAGTAGGATTCGTTCGCCATGTGACACGCCAAGGCGGCATGGTGGCCGAACACGACATCCTCAACCACCGGTTTCCGAGTGCGTACTGCGTCGAAGAAATTCGCCAGGTGCGGCCTTGTGTCGTCGAAATCCGGCATTCTGTACGAGATCGATTCCTGAGGCGGGAGCCTGGCAAGCTTTTCGTCATTCTCAGCGTGCCATCTCCTGAGATACTCTTCGCGCATCGCGCGTGGAAAGCTCCCCGTGTAATAGCTGGGATAAGTGTCGATGCCCAATTGGGGCGTGAAGCTCACGCTTGAACCGCCCACTTCCAGCAATCCTTTCGAGCCCTGAATTCGGTAGGTCTCGGGCATTTCTGTGGCGAGATTGAGTCGCATGTAGACTGGTAAGTCGCCGAAGTAATAGACCACGCCATGAACGTCCGGCATGTTGCGACCGTCCTTCCAGTGACGGATCCCGCCGACTGCGGCAGCCTGTCTCGGCGGCTCGTTGATACCGAGCATGAACATCATTCCGCTGATCAGATGAACCAGCAGATCGCCGGCGACCCCTGTTCCGTACTCCTTCCAGCAGCGCCAGCGCGCGAAGATAAGCGGGTTGAACGGTCTCTTTGGAACGACGTCACCCTGCCACGTATCCCAATCGAGGTTTTGCGGTGACAGATCGAACGGCGGTGGATATTGCCACGCTCCCGTTGGATCGTTGCGCCCTAGCCATCCTTCGACCAGCATGAGGTCGCCGAGCATTCCCTGAGCAACGATCTCCCGCGCCTTCGCGCAAGTCTGTGAACTTACTCTTTGGGATCCTATTTGTACTATGCGCCCGCTCCTTTTCGCTGCGTCGACCATCGCGAAGCCGTCGGCCGCGGTATGCGACATCGGCTTTTCGCAATAGATATCCTTCCCCGCGCTCACGGTGTCGATGACGACTTGTCGGTGCCAATGATCCGGAACCGCCGCCACGATGCAATCAATGTTCTTGTTGTCGAGGAGGTCGCGGTAGCGTCGAGTCACTGGCAGATCGGGTCGCACGATCTCTCGCGCCAGAGTGTGCCGGCCATCGTACAGGTCCGCCGCTCCAGCGCACTCGACTCCCGGCAGGTGGATCGAAGTACCGAGGAGCCCCGAGCCCTGCATCCCCACGCCGATCATTCCGAATTTCACGGTGTCGCTGGGCGCGGCGCGTCTGGTGGGCAAGGTTTCGCTTTCCTGACTGAGGAGAACGTTTCTCGCCGCCAGCGACCCGCCGGCGACAGCCGCGCTCACTCCGAGAAACTCGCGTCTCGAAAAGTTGCTCTTGGTCATCGGATCTCCCAGCTTGTGGTTGCCGAGCCCCACTGAGCTTGCCAGTTCGTCGGGACGGAGAATATCGTATCACCGGCCCACCACTGATAGGAAGATCTCATGGAGTTCGGTATGACGCTAACGAGGTGATGCAGGGAGTCACCGAAGTGCTTTGTTACGGGACTGCTGTCGTTACGACACGAGCGTAAGGGGGATTTATGAATCGGCGCGAATTTCTCACGGCACTCGGAATCGCTGCTGTAGCACCGAATCTCGGCTGCGCTTCGGCTGGCGCTGGCGCGTCTACCGGGACGCGACGCCTGAAAAAGGTTGGCATTCAGCTTTACACACTGCGTGACGACGCGCGACGTGATCTGGAAGGGACTCTCGTAAACATCGCCCGGACGGGTTACAAGGAGGTTGAGCTGCTGGCGTCGATGAACAATTTCGGTATGCCGCCGGAACGTTTACGCTCGATTCTCGATCGGAACGGTTTGACCGCTCCTTCCACACACGTAGATGTGAAGGTGTTCGACGATCTGGATAGACAGATCGACATCGCGAAGATCCTCGGTCATCAATACCTGATTGTCGCGAGCTTGCCTGACGGCGAGCACTTGGGCCCTGATGACTATAGGCGTTGGGCAGACCGCTTCAACGAAGCGGGCGCGCGCGCATTGCGAAGTGGCATGCGTGTCGGCTTTCACGACGAAGCGTGGGATTTCAGGACGATCGGCGGTCAAGTGCTCTATGATGTATTCGTCGAGCGAACGGATCCTTCGGTTGTTTGGCTGCAGCTCGACACCGGCAATGCCGCTATTGGGGGTGCGGATCCGCTCGAGTACATGAAGCGCTATGGAAAGCGCTACTGGCTCTTTCACATCAAGGACGCGCCCAGTCTCGGCGCGGCGAGCGACGCCGAGCTCGGAAAGGGCATCATCGACTTTAGACGCCTGCTGGCGATGATTGATCGGATCGACGAGAAGCATCTCTACGTGGAGCAGGAGACGTATCCCGGTGCACCGCTGGAAAGCGCGCGACGCGACTACGCGTACTTATCGACGTTGGAGTTTTGACCTCCCAGCGAGCGGCGTTGGGCATACATCGGCGAGGATGCTGAGCGAGCCGCGACGAGAGGCACTGCCTCTAGCCTTGGATTCAATGTCGGCACAAGTTCGGATTGCGACGCAATGTTGTGCCGCGGCTCGTCACCTCGGAGGAGGATCCCATGCCGACCTACATCTCGCTCCTGCGCTACACTCAGCAAGGAATAAGCGCTGCCAAGAACGCTCCCGCGCGAATCGACGCCGCAAAGGAGGCGTATAAAAAAGCCGGCGGTGACTTCAAGGCGATTTACCTAACGCTGGGACAGTACGATCTGGTGGCGATAGCCGAGATGCCGAATGATGAAGCCGTCGCGCGAATGGCACTCGTGCTGGCAGCGCAGGGAAATATCCGCAGCGAGACTTTCCGCGCGTTTACAGAGACCGAGTTCCGAAAGATCGCTGCATCGCTGCCGTAACCCGCTTTCGTGGAAGCGGAGATCGACACCGACGCGCCTCGCTGTTACCATCGATCAATACGGAATGGAGAGAGATCGAATCGTGTCTTGCCTGTCGCAAGGAAATCGGCCTGCAACTCTCCGATCGCGCTTGCGAATTTGAAGCCGTGACCCGAGCACGGACTCGAGATCAGCACACGCGGGTAACGAGGATGGAAGTCGATGATGAAATCGTGATCCGGCGTGTTGGTAAACAAGCACACACCGGTTTCGCGTACTGGAGCTTCCGCCAATTCCGGTAATACCGGGCGGAGCGCCGCGCGCAGGGGCTCAATCTCGTCGGCATTTACTGCGCGCTCGATGTTCTCCGGTAACGAATACGTTTTGCCGGAGTGCATTATCGACGCCTTCACTCCGCGAGGGAGTCGAGGGAAGCCGTAGCAGATGTGACCATGTTTGTACTCGTAGGCGTAGATGGGAAAACGATTCGCTTCGTAAAATCCCGTCGATCCTGCGGGTTCGAACCAGAACACCGATTGACGTTCGATTTCCAGCCGCAGCGGGGCATCTCGCGCCAAGCCATTGGTCCATGCCCCCGCGGCGAGCACCAGGCGATCGCCGCTGTAGGTCTCGGTGCGAGTGCGTATTATCACCGCCTCGTCTGCCGCGCTCCATTCCACTACGGGTTCATTGAATCGGATGTCAGCACCGGCGTTACGCGCCGCATCCAAATGCGCGGCATTGCACGCTTCCGGATCGAGGTAACCCGCGCGCGGATCCAGTACTGCAACGAGGTTCGGCTCGAGCTCAAACGCGGGGAATCGCTCGTGAACCTGTGCAGGAGTCAGAATTTCGTGCGGCAGATTGTGCTCACGCGCGCTACGCAACGTGCCCGACACGACCATTCCGCCAGGCGGTCCAATCATGAGGCCGCCAGTGATCTTTATCAGGGATTTTCCGCTACTCTTCTCCAGCTCACGCCAAAGGTCGTGGGCTCGCTGGACCAGGGGGACATAGAGAGGATGCTCGAAGTACGTCTCCCGGATGATGCGACTGTCGCCGTGCGAGGAGCCGAGCGTGTGTCCCTGGTTATACTGCTCCAGCCCGAGAACGCGCAGGCCGCGGCGCGCGAGGTGAAAAAGCGTTGCGCTCCCCACTGCGCCGAGTCCGACTACAACGGCGTCATAGCCGTGGGTCCTATTCATAATTCTTGTGGTTTTATTAGGCTCATGGAAACCAGCGCGCGGTCGCAACGTAAGTATGCAATGGAAAATGCTGACAACTTCTTGCCGAGATCGCCATGGATCCTGACGTCGCAAACTTTGCCGTAGTCGCGGCGATCATCATAGGAATGGCTGCATCTCTCGCCGCCATTACCAGGTGGTTCGTTCGTGGAATACAGAAACAATCCGCGCCGCCCGGGCTGCCGAACCTGCTGCAGTTCGAGCAGCGCTTCGACCAGTTGCAACAGTCGGTGGATGCGATCGCGGTCGAGGTTGAGCGAATTGCCGAGGCACAACGGTTTTCCGCCAAGTTGCTCGCGGAGCAAGGCGAGGCGCACCGATTGCCTCGCTGATCGACGGTGTACACGGCGAATGATCCTTGTCTCGCACGAACAATGCGGGTGAGATCGCCGTGAAAAACCACGGGAGAATTTGACCAATGCCTTGTATCATGACTCTGCTGGCTCTCGCCGCACCGCGGTTAGTGGTCGCGGTCCTCTGGTTCTTCACCCACTGGTTCCGCGGAGTTTTCGACAATATCCTCTGGCCGATCATCGGCTTCGTCTTCCTGCCGACGACGCTGCTCTGGTATTCTGCCGTGCACAACTGGTTCGGCGGCCACTGGACCTTTTGGCCGGTCGTCGGTCTTGTCCTCGCGCTCATGATCGACCTTGGCCCTGTCAGCGGACGGCGGGTGCCGACCAGGCGCTGATAAATCGGACTTCCATCGGCGAGGTCGAAAATGAAACACGGGGAGAACAACGTCATTGGCCAAGCAGGCCGCCACGGGCTTCCACTCGCAGTCGTCATGGCCCTGGCGGTAATCGGATGCGCAAAACAGGAAGGAACCGCCACTAGCGAGTCCGCTGCCGCCAGCAGCACGCAGGCGGCGAGCGCCACAGCGTGCGTATCAGACAATGGCGGCATTACTCTGCCCGACGGATTTTGCGCAACCGTGTTCGCGGACACGATCGGGCACGCCAGACACATCGTCGTCAGCTCGAACGGCGACGTGTACGTCAACACCTGGAGCGGCCGCTATTATCAGGGCCCAACGCACCCGGGCAGTTTTGTCGTCGCTCTGCGCGACACCAATAACGACGGTAAGGCCGACATCATCGAGCGCTTCGGACCGGACGCGCGGCAGAGAAATGAGGGCGGTACCGGGATCGGTATCTACAAGGCTGCGCTCTACGTTGAAGAAGGCGACACCGTGGCCAAGAGAATCGTCCGCTACGCGATCTCACCAGACAGCATGACTCCCGCGTCCACCGCATCGGCGACAGTCGTAGGCAATCTGCCAGCGAACGGTGACCACCCGATGCACCCGTTCGTGATCGACGCGAGCGGCAACATCTTCATGGACGTTGGCTCGTCGACCAACTCGTGCCAGATAAAAAGCCGAGTGGCTGGATCGTCTGGCCACCAGCCGTGCACCGAGCTTCAGACTCGCGCCGGAATCTGGCGTTACGATGCAAACAAAACAAACCAGCGCTTCTCGCCCGCCGAGCGATATGCTACCGGCATTCGGAACGCGGTTGGCATCGCCTTCGATCCCGGCGGTCAGCTCTACTCGACCCAACACGGTCGCGA
>QHVA01000085.1:0-663 GCA_003223425.1 Gemmatimonadota bacterium
CGAGCAGGGCCAGAATCTTCCCGCCGAGGAGTTGTTGAGGATCGAGGACGGAGGCGACTATGGCTGGCCATACTGTTATTTCGACGGCGAGCAGCGAAAGCTGGTGCTCGCGCCGGAGTACGGTGGCGATGGTGGAAAGGCAGTCGGCGACTGCGCGGGTAAAAAAGGGCCCGAAGCATTTTTCCCGGCACACTGGGCGCCCGACGGACTTCTCTTTTACAGCGGCTCGCAGTTCCCTGCGCATTACAAGAACGGCGCCTTCATCGCATTTCACGGCTCATGGAACCGGGCGCCAGGACCGCAGCAGGGATACAACGTGACGTTCGTTCCATTTGCCGGTGGGAAGCCACTAGATCCCGCGAAGTACGAAATCTTTGCCGACGGCTTCGCTGGTGCCAACAAGAATCCTGATCGTGCGGCGCATCGTCCGGCAGGCCTGGCTCAGGGCCTGGACGGTGCTCTGTACATCACCGACGACAAGAGCGGGCGGGTCTGGAGGGTCGTCTACAAGGGCTCGCCAAAGTAGTACGGAGAAAGCGTAACGCCGTCGGCACGCCTGTCGTCTAGGTATTGAGAAGAGCAGCGACCTTCGTGGGCCGCCGCTACTCATATCTATTCGAACAGGACAATCAAATGAGTACGTGTTCGTTGCGCCGCAATCAT
>QHVA01000085.1:716-1033 GCA_003223425.1 Gemmatimonadota bacterium
GTGGTGTACCTCGCACCGCCATCTCCCGAGTTGCTCACGAGTTACTACGATCTTCGGAATTCGCAGAATCCCGTGGAAGCTGTTGTCAGGGCCGGCGCAGATGTCGCTCGCGAGCGCGAAGGTCGCCGGGCCAGCGCACGCCTCGATAGCGCCACGGCGCGCATCGACATACCTGCCGTCCTTGCCCAGCGCACCCTGCAGCGCGCCAGCAGATATCTCGGCACTCGACCTGTCACCGACGAGAACCAGGCGGATTATCTGATGGAAGTCCGAATGGAGAGATTCGGAATCAACGCGAAAGCCGACGAAGCGGCGTA
>QHVA01000088.1 GCA_003223425.1 Gemmatimonadota bacterium
TCGCGGAGACATATCCTCCGTTACCACTACCAGCGGACTCTCCTGGAAGCTTCCAGGAAGAGTTGGTGATTCACCAATCGTCGGGGCCGGTCAGTATTGCGACAACACCGTTGGCGCGGCTGGATCAACGGGGCGCGGAGAGGCCAACATCAAAGTTTGTGGCGCGTTTCTGATTGTCGAATTCATGAGGCAGGGAATGTCGCCCGATCAGGCCTGCATGAAGACGATCGAGAGAGTGATCGCTATGACCGAGCGACGGCTCCTCGATCCGAAAGGCCGACCGCTATTCGACCTGCAGTTTTATGCGCTGTCCAAGGATGGGCGTTTCGGGTCGGCTAGCGCTTACGAGGGCTATCGCTACGCCGTTGCTGATTCAAGCGGAGCTCGGCTCATTCCGATGCCGTTCAAGTTCGCGCGTTCGGAAAGGCCGGAAATGCCCGCTGTCAGGTGCCGCCGAGCTTGAAGGTGCCGACCAGTTCCGAGATTTGTGCTGCTGCTTCAGTTAGCGCGCTCGCCGATGCTGCGATGTCAGCGATGCTCTTGCTATGCTCCTCGTCGGACACGGCAACGTGATGCATCGCGCGCGAGAATGCGGTCGTTCCATAAGATAGACCAGCCAGACGCTGCGTCATCAGCGAGATGAGATCGTTCGCTTCGCGAACAGCCTTCTCGATTCTGCCGCTCAAGTCCTCGCCTTCGACGGTACCCTCTTCGACCCTGGCCAAAGCCTGCCTGCCGGCGCGAGTTGCTTCGAGAACCTGTTCGACGGTAGACAAAGTGCGAGCAGTGGAATCGCGCGAGTGATTGACGCTGTCGAGCATTTCTTGTACAAGCGACGTAGTTCGTTGCGCGGCTTCGGCGGAGCTGCTTGCGAGCCGTCGCACTTCGCTCGCTACGACGGCGAAACCATGACCGTGCTCTCCGGCGCGCGCAGCTTCCATCGCGGCGTTGAGAGCGAGAAGCTTCGACTGCCGCGCGATCTTCTGCACCAATACAAGGAAGGCGCCGATCTCGTCCACTGCCGCAGACATTGCGTCGATCCCTTCAGCGCTTTCGAGCGCGTCGGAAGCGAGCGACTGGAGTGATGATGCCGTTCGCTCGAGACGCACCCGGTTCTCGCGCGCCAACTGTCGCAGCGCTTTGTCGCGCTGCAAGCCTTCCTGTGACGCTTCGCGCAGGTTGCCGGATATTTCCATGAGCTTTGTGGCTTCAGAGGTCACTTCCTTGATCGCACGCTCGCGTGCGACTGCCTCCTGACTGAGTGCATTCGTCGTCGTCGCGCCCTCGCGCGCGGCCGTAGCCGCTGAGACCGAAGCTGCCGAAATCCGCGACGCCAGCTGGCTGTTGTCCTTGGCGGAGCTCCGCATCTTGCTCGCCACGCTTCGCAGCTCGGTAAGCATCGATATCGTCGAGCGAGTGAGGCGATCGACCGCTTTGTTGGAAGCAGCCG
Source organism: Gemmatimonadota bacterium (assembly GCA_003223425.1). GTDB lineage: Bacteria > Gemmatimonadota > Gemmatimonadetes > Gemmatimonadales > Gemmatimonadaceae > UBA4720. The sequence goes on from QHVA01000088.1 coordinate 1,451, forward strand.
GATTGTAACTGCTCGAGAGATCTCCCCGGGCGATCGCTTCGTGCGTGCGAGCCAGCTCCGCTGCCGGACCACTCACGTGCTGCCGAACGAAGATCAAAGCAGCCGCGACAATAGTTGCGAAGGCGACTGCGATCCACAGAAAAGCGATGACGAGCGCGATCGGCACGCCGTCGACTGACAGTACTTCCTGACGCGTTGCGGGGGGGATCAGGTGGTACAGCTGCCAGCAAATGGCGCCGAGCCCGATGAGAAATACAGATCCGAAAACGATGCTCGCCTTGAGCGCGCGGCGCTGCAACGCACTGAAAACCGGCTTGAGGAAGCCGGTCGCAGAGCGCGAAACGACGGGTAGCGGCGTAGCGGTCATCTTTGAAAGCGATTGTGGATCGACTTGGTCAGCTGCGGCGGCAGATGAAACTCCGTCGCTGAGCCGCTAGTTTGTACAAATGGACAACTCGGCAACACGAAACGAGCCTCTGTCTTCATCCGCCCCTCCCCCTCCCTCTCCCAATTCGATCACTTACGACCCTCAGGCGATCGAGCGGAAGTGGCAGCGCATCTGGCAGGAACGTGGGACGAACCACACTGACCTCCAGCGCGCGCAGCGGCCGTTTTATGCACTCATGATGTTCCCCTATCCGTCCGCCGAAGGACTCCACGTCGGGAATCTCTTTGCGTTCACGGGGAACGACATTTATGGACGATTCCAGCGGCTCATGGGACACAACGTCTTCGAGCCCCTCGGCTACGACGCATTCGGGATTCATTCGGAGAACTACGCGCTCAAAGTTGGGCAGCATCCGATGGACCTCATCCCGCGGAACATCGCGAACTTCCAGCGCCAGCTCGAAAGCGCGGGACTGATGGTCGACTGGCGTTATCGCCTCGCGACAACGGACCCGAGCTACTACAAGTGGACGCAGTGGCTCTTTCTGCAGTTGTTCAAGCAGGGTCTCGCTTACAAGAAGCAAGCGGCGGTCAACTGGTGTCCCGACTGCAAGACTGTGCTCGCCAATGAGCAGGTAATTGGTGGACTGTGCGAGCGGAGTCAGACGCCGGTTGAGCAACGGCTTCTCGAGCAGTGGTTCTTCCGCATCAGCGAGTACGCGCCAAAACTGCTGGAGAATCTCGAGCGCATCGACTGGTCGGACACCACCAGGACGGCGCAGCGCAATTGGATCGGAAAGTCGGAAGGAGCTGAATTGGTGTTCGCGACGCGTGATACGGAGGGCGGGGAGTGCGAGATTCGCGTCTTCACCACCCGGCCCGACACGATCTACGGAGCGACGTACATGGTTCTCGCTCCAGAGCACCCGCTCGTCGAGCGACTCACGAAGTCTGGGGAGCGTCGTGACGTGAGCGCGTATCGAGAGAGAACGAAGAAGCGGGACATCATTACGCGGAAAACAAGCATCGAGAAGACAGGCATCTTCACCGGTTCCTACGCCATTAATCCGGCGACCGAAAAGGAGATCCCGATCTGGATCTCCGATTACGTGCTAATGGAATACGGCACTGGCGCCATCATGGGAGTGCCCGGCCACGACCAGCGCGATTTCGAGTTCGCAAAGAAGTTCGATCTACCGATAGTTCGCGTCGTTTGCGGAGAGCGGGAGGATGTAAATACGCCCTTGCACGAAGCTTTCACAGAGTGCGAATCCGGCACCCTCGTCAATTCAGGCGTGTTCGATGGATTCCGCGTCGAGAACGCGAAGAAAGCAATCGTAGAGTTCCTGACGAAGGCTGGGTCTGCCAAGCCAGTGGTTCATTATCGTCTCCACGACTGGTGCATCTCGCGTCAGAGGTACTGGGGTCCGCCGATTCCCATCATCTACTGTGAGTCGTGTGGGACTGTGCCGGTGCCGGAAAAAGATCTGCCGGTTGTGCTGCCTTTCATCGAGGATTTCAAACCCGACGATTCCGGTGTCTCGCCGCTGGCGCGACATAAAGAGTGGTACCTGGTCGAGTGCCCAAAATGCGGCAAGACGGGACGGCGCGAGACAGATGTGTCGGACACTTTCCTGGACAGCGCCTGGTATTTCCTCCGCTATCCGAGCGTCGGGCGCGACGACGTGCCATTCGAGAAGAATGTCACCATGAAGTGGCTGCCTGTTACGTCCTACATCGGAGGTAACGAGCACGCGGTGTTGCATCTCTTGTATTCGCGATTCATCACGATGGTTCTCCACGACGCGGGGCAGCTCGATTTCGAGGAGCCCTTCACGCGCTTTCGCGCGCACGGTCACATCATCCGCGAAGGCGCGAAGATGTCGAAGACTCAGGGCAACATCGTGAATCCCGACGAGTACATCGAGCATTGGGGTGCCGATGCATTCCGTATGTACCTCATGTTCCTCGGGCCGTACGACCAGGGCGGAGATTTTCGCGATCAGAGCATCTCAGGGACGCGGCGCTTTCTCGACAGATTGTTCGCGTCGGTTCAAAGCATGTCCAGCGATGGCGGTGGGGAACCCGATCACTCGGTGATGCGCAAGCTGCATCAAACTATTCGGAAAGTCAGCGAAGACATTCCGCGACTGAGCTACAACACCGCGATTGCCGCGATGATGGAGTACATGAACGTTCTTCGAAAAGGAGAACGAACGCCCCATCGCGACGAGGTGTTTCCGCTCATTACGCTCGTATCTCCATTTGCACCACACATCGCAGAAGAGTTGTGGGAGCAAACCGGCGAAACGGGAAGCGTATTCGACTCGGCGTGGCCAAGCTTCGATCCCGCGCTCGCGGCGGAGGATTTGATCGAGCTCGTCGTTCAGGTGAACGGGAAGGTTCGCGGCAGGGTGATGGTCGCCCCTGACACTACCGAGAAAGCCGCGCTCGTCGCTGCTCTCGCCGATCCTGCCGTGTCGAAGTTCGTTGCTAGTGCGCCGAGGAAGGTCGTGTTCGTTCCGGGGCGGTTGCTCAACATCGTCGTGTGATTCTAAAGCTGCAACGGCAACTGACAACTACACTGCCGCCCGCTATCCGCAGCGGGAAGCGACCGGCGGCGTAGCGGGAAGCGGGTAGCAGCGTAGCTGTAGTTGCCGTTGCTATTCAATCCTACTCGTACATCTTCTCAAGATCGGCCCTGGCAAGATCCACCAGGAACCCGGCGATGCGCTCGGTGACTGCACGCAGGAATTTCTCTCCTTTCTCCGGCGTGGCTGCGGCGGGGTTTCCGGTACCGGTATCGTCGGTCACCTTCGACCACTGGCGCGGAGCCCAGGCCCATCCGTCCCGAAGACCCGCGATACGAAATTTTCTCCCTTTCCCGGCACCGGCTTCTGACAACGGCCGCAACAAGTCCGGCTGCAGCGACATCATGAGGCTCGTCTCCATCTCGCCGGCGTGGTCACCTGGCTCGTCGAAGTAGTCGGCGCTCTTGACGCACGTCCACCAATTGATTGTGCAGATGAAGAGATCGAGCCGTGTCTGCAGCTCACGGATCATCTGCTTGAAATCGTTGCCGCCGTGCCCATTCAGGATCAGCAACTTCCTGACGCCCTGACCGGCGATCGCCGACGCAATGTCAGTCAGCAGCGCGAGCTGCGTGCTCGGATTCATGTTGATTGCGAGCTTGAGGTCGATCTGCCCGGTGTTCACGCCGAACGGAACGGTCGGAAGCACGATGACTTTCGCGCCTTTCTTCCACGCGATCTCCGCCGCCCGCTCGGCCAGCGCGCCTGTCTCGTAATTGTCGGTGCTGTAGGGCAGATGATAGTTGTGCGGCTCGGTCGCACCCCACGGGAGAATTGCGACTTCGAACGGCGTGTCTTTTACCGCCTTCCAGTTGGATTCGGCCAGAACGTAAGGGCGAGATGGCATTAGTGATGGTGGCAAAATGGAAGAGGAACAGCAAATTCTAAGTCCGACTCAGTTCCACGAATAGTCGCGTCCTCGTCGTGCCTCCCACTCGGAGGGATCCAATGGTGTTCCAGACTCGCTCTCATTTCCGGTTGGGGTTGTTGGGACCTGTATTCATGGCGGCGACTTTCGCGTGCAATCGCGCGCGGCCTGAAAACGAGACAAAGCGAAACGGCGAGGATCTGCTGGCGCGTGGCTCGGCCCCGAACGTCACTGACAGCGTTCCTGGCGACGCAATTCTCGCCGGTGGCGATGTGAACTTCTCGGGATCGGCGGGCGGAGATTATCTCGGCGTAGGTGGAAAGCAAACAATCGGTGGACGAATTCATGGCTCAGTCCGCGCCGCCGGCGGCCGGATTTATCTGAAAGGAGCGGTCGAACGGAATGCGACTATTGCCGGCGGAGACATCGACTTGGATTCCGCGGCGGCAGTTGCGGGAAATGTCTACATCGTAGGCGGTACGATTTGGGTGAAGGGTGCATTGCAGGGCGGCCTGCTGGCAGCGGGTGGAAAGGTGATGCTGAACGGACCTGTCGGCCGCGATGTCGAGATCTCGGCCGGGAGCCTTCGTCTCGGACCGCGAGCTCAGATCGCGGGGAGCCTGCGTTATCGCGTTCCCCGAGACAAAGTCCAAATCGACCCGTCAGCGCGTGTGTCAGGCACCATTACCGCACTGCCCGTGCGACGGGGCCCCAGTGGATTCCGTGTGCTCCTGACGCTCGGGTTCCTCGTGGCAGGAGTTGTCGCAGTCGCTCTTCTGCCGCGGTTTGCAGCCGAGGCATCGGACACACTAGGATTGAGTCCGGGCCGCTCGGCGCTTTTTGGCATCGGTTGGCTGATCCTCGTGCCGATTGCCGCCTGCATCGCACTCATCACGATTATTGGAATACCGCTCGCGCTACTTACCGTAGCCATCTACGTCACTCTGCTCTACCTGGGTCGCGTCGCGGTCGCCGTTTGGCTCGGCCGGCTGATTCTTGGAGGCCGAGCTCGCACTGGGCGTCAGGGAGCGGTCGTCAATTTTCTCGTTGGTGGGCTGCTTTTGATCGTGATCGGGATCGTGCCTTTCGTTGGTGGTTTCATTACGCTAATCGCAACGGTGCTGGGACTCGGCGCGATGCTGATACGCGCTCAGGCATTGCGCGAGCAGCGAGCAGTGTAGAATCTGCGATGCGCAGTCATCGCGAGTCGCTACGCGAGTGAGAGTGACTGGCACTAGGACGCCAACACGAAGCGCCCGACACCATCACTGGTGCCGGGCGCTTCGTTAAGAGGCCGATCCGTTACGTTCGTCGATCTACTTGCATGAGCTGGTGCAGGTCACGGTCTGCTGTGCCGTGGAATTTCCGGGCTGGGTGGTGAGAGTGACGGTGTAGCTGCGATACCGGGCAAACCGGTGCGATGTCGTAACGCCGGTCGCGGTTGCGCCGTCGCCGAAGCTCCAGCTGTAGGACGTGGCGTTGGTGGACGAGCTACCGTTGAAGCTGCAAGTACGGCCCGAGCACGACTTGGTGAAGCTGGCGGTCGAAGACGGCGGCGCATCGTTTACGACGACTGCCTTCATCTTCGAGCTGTTTCCATTTACGTCGACAACGTTCAGAGTGACGTTGTACGTATTAGCGAGATCGTAAGTGTGCGAACTAGTAGTCCCGCTGTCATGTGCCGAGCCGTCGCCGAAGTCCCAGTCGTACGTGGCTGTCGCCGCATCCGCGCTCGAAGTGCTGGTGAACGAGCATGCGTGCAGATTGCAGCTCCAGTCGAAGTCCGCGGTCGGGGGCTGAGGCCCGGCGTCGATCGAGCCGGTGTAAAGAAGGAGATTCGGAGACCCCGAGCCGGCGTTCGTCACCGCGCCGGCCGTCGCGTAACCAACTAACGCAGATGCAACCGTGGCGGCAGAAGCCGATGGATTCGTTTGCAGATAAAGCGCAGCGGCTCCGGCGACGTGGGGGGAAGCCATCGAGGTTCCGCTGATCGTATTGGTGGCGGTAGCGCTCGTGTACCAGGATGAAGTGATGTTCAGGCCCGGAGCGAAGATGTCGACGCACGTTCCGAAGTTGGACCACGACGTCTTCGTGTCGGTGTCGTCCGTGGCTCCCACGGTAATTGCCGAGGGTGCTCTCGCGGGGGAGTAGTTGCACGCATTGAGGCCGCTGTTGCCGGCGGCGACCGCGTACGTGACCCCCGCGGTAGTGGAGCTTGCAATCGCGTCGTCCAAGGCCTGTGAAACACCGCCACCAAGACTCATGTTGGCGGCCATCGGAGTGGCGGGATAGGCATTCTTTTGTCCAGTTACCCAGTCGACTCCCGCGACGACGCCTGAATAGTAGCCGCTGCCACTGCAATCCAGGACGCGTACCGCTACCAGTAGTACGTCCTTGGCGACGCCGTATGTCGATCCACCCACCGTTCCGGACACGTGTGTTCCATGGCCGTTGCAGTCGGCGGCGTTCCCGCCAGGGGTGACTTCATCGATTCCGGTCGACGCTCTGCCACCGAACTCCGAGTGGTCGAACCTGATACCGGTGTCAATGATGTAGACCGTTACACCGGCGCCGGTGGCGTTATAGGTATAGGTGGTACTTAGAGGGAGCGCGCGCTGATCGATGCGATCGAGTCCCCACGTCGCCCCGCTTTCGGTCGCGATCGCGTGCGCGATGTCATCCTGCTCGATGTAGCGAACACGCGGATCCCTGGCGAGCAATGCCACAGCCGCGGGGGATAAGCGCGCTGCGAATCCCTTGAGTGCGTGGCGATACGAATGCCTAAGCTCGCCGCCTGCTGAGCGGGCCATCTCGTTTTCGACGTCGTCCTGGTCCTGGGAACGGAGGGCATCGGCGAGAACGACGATGTATCTGTCAGGAGTCGCCCCAGCGCGGCTGAAAACCGGCGCGGGAATCGAGCGGGACTGTCTGATCGGACTCGATGCGTCCTGGCAGGCGGTGAAGGCAAGAGCCGCCACGGCGAGTGAAACCAATCTCTTCATGAACTCCCCCGAAAACAGGAATGCCGGAATACCGGCGTATCCATCGGCTGGAGCCGATGGCACAGCTTGAGGTGAGGCTATTTATGAAAGAACCCGCGGCAGTGGCTGCACGCGGGTGTCGTTTCGATGAAGAGACGGCGTGGAAGCGGATGCAAACATATGATGATGCTCCCGTCCGTCAAGAATTTTTTTTTGCTTGACGCGGATTTGGTGGACCAGTCAAGTATCCGCCTGCCTAGCTCCGCTGAGCTAGATCAGCCGGCCCACCCAGCCTCC
>QHVA01000086.1 GCA_003223425.1 Gemmatimonadota bacterium
TGGACGGAGCGGCGCTGGCGAGGATTCGAGGCAGCGAGGGCGAGGGCAGACAGTGGGAAGACAACTGCGCTTCCCGGTGAGGAAAACTATTTCGGAACGGTTGGCGCCGTCGCCCTGGACAAGGCTGGGAATCTCGCTGCGGGCACATCCACCGGAGGGACGGAGATGAAGCGGTATGGCCGGGTTGGCGACTCCCCGATCATTGGCGCGGGGACTTACGCCAACAATCTGAGCTGCGCGGTGTCGGGTACGGGCGATGGTGAGTTT
>QHVA01000087.1 GCA_003223425.1 Gemmatimonadota bacterium
CTGCGTCTGGGAGCTATTCAGCTTTCTCGGAGGAAATTACAGTGGCGATTTCTAGGCGGAAGTTCGTTCGCGTTGGTGTAGCTGCGGCAGCAGGAGTTACACTCAATCGGAAGGCTCGCGCCGATGTTTTAGAGGCGTCTTCGTACGGCTCGAGCTCCTCGGAATTCGCCGCGCCGCCCGTGGTGGTTGCATCAGCAAACGGGATCC
>QHVA01000226.1 GCA_003223425.1 Gemmatimonadota bacterium
CGTCGTGATTCCTTCGACTCTATCGAGCTCGCGATTGTCTCGCTCGATGTTGTCGCGCTCTTCCCTGTAGCGCCGGTACCAGTTTCGCGTGACTTCACCAGCCAGCTCTCGATTTCCGAGTCCAAAGGCAAGGGATAGCGCGAGGGCAACAGCTCCAAACAGGATAGCGAAAGCAGTCGTCACTATCTCTGTCGCGACGCCGAGCTCCTGCAGCGCCATGAAAGTGGCGAGGAGGACAACACCGCCCTTGCCGACGCGCGCTAATGTCGGTCCGCCGTGCAGTCCACCCGCCGACGCCATGATCAGTCCACCGACGAATGCGCCGAGTACGATGCCGACTATCAGGATGACGATCGCTGCGATAACGCTCGGGATGTAGCTCACCAGCTCCGAGAACACGTTGGCGAGCGACTGAAGCCCCAGCGCGTTCGCGGCGACCAGCATCACCGCGAACATCACGAACCAGAAGACGAGACTCCCAGCGACTCTTGTTGGATTCACTCGCGAGCCCGATCTCTCGACAGCCTGCATCACGCCGCCACGCTCGAGGATCTGATTGAGGTGGATCCGTCGCATCAACCGATCGGTTCCCTTCTCGAGCAATCGGGCGAGGAGATAACCGGCAAACAGAATGACCAGCGCGCCGAACAGCGCCGGTACGTAGCGATAGAGCTGCTCGAAGCTATCCTGCAGTCTCTCGCCGAAAGTGAGTGTCGTCGTGGTATCCACTAGAACCTCACATTGAATAGGGAATGATTCCCTGGTGTGCGGGCCGCCATCAGCGCGATGCTCGCCGGATTGAAAGTTACACGAAAGCGAGGCTGTCCGGCGTCGGCTGCCGGGTCCAGATAGCGCTCGGTAACAATGAGGCCCGCCAATGCCCCGACCGATGCCAGCCCGAGTACTAGGTGGGGGCCGGGGTCGTCGCTGTTGATCAGGGCGGCGACACCAGCTCCCATCAGGCCTCCGGCGAGCGTGCCCAAAGTGACTCGCCCGCCGTCGGTCCGGCTGTGATCGAAACGCTGGACGAGGAACCGGTCCCCGGCGAGGATACCCAACACTCCGCCAGCGGTCAGCGTCGATGCCCATACCCGGCCGCTCGCGCCTGTGCCAAGAAAAGCTCCAGCCATCGTCGCGCCCAGTACGGTAGTGCCCCACAAGGTTTGGATGTCGCCGGGAGTGACGTGGTAGCGTGCGTTACGCGGATACAGCACGCCGAACGGATACCCGAGAATTCCCGAGGAGAGGATGATGGCGACCTCGCTCCGATCGGAGAGGTTCCGGCTGCATTGCGGCGACGCAAACGGATCGTTGGGGTTGACGGTGCAGGTCTCTCTTCCCCTAATAGCCTCGGCCACACCCCAGCCTATGAGGGTGCCGATGTCCGAGCCGAATGCTGCACCTACCGCGTCCGCCTCGGTCATGTTGCGTCCGATGCCAACGCCGAGCGCTGTTCCGGTCAGTCCGCCGACGAATGCGCCAGCTGCCTGAGCACGATCGCCGGCGTTGAAGACGAACATCGTTGCCCAGCCGGCGAGCGCGCCGTTGTGCCCCATGTTGAAAGCCAGATCGCTCTGTGCGCGCGAGATCGAAGTTCGCCTCGAGATCTCCGAAGCGGCGAAGAAGGTTCCCCCGCCAACGACGAGGTATCCAGCGGTCCGGCCGGCATTGTTATCGCCAATGGCTCCGGCGAACGCAGGTCCGTAGGCGAGCAGGCCGAGTATCGTCTGATTCTTGACGAAAGCGTTGCGGGCATCGTTGCGCGCTACTATTACGTCCTGCGGCAGACGTGAGACGATGGCGCGGATCGCATCTCTATCGGATACCGACAGCGTGTAGCGTTCGACGACGCCACTGCGTCGGCCGACGGTGAGCACGTAACTCGAGTCATTCACCGTGTACAGCCGAGCCTCGGTGAAATCGCCCGACACCGGCCACCAGGGCGCGCGCAGCGAAGCACGCTCGGCGATGTAGGGCGTCATCACCATCACTTGTCCGGCGTTGTCGAACGCAACGGGACGCTCGACGACCTGCGATTGCAGCGTGGAAGCGAATAAAAAAGGGGCGCCGAAGATTGCGGTGATTCGAACGAATGACATTCGTTGAAACATAGCTAGGGCGGGCGCAGCCATCGTCGCGCCGAAGAGCCTGTCGGCGCACTGGCTCGAAGCATGTTGCCGCCGCTGCCGCATTATCGCAGCATATAGTGCGACCTGAACTTATCAGAATCCTCGCGCCATTTTTCAGAGAGGAAGAACAGACGGTGAGGACCTCATGGAAGTAGTCATCGGGCGGAATTACAACGAGATGAGCAAACTGGCGGCGCAGATGGTCGCCGAGCTGCTCAACACCAAGCCCAACGCCGTGCTCGGCATGGCGACGGGCTCGACGCCGCTCGGGCTGTACCAGGAGCTAGTGCGAATGCACAAGCAGGCGCAGCTCGACTTCTCACGGGTGATGACGTTCAATCTGGATGAGTATGTCGGCCTGCCCGGTAATCACCCGCAGAGTTACGCCTATTTCATGCAGGAGCATTTCTTCGGGCACGTGAACAT
>QHVA01000229.1 GCA_003223425.1 Gemmatimonadota bacterium
GGCGCGGCCCCAAGCCGTCGAATTCGTTGCGCGTCAACATCAGAATGCCGAAACCTGGTAGCTGAGCCACGTGAGTGGCGAGCTCGCCGAGTGTCCGCGACTTCGTGTGAGGGCGCCAATCGTTGCTGCCGTTGGGAACGCGCTCGAGCATGCGTCGCGTTGTCGCGAGCTCTGACTCGAGGTCGGGGAATAGGAGCGCATGCGGACTCTCCTGCTTGATCGACCTGGCCGTTGACTTTCGTGCTGGCTTTCTCGTTGGCTTTCTTGACTTGCTCGACTTTCTTGACGATTTGGAGCGGGCAGACGCTCTAGGCATAGTCGGGATTCTAATGAGAAGGTTGTGTGGATAATAATGCGGCGGACTGGCTTGGCGCGCGCCCTGATCGATGAGTACCGCCTTCTCATTCATCCCGTGGCGCTCGGCAATGGACTACAACCAGACTTTCAGTTGGTCACCCGATGGTTCGGCGCGATAAGCCTTGATCGATTCGCGGGCGGGGCCCGACTTCACGCCGCCCGTCACGACGTCGAACTGCGATCCGTGCCACGGACACTGCACCGTTCCGCAGATCATCACGCCGTCCGCGAGCGATCCGCCCTTGTGCGTGCAGTGATCATCGAACGCAGCCCAACCTTTGTCGGTGCGCGCGACGACGAGCCGCTTCCCCGCCACGTGAACGAGCTTCATCTGGTTCGCCTCGAGCCCGTCGATCGCTACGACAACCGGCTGCCCTGATGCCGGTTTGTCGACGTTCTCCTCCTTCCATTTCCCCGCGCCGGCGTAGCGATGGTCGATGCTCACCTGGTTGCGGCTCACCAGCACTCCGCCGAGCCAACCGCCGACGGTGAGAGACCCGGCGCCTATCGCCTCGAGTACGAGCACAGGCAAACCGGGTTCAGTGGTGACGTCACCCCGCAGCCACTTCGCCACGGTAAACAGGATTAGCGCGCTGACCATAGCGCTGGCATGCTTGAGCGCCCGGGCTTTGCCGGAGCTGTTGGGTGGAACCGTATAGAGGAAGTCGATGATACCCGGAATTGCGGCGACGACTCCGCTTATGACTCCCACGACGGTCAGGTAGGCGCCGGTTGTCCAGAGCGCCGGTCGATTGAAGACGACGCCCACCAGGTCGAAAAGGAACGCGCCGATGAGAAATGCGAGCGGAAACGGAATCAGAGCTGGGTGATTCGGATGTCCGCGAAAGCTGGCCTTGCTGCGCATGATCTCTCCACTCCGAGTATGCCGACGACAAACTTTACGTCGATCTGTGCCCAGAGGTAGTCGATGCGGGTTGCCAAGCGACGCCGTTAGCGCCTGGTGGTGGCGCTCTTGAGCATATCTTGCACTTCGAGCGCGCATTCTTGCGGTTTTAGCCCAGAATTTTGCATTTTGACCACCCAATCTTGCATTTTTTGCAAAGATGCCTTGACATCTGGATAGTGGCGGAATACTGTTCCACGTCCGGGATTGCTCGTGTCCGCCGCAACCAGTAGCCCAGTCATGCCGCTCTCTGCTCGCCGCGTCTCTTCCCTCAATTCTCGAAATAATCGCCCGCTCCCACAGAACCTGTGGGACGTGATCGAACGTTTCGGGTAGAGTCGCCAAAGAGCTCCGCATCTCGCTGCCAATGCCCCCGCGTTTCGATCGATGAACGCGGGGGCTTTTGTTTTTGTTCGTCGAACCAACTCTCACCCCTCTCGCTGGAGGAGAACTGTGAAGGTGTTCATGAGGAGCGCAGTGCTCGTCGTCGTCGGTTTGCTCGCGTCGCCTGTTGCGCTGATGGCGCAGGCCGCCGCGGCGACCAAAATCGATTCCGTGGCAACACAGACCGCCGCCAACTCCACGTCGATCAATTTCGTGTGGACGCTTGTCGCCGGATTTCTCGTGATGTTCATGCAGGCCGGCTTCGCGCTGGTCGAGACGGGATTCACGCGCGCCAAGAACGCGGGTCATACGATGACCATGAACTTCATGGTCTACGCGATCGGCATGCTCGCCTACTGGGCGGTTGGCTTCGCGCTACAAGCGGGCGGAATCGGCGCACTCGCCACGCTCGGCGGCTACGACAAGCTCAACACCGAGTTCAGCATCCACATCGGCGGCCACGCCTGGGGCCTGTTCGGAATGCAGGGCTTCTTCCTGACCGGAGTGGCCTACAACGCTTCCATCTTCGCGTACTTCCTCTTTCAGATGGTGTTCATGGACACCGCCGCGACGATTCCCACCGGCGCGGCCGCGGAGCGCTGGAAGTTCTCCGCCTTCTGCATCTTCACCGCCTTCATCGGCACCATCATCTACCCGAACTACGGCAACTGGGTGTCGGGGAACGGCTGGCTCGCAGCGCTCGGCCGGAACGTCGGGCTCGGCCACGGCCACGTGGACTTTGCCGGATCATCGGTTGTGCACATGACCGGCGGTGTGATGGCATTACTCGCCGGAAAACTGATAGGTCCGCGACGCGGGAAGTACAACTCTAATGGAAGCGCCAACGCTATCCCCGGACACAACATTCCGATGGCGCTGCTCGGCACCTTCATCCTCGCGTTCGGCTGGTT
>QHVA01000092.1 GCA_003223425.1 Gemmatimonadota bacterium
ACAATGATTTTCACTTTTTTCTTCTTCGGCACGATTCGGTACTCCACAACGGCTTCCTCTGCCGGACCTGTCGTAAGTACGACTCGTGGATGCTCAACCACAAGTGAGGATGCTAAGAGACTCTCAACGACAACCGTCCATCGTCCGGCTGGGATCTCATTGAAGGCAAATTTGCCTTCCGAGTCACTTGTGCGGTAAAGCGTGTCTGACGCTGCGTACAAGGCAATAGTTATTCCCTCCGCGGGCCCGCTGTATTCGAGTGAATCGGCATCGGAACCGAGCGCCGTTCGTGCATCAGAAAACTGGCGCACGACACCGCGAATTCTGGAGGCTCGAGACACTGCCAGCTGGAAAACCGCTGCTTCGTGGTGCGTGCTGTCTATTCTCACTACTGAATTTCCTTCGAACGCAGCGTTGGAGATTGACGCTTCGCTCGCCAGCGATGCGCGGTATTCACCAGGCGGCAGTCCCGCGAATGAAACTCGACCATCCCGATCAGTGACGCCGCCCTGAGGTCCGAGGCGAACTAGAACGCCCGAAAGCGGATGCCCCGATTCGCCGTCGATTACGGTTCCCGTCGCGCGTCCCGGGCGCCGAATTCTGCCGGTCGGCACGCCGATGGGTAGGCTGTACTCGAGATACGCGAGCTTCTCGGACGAGGCGGTGAGCATCGTGGTTGCTGATCGAATCCGCAGGCTCAGTTTCGAGTCGTTCGGCAAAGTATGCGTCAGGCGTGCATCTATCTGCGAGTAAGCGCGGGCACCGGCAGTGTGATTACGCGCCCCGTACCCGAAGACACCGAGCGTGGTCGATTCCGTCACCTTCAGTGACGCGCTGCCTCCAATGCTGCTCATTCCCGCCAAGCCCCTCGTCAGCGAACCTCCGTCATAGAGGTCAGTGAACATGGAAAACGAGCCGAAGCGATTCCTGGCGCTGGTTCCGACTTGGAGCTGATGGTACGTCCCGCCGACGGACGCTGAATCCCCGCGTCCACCCATCTCGAGCGCGATCCAGAGGCTGCCGAAAGCCAGCGGTTGATCGACGCGCGCTTTGGCGTAGCGCTGCGTTTCGTCCAGGCCCCAGCGAGCGGAGCCAAGCGACCTGCCAATTCCGGCGTACTCCAGCGTTAGCCGTTCGGCGTAGGTTACACCGACCGCCGCCGAGGCGAACTGCGTGTGAGAGAGCGCGGAATCAAAGACCGCCGCGAAACGGCTACGACTGAGTGTCGCGTTCAGCTGAACTCTTTTTGAAGGCTGGAGTGAAAATGTGCCGTAATCGTTCTGCGCATTGCGACTGGGACCGGCGAAAGCAGAGTCGCCAGCCACGTGACCCAGATCGAAGCGGAAGGATTGTCCACCCGTTAGCCGGATAGAATTCGCGAATCCCTGTCCGCTCTCAGCGCCGCTCCTCGCGATCTCCGCATCGAGAACGCTGTTCCCTGGCGAACGCATCCGAAGCGATGTACTCAGCACTCTCCCAGCGAGTGAACCGCCTGAACGATCTACGGCAGTGAGACCAAGTCGGTAGCCGAACGAAGCGAGGCTACGATCGATGGCGACGTAAGCTGCGCGCTCAGACTGGTTGCCCGGCATGTAGCGGAAACGCTGTGCGTATGCGCCGCCAGAGAGCAGGTCGCCAGTGAAGTCCAGGCCTCCACCAAATCCTGACTGACCTATTCCGGTAAGGGTCGAGGGCAGGAAGACATTATCCCCAACGCGGGCGCGGTACTTCGGCGCCCTGATTTCGAATCGGTTTTCTCTTTCCTCGCCGAACGGAGAGTTAAGGCCTGATCGCCCGTGAAAAACGAATTCAACACTTTCTTCGCGATCAGCGCGCAGCAAACCACCTCCAACGAGCTCGAATGGAGATAGTCCTGTGCTCCGAGTAGCCGCGCGTAATCCAAGTCTCGCCGGAACCGTCGCCAGCGGTTCGCGCTCCGCCGACGACTGCAGTACGAATACACGCGCCGACGCAATCGCGCTGGCCGCTGAGTCCCCGCCAGCGTTTTCCTCCGTAGCGCTGACTTGAACGATATCGTCTGAACGGTGAACCCCTGAGGCCGGCGTATCGATCCGGAGATTGATCGTAGCGGCCTGATCCGGGTGAAGCTGAATTGCTGGCCGGTCGATGACCGGTGATGAATCGAGTGCGCTTTGTGCCTTAAGGTGAACGCTGGCTAAACCATTGCCGCGGTTCTTGACGCGAAAGCTTAGTTCGTACCGATGGCCAGTGATGACGTATTGCGGATGGTCAACCAGAGTGAGCGACAAGGCATGCTTTCGCTTGACGTCCACGCTTATCGTGTCTATCCGATCGGGAACCGAGTCACTGGATGGGACCCGCGCTCCGATACGCAGCGGGTATCTGCCGCTTTCTGCCCGCGCCGGGATGAAGACACTTATTACCCACGTGTCCGTTGCGCGCGGTGCCAGCGAAAGAGCTCCCGAACCCACGACGACGGACCACCCGTCGGGAATGCCCAGCGAGGGCAGCAGCTCGAGAGAGTCGCGTGAAAGACTTTCGAGGGAGAATACGAGGGTTATGGTGCTGCCTGGGTCGGCTTCAACCACACCCGACGTATGCGAGACGATGCTGAACTGACTACGCGTTGGCTGCTGGGCAGCCCCGGCACCGGGCAGCGCTGAGCAGATGGCCGCGCAAATGACGACGAGAGGCCAGCGGGGCATTACAAATCCAGTTAGAAACTGAGCTTGTACTCAGCGGCAAATACGGGCTCATCTCCAGTGTCGGCGAAGACGATCGCTTTGTAGTTACCTGCTGGAAGCTTGCCGAGGCCGAAGATCTGTTTGATCGATGTGCCGGGATAAAGCAGACCGCGCTGCTGCTTGGCTCGCACGCGAAGCGACCCACTGGCATCGTACACCTCGACCCACATCAGCGGGCGGTATCCCCTCTCGCTGTTGTTCCGGACTTCGAGCTCGATCGAACGAGTGCTGTCCGGCGCGAAGAGGACCCTCTGTTTCTCGAGAACCAGCGTCGCTGGTGACTCGCCGTTGAGATGCGTTGCGATCTGGATCGCGTACCGCATTACGGTTCCGATTGTCACTTGGCGCTCAGCGTTCGGGCGCGGCGGGCTTAGAGCGCCCTCCACCATGATCGTGCTCCAATACGTGCCGCGCAAAGTGTCGATGGAGGGCACACGCACGGTGTATGCGACCGTCATCTCACCTGACGGCGGAACTATGATCGATCCGGTCGATGGTGTGATCCAGCTCGCGTTCGACCTGCCGAGAGATCCAGGCGGGTCAAAATGCGATGTTCCATCGGCGAAGAAGCTGTAATCGGACTGGTAAATTCTGACCGGCTGCGACTGGGGAGTCAGGTTCCGAACGACGATGGTCCCGACATAGGTATCGCCGGGGGCCGCAGTCCTCTCTTCGACGGTGTTTCCAACAACCGAGATTTGCGCGCGTGCACGAACGGGCGCTGTTACGCTCAGGAGAGCGAGTGCGATCGGAAGCGAGGTTCGCAAGTTCGAGTGGCAGGCCGACATCAGCTTTTTCGGTTGAGTTCGCTACGGATAGTTCACCAGCGTAAGCGTCACCGTGCGTGTCGACACCGGGATGACTCCGGCGGAGACTGTCGCGGTGAGCTGGTATTCGACAGTTCTGGCTTGCGGCAGGGTGTTCGTGATGTTGGTCACCACGTCGCGAGCGATGTTGTCCAGTGCGACGCGTCCCGCGCTCGTTGCGCCGGAGGGCGCCACTAGGAGCACAGTCAGTGTCACGCCCACAGGCATGTTGGTGTTGATCTGTGCCGTGACTTTCTTTGGTTGGATTATTAGAGCGCTGACCGTGTACGTGGTCGAATTCTCGGTCACCGTGAGTGGCTGAGAGCCAGCGACGGCGCCGGTGACTGTCATGGTGGTGGGGTTACCCGAGACGAGCAGAGTCTGAGCGTGCGCGAATCCGCCCCCGACAGCAAGGAGGGCGGATCCTACCACCAGCGGCTTCATTGGAACCGCGAGCAGCTTTGTAGCCCGCTCAGGTCCCGCCGGAAATCGTGTAGGTGACAACTTTTGTAGCTGACCCGACAACACCCGCTGCAGCTGTCGCAGACAGGTGGTACGTCGCCGTCATCCCGCTCTGTGCGACCTTGGTGATAGAAGTAACGAGATCGACCGCCACGGTGCCGAGCGCTGTCAAGCCTGCGCTGGTCGCGCCAGCCGGTGCCACGAGGTTTGCGGAGAGCGTGAGCCCAGCCGGCATCGCCGTGGGAATGCTAGCCGAGATCTTCGCGCCGGTCTGGTTCGTGGTGACTGCCCAGGTGCTTGCCGCATCGATAGCGTCGGTGGGCTGACTGCCTGCTGTCGCAGTCGTAACTGTCAGTGACGGCGACCCCGTGGCGCTTATTTGATTGATCGCGTTGACGGCGAACGTCACGGTTTGCGTCGCAGTTTGCGCTGACGCGAGCGCCGGCGCGACGGCCGTCGTAAGCGCCAGGATAGGCGCCAAAAATGATGCCCTCATTGCCAACTCCAGTTGAATGTCGGGTTAGTGCGTTCTAAAAGGACGCGACCCGCCCATCACGAGAGCTGTTGAGAGAGCTTCTCCCAGTCAGAACGGCGTACGGATCTTCACGAAATCCGAAGCAACTAATCCAGCCGTGCCCCGGGTGTGAGCGCCTGTGGAAAAGACGAGGACAAACCCCTAGTGGTCACTTGAGAGCCAATGCACTTTCCAGCGCGTTCCAGGCCAGCAGGGCACACTTCACCCGCGCGGGGAAACGGGCAACACCGGAAAGGGCCCGCAGCGAGCCAAGGCGATCGTTTTCCCCCGCTGAGTTGCTGCCGATCATCAGATTGCGGAACTCATTTCTGATGGCGTCGATCTCGGTCCGGTGTTTTCCTTTTACCAGCTGCGTCATCATCGAGGCCGAGGCCAGTGAGATTGAGCAGCCGCGACCCGAGAATTTGAGATCGCTGACGCTGTCGCCATCGAACGCGACCTGAAGGCCGATTTCATCGCCGCAAAGGGGATTTTTTATCTCCACCGATGCATCGGGATTCTCGAGTGTCCCCTTGTTGCGCGGTCTCCGGTAGTGATCGAGAATCATCTCCTGATAGAGCGCCCCAATTTCTGCAGAGCTCCTAGCTGGCGACATTGTGTCTCTCTATCAAGCGGAACGCGCTAAACGGGCACATATCCGAAGATCTCTCTCGCCTTCAGAATCCCTGCGACCAACGCATCGATGTCGCTCTCGTCGTTGTAGACGTAGAACGACGCACGTGCGGTCGCGGTGACGTCGAGCCGCCGCATCAAGGGCTGCGCGCAGTGATGGCCGGCGCGGATGCACACTCCCTCGCCGTCGAGTATCGTCGCAATGTCGTGCGGATGCACATCACCGAGCGTAAAGCTCAGTACGCCGCTCCGCTCGCTCGGCGGTGGCCCGTAAATGTGAAGACCTTCAATCGCCGCGAGCCGCTTCTGTGCCGCTGACATCAGAGCACGCTCATGCGACAGCACTCGATCCATTCCGATGTTGTCGAGGTATTCGACCGCCGCAGCGAGACCGACGGCGTTCGCCGCGTTGGGAGTCCCCGCCTCGAACTTGAGCGGCAGAATATTCCACGTCGTACGTTCGTCGTGTACGAACTCGATCATGTCGCCGCCCGTCTGATACGGAGGCATCTCCTCGAGCATTTCGCGCTTTCCAATCAGGCCGCCGATTCCCATCGGCCCCAGCATCTTGTGACCGCTGAAGGCATAGAAGTCGACGCCCAGCGAATCGAACGAAACGGGGAAGTGTGGAGCGCTTTGCGCGCCGTCGCAGACGAGTATCGCATCGGCTTTCTCTCGTACCAGTCGAGCGATCTCAGCGATCGGATTGATCGTTCCCAGCGCATTCGACACGTGATTGAATGCAACAACTTTCGTTCGCTCGTTGAGCAACCCGCTCAGAAAATCGAGGTCGATCCTCCCATCGGGCGTCAGCTCGCAGATTCTGAACTTCGCTCCCTTCCTCATCGCGAGCACCTGCCAGGGGACGAAGTTGGCGTGATGGTCGAGCCCGGTGACGACGATCTCGTCGCCCGCCTCCACATTGGCCATTCCCCACGACCACGCGACCAGATTCAATCCCTCGGTTGTTCCACGAGTGAAGATCAGACAGTCGGAATCCCGAACGCCGAGGAACTCCGCGATTCTCGCGCGCGACTGGTGGTAGCATTCAGTCGCTCTCACCGAGAGCGAGTAGACGCCGCGATGTGGGTTGGCGTTTGCGGTCTCGTAAAAGTCTCGCAGTGCATCGAGTACCACTTGCGGCTTCTGCGATGTAGCGGCCGAGTCGAGGTAGTGAAGACCCGGGTTATTGGCGAGGAGTGGGAAATCGGCGCGCAGCTCCATCGACTGCCGTCTCGTCGATGACCGAGCAGGACTCATGGCACACGCACCGTCGACGGCCGGTACTTCCCGTCGATTCTCTCGCAACGCGGACCGACCAGGATCGTGTCTCCCTCCAGCCGCAGCTGAAAAACCGGTAATGGACTCGTGGCCGGTACCTGCTTCACCTCACCCGTTCGGCAGTCGTACCGCGTGCCGTGCCACGCGCACTGAAGGGTCCCGTCCTCGAGGAGGTCGCCCAGCGACATCGAAAAGTGCTGATGAGTGCAGATATCACTCAGCGCGGAGATCTCGTTTTTGTGTCTGACGAGACAAATCGCGTCACCACTCCCACGCACCCGTTGCAGCACCGTTCCCTCGCTCAACTCATCCACCGAGGCTACGGGCTCGAACTCCGAATCGCCGGCGGGTGAATCGAAAATGGGTCGGGAAACGCCCATGATACGGGTCCTCTAACGTGGGCAAGTCAGCACGCGCTGCACGCGCTTTGGCCGCCTAAGTGCTGAAAAGACAATAGGATAGAAAGACACTTGTTCGCTTGACTATCCCGACAGAATTGCTTTAGATTGAATCTACGAAGGGAAGTGTAGAAACGCCAAGGAGTTGGAATGAGTTCAGGAATTGAGGCGCTGGTCAACCGCGAGTACGCATACGGGTTCGTCACGGACGTCGAGACGGACACCGTGCCGCCGGGCCTCAATGAGGACATAATCCGCACGATTTCGGCGAAAAAGAACGAGCCGGAGTTCATGCTCGAGTGGCGCCTCAAGGCCTACCGCCGTTGGCTCACCATGAAGGAGCCGCACTGGGGCAACGTCAAATACCCGCCGATCGACTACAACTCCCTCGTTTACTACTCCGCTCCGAAGAGCGTAAAGCCGCTCCAGAGTCTCGACGAAGTCGATCCCGAGCTCCTTCGCACCTACGAGAAGCTCGGCATCTCGCTAAACGAGCAGAAGATGCTCGCCGGCGTCGCGGTCGATGCGATCTTCGACAGCGTCTCGGTTGGCACGACGATGAAGGAGGAGCTCAGCAAGCTCGGAATCGTCTTCTGCTCATTCGGCGAAGCGGTGCAGACCCATCCCGATCTCGTCGAGAAGTACCTCGGAACCGTCGTTCCACACAGCGACAACTTCTACGCTGCGCTCAACGCAGCAGTGTTCAGCGATGGTTCGTTTGCCTACGTACCAAAGGGTGTGAAGTGCCCGATGGAGCTTTCGACGTACTTCCGCATCAACACCAGAAACACCGGCCAGTTCGAGCGCACACTGATTATCGCCGACGAAGGCGCTTCGGTTAGCTACCTCGAGGGATGCACTGCTCCCAAGCGCGACGAGAATCAGCTCCACGCGGCAGTCGTCGAGCTGATCGCGCTCGACAACGCGACGGTGAAATACTCGACGGTGCAGAACTGGTACTCCGGTGACGCCGAAGGCAAAGGCGGCATCTTCAACTTCGTGACCAAGCGCGGCAAGGCCGCCGGCGTGAACTCGAAGATATCGTGGACCCAGGTCGAAACCGGTTCGGCGATCACGTGGAAGTATCCGAGCGTGATTCTGCAGGGCGATAACTCGACCGGCGAGTTCTACTCGGTCGCCGTCGTCAACAGAAAGCAGCAGGCCGACACCGGCACCAAGATGATCCACATCGGCAAGAACACGAAGTCGACGATCGTCTCGAAGGGAATCTCCGCCGGTGAAGGGAACAACAGCTACCGCGGACTCGTGCGCGTGTTGCCCAAGGCGGAAGGAGCGCGGAACTACACGCAATGCGACTCGATGCTGATCGGCAACAAGTGTGGTGCGCACACCTTCCCGTACATCGAGGTGCAGAACAACACCGCCACGCTGGAGCACGAGGCATCGACGTCGAAGATCGGTGAGGACCAGATCTTCTACTGCAAGCAGCGC
>QHVA01000090.1 GCA_003223425.1 Gemmatimonadota bacterium
GTAGTCACAATGCCGCTGCCCGCACTTACTCGCAGATAGATGCACGCCTGACGCATACTTTACCGAACGACTCGAAACTAAGCCTGCGGATTCGATCAGCAACCATAATGCTCACTGGCTCGCCCGAAAAGCAGGCGTATCTCGAGTACAGCCTCCCGATCGGTGTGCCGACCGGCAGAATTCGGCACCCGGGACGCGCGACTGGAACCGTAATCGACGGCGAATCGGGGCATCCGCTTTCGGGCGTGCTAGTTCGCCTCGGACCTCAGGGTGGCGTCACTGATCGCGATGGTCGAGTTTCATTCGCGGGGCTGCCGCCTGGTGAATACC
>QHVA01000089.1 GCA_003223425.1 Gemmatimonadota bacterium
TGCTTTCGCCGGTCCCAGTCGTAATGCGCAGAACGATTACAGCGCGTTTTCACTGCAGCCATCAAAAAGAGTTCAGCTGAACGCGACAATCAGTCGTAGCCGGTTCGCGGCGGTGTTTGATTCCGCGCTCTCTCACCAGCAGTTCGCCTCGGCGGCGGTTGGTGTAACCTACGCCGAACGGCTAACGCTGGAGTACGCCGGAATTGGCAGGTCGCTTGGCTCCACTCGCTGGCGACTGGACGAAACACAGCGCTACGCCAAAGCGCGCGTCGATCAAGCAGTGGCTTTCGGCAGTCTCTGGATCGCGCTCGAGACGGGTGAGCGCGGAGATTCAGCGTCCGTCGGCGGGATGTACCATCAGCTCCAACTCGGAACCAGCGCAAGGAATCGCTTCGGCTCGCTTTCCATGTTCACTGACCTCTATGACGG
>QHVA01000091.1 GCA_003223425.1 Gemmatimonadota bacterium
TACAGCGGGCCCGCGGAAGGAATAACCATTGCCTTGTACGCAGGCTCAGACACGCTTTACCGCACGAGCGACTCGGAAGGCAAATTTGCCTTCAGCGAGATCCCAGCCGGACGATGGACGGTCGTCCTCGAGAGTCTCTTGGCATCCTCACTCGTGGTTGAGCGTCCACGAGTCGTGCTTACGACAGGTCCGGGCGAGGAAGCCGTTGTGGAGTACCGAATCGTGCCGAAGAAGAAAAAAGTGAAATTCATTGTCGGAGGAAGTCCCGAGTAGCGGGAGGCGGGAGGC
>QHVA01000093.1 GCA_003223425.1 Gemmatimonadota bacterium
GAGGGAAGAGGGAAAGGCTCCGTGCGCTTTGATCGGATCATCAAGGGCGGCAACGTGGTGACGCCTGCCGGAATCTTTGTCGGCGACGTCGGAATAACTGGCGAGAAAATCACCGCCCTCGGCGTGAATCTCGATGGCGACAAGTCCACGAAGGTGATGGACGCCAAAGACCATCACGTAATTCCGGGCATCCTCGATGTGCATGTTCACCTCGAATTGCCGTTTTGCGGAACGGTGTCGGCTGACGACTATAAATCCGGGACTCGGGCAGGAGCGCGCGGCGGCGTGACGACGCTCATCGATTTCGCGATTCCCTACGCCGGTGAATCTCTCGATCAGGCCGCGGACAACTGGATGAGAAAAGCCGAAGGCAAATCGCTCATCGACTACACCTTCCACATCTGCATTACCCGCTGGAACGAGCACAAGGATCAAATCAAGGGCATGGTCGATCGCGGTTTCACGACGTTCAAGGAATTCATGATCTACGAATCCGAGGGTTGGCAGTCGGACGACCGCGCGATGTTCGGTACCCTCGAGAAGATGAAGGAATACGGCACAATGCTGCTCGTGCACGCCGAGTCTGCGCGGGTGCTCGACGAGCTAATCGCGCGTCATCACACGCCAGAGATGATGAAAAAATACGGCGCGCGGCTGCACCCGATGACTCGACCGAATTTCATCGAAGCAGAGGCAATCCAGCGTGCCGTGCAGTGGTGCGAGGCGACGTGCGGACAACTATACATCGTTCACATGTCGACGGGCGAGGGTGCGGACATCATCCGTGCGGCGCAGGCGCGTGGCGTGCCGGTGCTTGCTGAAACGTGCGTCCAGTATCTGGTACTCGATGATTCTGTATTCGAGCGCGAGGACGGTCATCTCTACGCCTGCTGTCCGCAGCTCAAAAAACCGAAGGACGTGGAGCGTTTGTGGAAGGGACTTCGCTCCGGCGAAGTGTCGGTCGTGTCTACCGATACTTGCACGTTCAATCGCGAGCAGAAGGCGATGTGGAACGGCGACTGGACCAAGATTCCGATGGGGATGCCTGGTCTCGAGACGCTGATGCCGCTCACCTACACGCACGGCGTACTCGGCGGGAAAATCACGCTCGAGGAGATGTGCACCAAGCTCTCGACCAATCCGGCAAGGATCATGGGCTTGTATCCGCGCAAGGGTGCAATTCAGATCGGCGCCGACGCGGACATCGCGATCATACATCCCAGCAAAAAGCACAAAGTCGATCCGGAGTCGATGGAGACGAATGCGGATTGGTCACCGTACGAAGGCTGGGATCTCGCCGGATTCGCGAGGACGACGCTCTCACGCGGGGACGTAATCGTGGAGGACTACCAGGTTGTCGGGAAGGAAGGGCGCGGTCAGTGGCTGCCGCGCACGAGCGCCGGCCTGGCGTCGTGACCACGGTCGCAACGGGAGCAAGCTACACGCCCGACACCATAATCGGGTCGGACGACATTCGAAGCAGCCCGCTCTGGAATCCTGATCTCGCGCCGACGGATCCGGCGCGCCGGACGTGGTCCACCTACAACATCGCCGCGCTCTGGATCGGCATGAGCGTCGTGATCACCACCTACACCCTTGCGTCCGGCCTCATGGACCAGGGGATGACATGGTGGCAAGCGATGGTGACGATCCTGCTCGGCAACGTGATCGTGCTGATTCCGATGATCCTCAATGCACACGCCGGAACGAAATACGGAATCTCTTTCCCGGTACTTTGCCGAGCGAGCTTTGGCGTGCGGGGTGCCAACATCGCGGCGATACTGAGGGCGATCGTCGCCTGTGGATGGTTCGGAATTCAGACGTGGATCGGAGCACTGGCACTGGACGCACTGTTCAAGGCGGCGTGGCCCGCATGGGCGCAGGTGCCAGGAAGCATTGCGATCGCATTCGCAATCTTCTGGGGAATTCAGGTCGCGATCATTCTCAAAGGCACAGAAGGCATCAAAATTCTGGAGAGCTGGTCGGCGCCACTTCTCCTGGGCGGAGGTGCATTGCTGCTGCTATGGGCGGTCAGACATGGCGGGGGCCTGGGGCACATACTCAGCGAATCGCAGCGGCTGCAGAAAGGGCACGGACTGTTCTGGTCGATCTTTCCGGCTGCACTCACGGCCAACGTCGGATACTGGGCCACGCTGAGCCTCAACATTCCGGACTTCACCCGCTACGCAAAGAGCCAGCGCTCGCAGGCGCTCGGTCAGGCGCTTGGATTGCCCACGACGATGACTGCATTCGCTTTCATTGGGGTTGCAGTGACCAGCGCGACGATCGTCATTTTCGGGCAGGCGATCTGGGATCCCGTCGTGCTGGTTAGTCGGATCGGACGCGCACCCGTCATTATCTTCGCGGCGCTGGTCGTGCTCGCAGCGCAGCTCACGACGAACATGGCGGCGAACGTGGTATCGCCGTCGAACGATTTTTCGAATCTGAGCCCGCGGCGAATCAGCTACGTGACGGGCGGACTTATCACGGCGGTGCTAGGGATCGTGATGATGCCGTGGAAGCTCTACTCCGACGCGGCCGCCTACATCTTCACCTGGCTGCTCGGCTACTCGAGCCTGATGGGAGCGCTGGGTGGAATCCTGATTGCCGACTACTGGATCATTCGGAGACAGCAGCTCGCCGTGGATGATCTGTTCCGTCTGCGCGGGCGCTACACCTATGTGAACGGAATAAACCCGCGAGCGATTATTGCTCTCGTTCTGGCGATTGCTCCGGTCGTCCCCGGGTTCATCCGCGCCGTCTCGACGCCGGGAGGAGCCGTCAGCAATCCGAATTTCTTCGACCGGCTGTACTCATACGCGTGGTTCGTGACCTTCGCTCTCAGTTTCATCATTTACTGGCTTCTCATGCGGCGCCAGCCAGTCGCACAGACTTCTACAAAACCATAGGGAGATTGCTGGATGGCCCGTGTCGTCAAATGCGGCCTGATTCAGGCGACGCATGCGTGCTCTACCGACGAGCCGCTGGAGAAAATCCGTGAAGCCAACGTCGAGAAGCATCTGAAGTTTCTCGATCAGGCCGGGAAGGAAGGCGTGCAGATTATCTGCATGCAGGAAATCTTCACGGGTCCGTACTTCTGCGCCGAGCAAAACGCCAGGTGGTACGACGCGACCGAAAAAATTCCTGAGGGACCGACTACACGTTTGATGCAGGACGTCGCGAAGAAGTATTCGATGGCGATAGTGGTTCCGATCTATGAGGAAGATGAGACCGGCGTGTACTACAATACCGCGGCGGTGATCGACGCCGATGGGACATACCTCGGGAAGTACAGAAAGAGCCACATCCCGCACTGCCCGCCCGGATTCTGGGAAAAGTTCTACTTCAAGCCGGGGAACCTTGGATACCCGGTATTCAAGACTCAGTACGCCGACATCGGCGTCTACATTTGCTACGATCGCCACTTTCCTGAAGGTGCGCGCGAGCTTGGGCTGAACGGCGCGGAAATCGTATTTAATCCCTCGGCGACGGTTGCGGGACTCTCAGAGTATTTGTGGAAGTTGGAGCAGCCCGCGCACGCAGTGGCAAATGCGTTCTTCGTCGGAGCGATCAATCGCGTGGGCTTCGAGAAGCCGTGGAACATTGGCGAGTTCTATGGGCAGAGCTACTTCTGCGATCCCCGCGGACAATTTCTGGCGCAGGCGTCGCGCGATCGCGACGAGCTGGTGACCGCCGAGCTCGATCTCGACAAGATCCGCGAGGTTCGAAACGTCTGGCAGTTTTTCAGGGACAGACGGCCGGAGACGTACGGCGGCCTCTGCAAACTCTGACAAGCTAACTGCAACTGAAGACTACCTGCTGAGGGCTGTCGGCGGACCGGCCGGGGGCTTCGGGCTGCCTCTCAGTGCGTTCGAGTTTAGCCCGCAGCCCCGAGCCGCCTCGCCCATTGCCCCTGGCAGGTAGTCTTCAGTTGTAGTTCACTGCTCTGGCGTGAGCACCTCACCAACGTAGATTCGCGAGAATGAGCGAAGAATTTGAGATCGACAAGGACATTCGCCGCGCGTCAACGCTGCCCGCACGCGTGTACTCGGATCCTGAGTATTTCGAGCTCCAGAAGGATCGCGTCTTCGCCCGGAGCTGGCAGTGGATCGGTGATTCTTCGCGCGTAAAAGCACCGGGACGCGTCGCGCCTTTTACGCTGCTCGAAGGCAGCCTCGACGAGCCTTTGGTTCTCGTCGCGGACGACGAAGGTGTCGTGCGATGCCTGTCGAACGTCTGCACACACCGCGGCGCAATCGTTGTCGAGGGAGAGGGACACGCGCGGTCTCTCCGATGCCGTTATCACGGTCGACGATACGCGCTCGATGGAAAGTTCGTGTCGATGCCCGAGTTCGACACGACAGTCGGATTTCCCTCTGAGAAAGACAACCTACCGCAGCTGCCGTTGGAGCGGCTCGGCCCTCTCCTGTTCAGTGGCCTTGCTCCCGAGATGCCGTTCGATGAATGGATTGCGCCGGTGCGTGAGCGAGTGTCATTCATGCCACTGGATGAGTTCGTTGGCGATCGGGCAACGTCGCAGGATTACCTGATCAACGCCAACTGGGCGCTCTACTGCGACAACTATCTCGAGGAGTTCCACATTCCATACGTGCACGCTGGGTTGGCGGAGAAGCTCGATTACTCCGGCTATCGCACCGAGCGATTCAAGTGGGGGAACCTGCAGCTCGGGATTGCAAAGGCAGGTGAGCCCGCATTCGATCTGCCGAAGCACCACCCAAACGCGGGCGAGAGAGTTGGCGCGTTATACTTCTGGCTCTTCCCTAACACGATGTTCAACTTCTACCCGTGGGGACTATCGCTCAACGTCGTTGCTCCCCTGGCAGTCGGCCGGACGCGAGTCTCCTTCCACTCTTACGTCTGGAATGCATCACTGCGCGAAAGCGGCGTCGGAGCAGGACTGCATCGCGTCGAGATGGAGGATGAGGAAGTAGTCGAGTCGGTACAGCGGGGAGTTCGCTCGCGACTTTATGATCGTGGCCGCTACTCGGAGCGACGGGAAGTTGGCACGCATCACTTCCATGAGTTGCTTGCTGATTTCATGCGCCGGCCACTTAACACGGATGGATCCTCGAGACTGACATCTCAAGGGTGATAGAAGTCGCGGCGGCGAGAGAGGCCGAGATTACGACCAAAGGCAGGCCTGCCCGCGGCCTCCTCACCGTGCTCGGCATCGTATTCGGTCTCTCCGTCATCGTCGGCAACACAATCGGCTCGGGCATTCTTCGCACGCCAGGCCAGATCGCTCAAGTTCTTCCCACCGTAACTCTCTTCCTCGGCGTCTGGGTGCTCGGTGCCGTCTACGCGGCACTCGGCGCAAATACATTGGCCGAGTTGGGGGCCATGATGCCGGAATCGGGTGGGTTTACCGTGTTTGTGCGGCGAGCGCTCGGTCCGTACGCCGGCTTTGTTATCGGTTGGAGTGACTGGTTGTCGACGTGCAGCAGCATCTCGCTCGCGGCGATCGTGATTGGTGAGTATGGCGCGGTTCTCTTTGGCTGGCGGAAGGAATTCGATATTC
The DNA here is from genome assembly GCA_003223425.1 of Gemmatimonadota bacterium. GTDB lineage: Bacteria > Gemmatimonadota > Gemmatimonadetes > Gemmatimonadales > Gemmatimonadaceae > UBA4720. Next base: position 5,540 of record QHVA01000093.1, read on the forward strand.
CCATCGCGTCGGCCGTCATCGTCATCTTCGCGGTGTTGCAGTGGATCGGAATCAAATCCGGAAGCCGAACGCAAGTGGTTACCGCGATCGCCAAGACGGCAGCATTCGTTCTGCTTATCATCGCTTGCTTAACCTGGCGAGGTAACGCGGGCGCGGAGATCGGCCAGACCCTGACGCGGCCGTCACCACATGGGTTCGCACTATTCACGGCGCTCGTTCTATCCATGCAGGCTGTGATCTTTACCTATGACGGCTACTACGCGATTACTTATTTCTCGGGCGAAGTCCGGGATCCCGGTCGCGACATTCCCAGAATAATCTTTGGCGGTCTGGTCGCCGTGACCTTGATATACCTGCTGCTGAACGTGGCATTCATCCATGTCCTTCCCATCTCGAAGATGGCGGGTGAATCGTTCGTTGCGGGCGCGGCAGCGAGAGAGGTTTTTGGCGCGCGGGGCGATACGGTGATCAGGACGCTTACAATCGTGTCCCTCCTCAGTGCGGTCAATGCGTTCCAGCTGATGGCGTCCCGCGTGCTGTACCGTCTGGGCGCGCTTGGCTTCCTGCCGGCTGCCGAATATGTGAACCGAGGCGGAACGCCGGTAGTCGGCCTGCTATTGAGCGCGCTCGTCTCACTCGCACTAGTGATCACGGGAACGTTCGAGTTCGTACTGGCGATTACGGCGTTCTTTTTTGTCGCGAACTACACGCTTGCGTTCGTGAGCCTGCTCGTGCTTCGCAAGAAGGAACCTGCAACGGTCCGACCGTTCAAGGCCAAGGGCCATCCGTGGACGACCGCGGGAGTTTTTCTTCTCTCTCTTGCCTTCCTCGCCGGCGCAGTAGCTGCCGATACGCGAAACAGTGTGTACTCAGTGATTCTGCTCGGATTGAGCTGGCCGATTTACCGCTTCATGCGACCAAAGACAGCGACATTGTAAAAAGGGGATACACTCAGTCCACATGGCGCCACCAGCGCAAAGATTCCCCTCGAGGACAGGGATCCGGATGCGCACGTAGGAGTGCATCCTGCTGCGCCTCCGCTCGGCGATTCCACTCGAACCAGCGCCGACTTGTCGATCCGCGTGTGCAGACGATCGATTTCTCGATGCTGGCAGCAGCTTCGGGTCCGAGCTCGCGCCTCCTCGCCACCAGCGTCGGAATCGCGTCGCTCGAGAGACGCCGCGCGTAATCCAGATCGAATTTTCCGGATTCCACGCCGCGGTCGATGTTCCTGTTGACGATCCAGGCTTCGTAGTTCCAGAAGACCAACACTGTGAAGACGCCGAGCGCGATTTCCGCCACTCGTCTGCCGAAGGCGACCGACACGGAGCGTCGCACGACTTCGATTCCCAACGCGATCAGCACGAGTGACATGACTAGCATGTAGGCCTGGGCGAACAGGCGGGCAGTGGTGAAACCGTACGCCTGCTCGTAGAGGATCACCCGCCGGAAAGCGGAGAAGAGCACGAGCTCGAGCGCAACCAGGAGGGCAAGCTCGAGTCGCATCAGCAGCGTCCGGTCTTTCTCGCTCGCGTCGCTCGGACGTGCATATTCGAGAACCAGGATGATGGCGCCGACGATCGTCGCGGCAAATGAGAGCTCACCGAAACCTCTGCGCGCGTGTTCAGCGAACGTGACGCCGCTGTTGACGGCGACCGGCGGCGGGTGGATGAAATACGAGATCTGGAGCACTACGAAAATCCAGAGCACGACCGCGGCACTCCAGAGCATCATCCGCTGCTCCGTGAGACCAACGGTCGATGTCCGATTCAATCCGGGAAGATTGGGGAGCCGCGGATCCGTCTGTCGTAAGGCGAGCGAGTTAGCGCCGAGTGTAATCGAGAGCAGGAAGAGGAAGAAAAGCAGGCGTGGCGGAAACGACCAATCCGGCAGCCACGCGGAGATGCGGTCGGTAGTCCAGCGTATGACGGGGTCGGCGTTTCCAAGCAACACGATGAGTATGACGACGAGGGGCACCGAGAGCAGAGCTCCCCTGATTAACGACCGCGCTCTGGGCGATGAGATCGATCGCGGCGCGTCTGCAGCCTCATAGACGGTGGCGCGCCAAACCCGGAACGGGGCGAGAATAGGAACAGCGGTGAGCAATTTCGCCGACAGCGAGCGCCAGTACTCGGAGCCCACGGTGATCACAGCGAGTCCGAGCAGCATGGCGTCGCTGATGATGATGAGGAAATGAATAAAACCGTTGCCGGTGACTGCGAGCCCGAAGCTGAGCACAGTCGCCCAGGCTAGCAGTATGGCGAGTGGTAGTTCGATGCGTTTGTCGCCGGCGATCCTGGCGAGGAGGACTGACCCGGACGCGGCGGCGATCCATATCGCCCAATTGACTCCCGGCAAGGCATCGAAAAGGATCGCGGCTCCGAGGAAGGAGCAAAGGAGCGCGCCGCTCCAGACGATTGCTGCACGGGGGGTTGGGGCAGGAATCACCCTGGTTTTCTCGGAAAAATCTTGCATGACAGAGTACTTTACGTTACAAAGTAGGAAAGTCAAGGGTCCAAATCCAGCAACCAGCTACGATCCAGTAGCGGTTTTTGTCACAGTTTGACCGGCTTCCTCGGCAGCGCTATTGTGGTAACCCCGCCGCAGCAGAGAGCTCGCAATGCGTTACTCATCCACTGCTCATTTTGCCTCCCCGTACTAGCGCTCGTGGTTGTTGCTTGCCGGTCTGATAACGTTTCGCCGACAGTCACCGAGCCGCCGCTAATCAACGTTCTGACTCCGGGACAAGCGCCTGGCGCCTCTTCGAATAACATCGTTCGCCACAACGAGAGCTTCGCAAATGATTTCGGCATCCAGGTAAATGCCTCGCTTAACAACGTCGTATTCGAAAACGAGACCCATGACAACCGAAATACCGGCATGCGCAACTGATAGGTGAGCAGAAATCGCGTGCCAGTGAGACGCGATCGAATCAACGTCCCCGATTCGCGCCGCAGGGGATCAACTCTGCACGGGCGGTTACAGTTCATTTGAGTAATCGTCGCCCATAGTAGGGACACCCATCGCTCACCACAAAATGGTGGGTGCTTTTAAAGAATAGCACGGCAGGGTCGCGACCTCTTTCGAGGCGTGCGACAAAGGCAAACCCGGCGAAAGCGGGCGACGCAAAGCCGCGAGGTTACCATCGGAGCGCATCGATGCGCTCCGATAACGCCGGTCGGGCCGCTGAATCTCTGAAGGAGGGTTTCATGTTGCCGCGCGCGCGAATCGGTGCGCTTATCGGCGCACTCCTGGTCCTCTCTGCTTGCCACGCGGGCGCGCCTGCGCCAGTCATCAATTGATCCGGCTGCTCATCGCGGACGATCGCCCCGTGTTCCGCGAAGGGTTGAAGCACGTGGTCTCGGAATGCCGTGACATGAGGCTCGTCGAAGCAGCCGCCGAGCGTGGCAGCGTTCTCGACGCAGCATGGACAACCGAGGCGGACGTGTTGCTGCTCGGCGACGTCTCCGTGCCGCCCCCCAAGATTCTCGACCTGATTCGTCAGCACAGGCGACGAGGCGCAAAGCCGACCGTCCTGGTGCTCGGCGTGCGCGACGAGGACGAGTTTGCTATCCGGGTATTGCGGGCCGGCGCCGCCGGCTACCTCACCAAGGACCACACACCTCGCCAGCTGGTCGAGGCGATTCGAAGAGTGGCAGCTGGCAAACGGTATCTCAGCCCCGGTCTCGCACAGAGCCTCGTGTTCGACCTGGAGGTGAGCAAAAAAGCACCCGCGCACGAAGGCCTGTCCGACCGCGAGTACCAGGTCCTCTGCATGTTCTGCGCGGGGAGGCAGTTCAAGGAGATCGCTACGGAGCTAGGCGTGAGTCCGAAAACGGTCAGCACCTACCGCAACCGGATCCTGCAAAAGCTCCACCTCAAGACCAACGCGGAGATCATGCGCTACGGGATAGAGAACCACATGGTCAGGTAGCGCTCCGTCAGCTCGTTTCCCCGCGGTCCCGTGTCAGACAGGGATGACGGGCGACCAATAATCCTTCCTGGTGCGTCGGACTCGCACCAATGCCACGCGAGTCAGTAGGCCGAGATCTTACCAGAGCAGAGAGTCTACTGGAGGTATCTCATGAAAGCCTCTCACCTTCCGCTTGTCGGAACGGTTCTCGGTGCGCTGCTATTCTCCGCGTGTTCCGATCTCAAGAATCCGACGGCACCTAACCTCACTGAGTCATCATCACAGTCCTTCAACTACAGCGGCCGCGCGACGGTCGTGCAGGCAACAGTCCTCGGCGGCGCTCTGATCGCTCCGATCACACTGGTCGACGCCGGACCGCTACCCTCATCGGGCGGTGCTGAAGGGCAGACACTCCTCGAAGCGAACGTCCCCGGGGTCCTTAGCGCCGAGGTGCTCCATGCCGCCACGTCCGGCCAGGGGAGTCGGAGTAGCTCCGAGGCGTCCGTGGCCGAACTTTCGGTAACGGCAGGTGGAAACACCGTCTCGGCTGGCTTTCTCATGGCAAGGGCCGAGGCGAAGTGTACTGGTGGTAACGCCTCTGTCAGCGGCAGCTCGGAGATCGCGCGGCTCGTCATCAACAACGACCAGACCATCGTCGTGAGCGGTGCGCCCAACCAGACGATCCCGCTGCCGAACGGCCGCGTGATCATCAACGAGCAACAGAGCGGGTCGGGTGACATCACCGTGAATGCGCTTCACATCATAGTGGACGGAATCGCAGATGTCGTGATCGCCTCGGCTCATGCCGATATCACCTGTCCGACCGCTCCGCCGCCGCCTCCCCCGACCTGCCCGGATTTCATAACCGGCGGTGGGTGGATTGACGCGACGCCATCGGGCGCTAAGGCAAACTTTGCCGTGGCTGGCGGCGTGAAGAACGGTGCGTTCTGGGGACATCTCAGCTACATCGATCACGGACCAAACGGTCCTAAGGTGAAGGGTACCGGCATCACGGGTTACATGGTGATAGATGCGACGACCCGCCACATCGAGGGCACGGCCGAGATCGACGGGCGGCCAGGGTTTACCTACTGGGTCGATTTGGCGGACGAAGGCGAGCCCGGTCGAGCGGACAGATTCCATCTCCATTTGTCGAATGAGTACGACGCCACAGGCGTATTAAACGGCGGGAATCTTCAGCTTCACAACAGCTGCTCGTAGCCGCAGAGCATTTGGGGGAGTGGTTGCGATAACCACCCCCCCTCGTTCTGGGTCGCCTTGACTTAGCTCCGTTCCCGAATAGCTTTACAAGGCTATGGCGGAACGCAATTTATCGCGCCCGCTTGAAGAAAAAAATCAATCGCCGAATGAGCCCGCTCGCGCGGGCACCCGCCGCAGTCTGGCGGTCGGCGCGCCTCGAGTCCCCACCCGCGAAACAGTTGCGAGTGCACCCGGCGGCAGCGGATGGATACCGGTCCCGTTCAGGGACGCCCTGGTCCACCCGCGTTTTTGTTGAAATGAGACCAGCGCCCTCAGCTGTTTGGGCGGATTCACATAGAGAGAATTCGAAGAAATCATGGCACGCCACACGCCGCTCGACCACTACCGTAACATCGGCATCATGGCCCACATCGATGCCGGTAAGACGACTATGACCGAGCGCGTCCTTTATTACACGGGCAAAACCCACAAAATCGGCGAGGTGCACGAAGGCACCGCGACGATGGACTGGATGGAGCAGGAGCAGGAGCGCGGCATCACGATCACATCCGCCGCCACTACTGCGTTCTGGACGCGTAATGGGACCGAGTACCGCATCAACATCATCGACACGCCGGGTCACGTCGACTTTACCGTCGAGGTGGAGAGATCGCTGCGCGTGCTCGATGGCGCCGTAACCTTGCTCGACTCCGTCGCCGGCGTCGAGCCGCAGACGGAAACCGTCTGGCGTCAGGCTGACCGTTACAAGGTCCCACGCCTCATTTTCGCGAACAAGATGGATCGCGTGGGCGCCGACTTCGATCGCTGCCTGCGCATGATCAAGGATCGCCTGACGAAGAACGCCTACCCGATTCAGCTGCCGGTGGGAAGCGGGGAAGCTTTCACCGGACACATCGACGTTATCGAGCGCAAGCAGTACATCTTCGACGACGAATCCCTCGGCAAGAAGTTCGAGATCACCGAGGTGCCGGAAGAGTATCGCGAGAGGATGGAGAAGGCGCGCCACGATGTGATCGAGGCCGCCGTCTCACACGACGAAGCTCTGATCGAGAAGTATTTCAGGCATGAGGAGCTGACGGTCGATGAGATTCGCCACGCCATTCGCAGTTCTACGGTCGGCGGCTACATCGTGCCCGTACTCTGCGGCGCCGCGTTCAAGAACAAGGGTGTGCAGGCAATGCTGGACGCCGTCGTCGACTACCTCCCGTCGCCGGTCGATGTCCCCGCTGTCGAGGGGCATCTGCAGAATGGCGAGCCGGCCGTACGTCATCCGAGCGATGACGAGCCGTTCGCGGGACTCGCGTTCAAGATCGCGACTGATCCGTTCGTCGGTAAGCTGACGTTCTTTCGCGTGTACTCCGGAAGCCTCCAGTCGGGTTCCTACGTTTACAACGCGACCAAGGACAAGCGCGAGCGCATCGGACGTCTGCTCCAGATGCACGCCAATAAACGAGAGGAAATCGAAGAGGTTCTCGCCGGCGACATCGCCGCCGCGATCGGACTCAAAGACACGCGCACCGGCGATACCATGACGATGGAAGATTCGCCGATCATTCTCGAGGCGATGAAGTTCCCGGCCCCAGTCATCGACGTTGCGATCGAGCCCAAGACCAAAGCCGATCAGGATAAACTGGGGATCGCTCTACAAAAGCTGTCGGAGGAAGATCCAACGTTCCGCGTGCACTCGGATCCCGAGACCGGACAGACGATCATCTCCGGCATGGGTGAGCTGCACCTCGAAATCATCGTCGACCGCATGCAGCGCGAGTTCAAGGTCGATGCGAACATCGGTCGTCCGCAGGTTGCCTACCGCGAGACGATCAGAAAGCGCGTCGAGAAAGTAGAGGGGAAATTCATCCGCCAGTCTGGTGGTAAAGGTCAGTACGGACACGTGGTGATCAACATCGAGCCAGCGAAGCAGGGCGAAGGCTTCGTTTTCGTGGACAAAATCGTCGGCGGTGTGATTCCTCGTGAGTTCATCAAGCCCGCAGAGCAGGGAATGCGCGAGGCGCTGGAAGGCGGAGTACTCGCCGGCTACCCAATGGTCGACGTGAGGGCCGAGCTCGTCTACGGCTCGTACCATGACGTCGACTCCAGTGAAATCGCCTTCAAGATCGCGGGCTCGATGGCGATCAAGGAAGCAGCCAAGAGAGCGGGCGCGATCATCCTCGAGCCGATCATGAAAGTCGAGGTCGTGTCCCCGGATCAGTTCATGGGCGATGTTCTGGGCGATCTGTCAGCGCGGCGCGGCAGAATCGGCGGGATGAATCAGCGCGGCGAGGCGCAGGTGATCGATGCGCAGGTGCCGTTATCGGAGATGTTCGGTTACTCTACCAAGCTCCGCTCGATGACGCAGGGACGAGCGGTTTACTCGATGGAGTTCAACCACTACGAGGAAGTGCCAAAGACGAAGGCCGAAGAGATAATCAATAAAGTCACCGCAAAGGCGAGATAAGAAATGAGCAAAGCCAAATTTCAGCGCACGAAGCCGCACGTGAACGTGGGAACGATTGGCCACGTCGATCATGGTAAGACGACTTTGACGGCAGCTATAACTGCCATCCAGGCCAAGAAGGGACTGGCGTCTCCGGTTGCCTTTGACCAGATCGAC
>QHVA01000230.1 GCA_003223425.1 Gemmatimonadota bacterium
TACGCCACCCATGGCCATGGCGATCATTTCTTTGGTACCAGCACAGTTCTGGAGCGATTTCCACACGCCCGTTTCGTCGCGCGGCCGGACGTGATTAAGATTATGCGCCAGCAAGCATCGCCAGAGTCTCTCGCTACGTTTTGGAATCCGCGTTTTCCCGACCAGATTTCCAGCCACCTTGCAATCGCTGAAGAGCTGACCGGAAACGTCATTAACCTGGAAGGCCACGATTTAGTCAGTGTGCCGCTCGGATTCACCGACACTGCCAGCACGACCTGCCTTCACGTTCCGTCAATCGGTTTGATCGTAGCGGGTGATGCCGCCTACAACGGCTGCCATCTGCATCTGGTAGAGTCGCCCGATCAGCCGAAGCGCCAAGAGTGGATTGCTGCTCTCGATAAAATGGAGTCGCTTAAGCCACGCGCGGTTATCGCCGGACACAAGCGCGTCGGGAACGAAGATAGCCCTAGGATCATTGGAGAAACGCGGAAATATATCCGCGATTTCGAGCGCCTTGCCATGCAGACGACGACCGCGCGAGAACTATATGACCAAATGCTCAAGCTCTACCCTGATTGGATCAATCCAGGTGCGCTCTGGAGTTCAGTGGGTGCCGTAAAAAGCTAATCACTCTGTTGGTGAGTTAACGGCGAGCCGCCGCGCATTCGGGTCGGGCGCCAACACCCCGTTGCGGGGTGCGCCCTCCGTCCCCCACAAGGGTATCCACAGCGGGTGCGATCACGGAAACTAAACTCCCTCCCTGGCTCTAAATGATGGCTCAGATGAGTCGTGGACGGTTAGATCTGTTGCGGCCCCTGAACCGATGCTTTTGTCACCTCCGCTGGCCTCTCGAGACTTTCCGTTGCGTTCGAGATAGAATGTCTTATAGTTCCAATACAGCGACCGCGGGAATCAAGAAGGAATGAAACAGTCGCAAGGATGTAATGTTTCTTGAACATACGGAGTGTTCCCCTTGAGCGCAGGCGTCCAGCCCCGACAGGCCCGGCGAGCTGTAGTCGGTCACCACTAGATCGAATTGACCGGGATCGGCTGCCCCGGCCTGCAGCACAATGCGAATTTATTTCTGTGCGAGCCCTAAGGGTCTCGGGCGGATTCAACGCCTGCCAGGCCAGAATCCATCGTGACGTTACGGTCGATGCCTGAGAGCGGTTTCGAGCTGCAGTCCTATGTCTGGAAGACGGTCCGGCTCCTCGGCGGCTCGCGCTCGGAGAGAAAGGCTGTCAGCTCTGCGACCTCGCCGGGGCGAGGCGCGCGCTACGGCTTCCTTGGACCGCGCTGCGGATCCGAGGCGGTATCGATGTAGCGCGTCGATGATGGTCCAACGCCGGTGATCTGCACGATGACATCTTCATCGCGCGTCTCCGCGAAGTGCGAGCGATGCGATGGTTCGGTGTAGAAGCTTCCCGCCGGCAGCGCCTTCAACTGAGCGCTGCTAAATGAATCTCCGTAACCGATGTACCAGGTTCCCGAGACGACGGTCGCCACACGATCGTCCATATGTTCGTGAGCGGTAATGCGCGTGTGCGCCGGAATCCGCAGCATGATCGTATAGAGACCGGCGCGGTCCGGATCGCCTTTCAGCACAACGGTTCGGATGCCGGAGACTCCTGAAGTGCCGGTGCCGGGCGCGCGGTCGGGGAACTTGAATTCGCCCGGCGTGACGCGCCTCTCGCCGGCCGAACTGACGGGCTGCGGTGCTGCGGCAAGACGATCCTTAAGAAAGTCCTGGATCAGCGCAATGGTGAACGCGGGGCTCTCCTCCATCAGCCAGTGTCCGGCGCCAGGGACCACTGCTTCGCGCACGCTCGTCGCGGCGTTACGCATGACGGCAGCCTCTGTCGCGCCAAACGATTTCTCGCCGCCGACAGCAAGTACGGGCATCGTCAATTTGGTTCGCTGGAAGATTTTGTTGTCCTCCACATCCTGCGAAAAGGCCCCGAACTGCGCGAAACCGGCTCGCATCGCCCCGGGCTGAGCATACTGCGCCGCGTAGTATGCGCGCGTCGCCTCATCGGGCTTTCGGGGATCTCCTGAGAAGGCGTTCCAGATGCGGTCCAGATAGATGCGCTCGCGTCCCTGCACCAGGCGCTCAGCGTCAGGACCGTTGAAAGAGAAATGCCACAGCGCCGGATTTCGCACGATTTCATCCCAGGGCGCTATACCCGGGATCGGGGCGTCCATAACGACGAGCCGTTCGACCTTGTCCGGGTAGCGCGCAGCATAGGCGTAGGCGACCATGATGCCGATATCGTGGGAAACCACGGATGCGCGGTCGTGGCCGAGGGCCGTGACTACTGCCCTGATATCCGCAGCCTGCGTTTTCTTGTCATAGCCTCCAGCCGGGTGAGACGAGCGTCCGATGCCCCGCAGATCCGGCACGACGACGGTGTACGTCTTGACAAGCTCGGCCGCGAGGGGAGCCCAGGAATCGCTGGTTTCGGCGTAGCCGTGGAGAAGGACCACGACCGGTCCGGAACC
>QHVA01000094.1 GCA_003223425.1 Gemmatimonadota bacterium
TGGGCAGCGATCCCGAGGTCCGCTCAACAACGAGTGGCAACCGGGTCGCAAGCTTTTCGCTCGCGACGAGCAGGCAATGGAATTCGCAGAATGGCGAGAAGCAGGAGAAAACCGAGTGGCACCGCTGCGTAGTGTGGAACACGAAGGGTACGGGCCTTGCCGACGTCGTCGAGAAGTATTGCAAAAAGGGCGACAGGATCTACGTCGAGGGGCGCATCGAGTATCGGCAGTGGCAGGACAAGGAGAATCAGACCCGCTACATCACCGAGATCAATGTTCGCGAGCTACTGATGCTTGGTGGCGGCCGCGGTGCGTCAGGCGATTTCGATAGCGAGAGCGGCGGACGAAGCCGGGCGCCGGCGACCGCGGGAGCGAAGACCGCGGCGGGGGCGACTACTGGTACGGATTTCGAGGATTTCCCCGGAGCTTTGGAACAGACTGACGACGACCTTCCTTTCTAACTGCCTCGGGTTTAGATGGTAAGCGGCGGCCGGGCATTGCCCGGCCGCTTTGGCATCCACAGAACTGAAGCAGGGATGCCAGCTTGGGGCCTGGACCTCTATGCCGAGTGAACCCCGAGTGACCTTAGCCGTCAGCAGCCCGTCCAATGGTTGACCCGCCCTACGCGGGCGACTATCCATCCGTTAAGCCAGGTTCCAGGAGCACGAGTGATCGGTCATTTGGTAGGGGCATCGTCAAGAGCCGCAACGCGATCCGGCGTTTGCGCCGCTGTGGTCGGCGCCCTGATTCTTTCCCCCATTGGCACCAACAACGCGGTGGCACAGGTGCCCAGCAAGCCCGACACCGTCCAGCCCGTCAGGACCGATACCACCAATAATCTCGTCATGACCTCCGACACCACGCGCGAAGTCAAGCACGTGGTGAAGAAGGGCGACACGCTCTGGGACCTGGCGAATTTCTACCTCAAGAATCCGTTCCGCTGGCCGGAGATTTTTCGCCGCAACACCGACGTCGTAAAGGATCCGCACTGGATCTACCCCGGCGAAGTCATCCGCATCTGGGGCAACGAAGTGAGGGCGGAGGCGCTCGCCAGGGCTGACAGTGCCGGCGAAGTCGTGTCGCATCTCGAAGAGCATCCGGTCGAACCTGCGCCGCAGGTGACGGGCGGACGCTCGGATCTCACCGTCTTCGCATCACCGATAAGTCGCGCCGCGGCTTCGCTCCAGGCCGATGTGATGGGACGTTCGCGTGGCGGCGGGGTGCGCCCCGGTGAAGTGCAAGCAGCGCCTTACGCGGAGCGTGGCGGCGGACCGAGAGGCGCCGGGCGACTCGTCGCTAGCGTGGATCGACCAGGGATCAAGACGAGTATCGTGCAATCGAGATATCAGCTCAACGACGAACTTTACATCGATCTTCCCAGGAACCTCGCACCGCGTCTGGGCGACAACTACATGTCCTACATCCTCGGACCCGACCTTGGTGATGGTCAAGTCGTAGTTCCGACGGGAATTCTTCGTATCGAATCGCTTCCGCCAGGGCAGCGTCCGATCGCGCGCATCATGAAGCAGTTCGGGGAAATCAAACTCGACCAACGTGTCATCCCCGCGCCGGATCTTCCTTTCCCGAGCGGCATTTTGTCGCCGGTGGCAGGCGGAATGAGAGGAAAAGTTCTTTACGTTCACAACGAGCCCGTGCTTCCCTCCATCGGGCATTACGTGATCATTTCTCAGAACGCAAAGACCGGCATTAGAGCAGGCGATGAAGTAACGTTCATCGATAATTCCACCGGTCGCGAAGACGAGAATCCAGCTCCAGCGGTGACCGCCGGGGTGGGCCAGGTCGTGCGCGTCACCCAGTACGGCGCAACCGCGATCATCGTCAGGCAGAATCAGCCAACAATTCGCGACGGAATGCCGGTGCGTCTGACCGGCAAGATGCCCTAGAGAAACGTCACGCAGCGCCGGCACGATCGAGCCGGCGACAATGCGCTAAAAGAGCAACGGGGAATTAAATTAGGGCGATCAGATGATTCCGATCGCCCACTTCGTTGCTGTCACGTTTTACCTCGGCGCCGCGGCTATCGCTGCACTGCCATTCGCGCGTCCTCTGAGAGCGCCGGTGAACGCCGTTGTCGCTGCGCTCCTGCTCGGCGTTGGCGCGCATGTGACCGCACTCGCCGGTCTGACGCGGCAAGCTGGTGCTGCCTCGCTCACTGGACTGGGACCGGGTCTGTCGTTCGCGGGGTTGGTGCTAGCGATCTCACTGGTCATAGTGGAAAGTCTGGCGCGCGAGGTCAGTCTTACCCTCGTCGCCGCACCGGTTGCTGCACTCGTCACCGTCGCCGGCAATCTCGCCGGCATGCACCCATTTCTGGAGCCGCAAGGCGCGCGTGCCGTGTGGCTGGCGACGCACATCGTGCTGAGCTTCGTCGGGATTGCAGCCTACGCGACGGCAGCCGCCGCGGGGACGATGTACCTCGTTGCGAGACGTGAGCTCAAGTCAGCGCATTTTGGCCCGATCTTCAGGTTCTTTCCGCCGCTCGACACTCTCGATCGCGTCAATCATCTCGCGTCGATCGCCGGGTTTCTCGGTCTGACTCTCGGGTTGGCGCTCGCTGCCGCGTACTCCTTTCAGTATCGCGCCCTGGTGCTGCCACAGATCATTTGGGGCATTGGGGCGTGGGCTGGTGTGAGCGCGCTGGCGCTTGGACGAGTGTTGCGCGGGTGGCAGGCACGTCGTGCCGCGCTGATGTCGGCGGTGACTTTTGCGAGCGTCATTGCGCTCTACGTCGTGTTTCGAATCGCTTCGCTCAATCGAGGGCAGTTCCTGTGAGCGATTTCCCGATCGCGCTGCATGGTGAGCGCATAACTGCGGTAGTCGTCGGCGGGGGGTCAGTGGGAACGCGGAAGGCGCGCGCGCTGGCAGAAGCTGGCGTGCGAGTCCTCGTGGTTGCGCCAGTCGCATCCCCCGAGCTCGAGGAGGGGGACAGGCAGCGGCAGATCACGCTCGTGCGGGAAGCCTATCGTCGCGACCACCTCGACCGAGCGACGCTCGTAATTGCCGCAACCGACTCGCGCGAGATCAACGCACAGATCGCGATCGACGCGAATGCCCGCGGAATGCTGGTGAACATCAGCGATTATCCAGATGAAGGAAACTTTCACACGATGGCGCTTCATCGCTCCGGCGACGTGACCATCGCGGTATCGTCGGGGGGCGTTCCCGGTGCGGCAGCGAGAATACGCGACGCGATCGCCGAGCGATTCGACGCGCGTTACGAGCGCGCTGTTTCTGCCCTTCGCGGTTTGCGATCCAAGCTCATTGCAGGCGGCGAAGACAGATGGCGCGCAGCGGCGCCCAGGCTCGTCGGCGATGATTTCTGCAGCTCTGTCGAGGACGGCTCGTTCGCCGAAAAGTTGGATTCATGGCGTTGATCGTAGTCGGAGTGAGCCACACGACCGCGCCGATCGAGGTGCGTGAGAAGCTGACATTTCGGCCGCAGGAAGCAACACGTTGCCTCAGCCGGCTTCGGGCAGACGGATTGATTCGCGAGGGTGTCGTGCTCTCGACGTGCAATCGCACCGAGATTTACGTGGTTGAAGAGAAAGGTGATGCGCTTTCCGGAATCGAATCGATCCTCTCGGGCCGGCTCGGAGATGACGTTGCGCGATTCATTTACGTGCGCCACGACCGCGAAGCGACAACTCATCTCTTTGGCGTAGCCGCGGGACTCGACTCGATGATTCTTGGCGAAGCGCAGATTCACGGCCAGGTAAGAGACGCCTGGGAACGCTGCCGCTCTGAATCCGGACCGATCCTCAATCGGATGTTCCAGAGCGCACTGCTCGCGGCTTCGCGCGCGCGAGAGGAGACCGGAATTGGGAGAGGCGCTGCGTCAGTGAGCTCGGCTGCCGTTCAGCTGGCGAAGAAAATCTTCGGCGGTCTTGCGGGCAGGCGAGCGATGATACTCGGCGCCGGTGATGTCGCTGAGCTCGCGCTCGAGTGCCTGCTGAACGAAGGAGTGCACGTGGCAATCGTGGCGAACCGGACCCACGAGCGTGCGCTGTCACTGGCCGAGCGTCACGGGGCAACAGCGATGCACTACGATGAGTGCTGGCGATCGCTGCGGGATGTCGACGTTCTCATCTGCTCGACTGCCGCTCCCTCGCCAGTCGTGACTGTTGCTCGCGTTCGCGATTCAATCGAGGCGCGAGGAGATCGTCCTCTGTGCGTGCTCGACATCGCACTGCCGCGCGACGTGGAGCCAGCAGTCGGAGATCTCGACAACGTGTTTCTCTATGATCTCGACGATCTGCGGGCGGCCGCCGCTGCGAATCTGGAGCAACGCGAGGAAGATGTACCAGCTGCCCGCGCCATCATCGCGGAAGAGGTGCAAAAATTCTGGGATTGGGTCGCGGGGCTCGCGGCAGTACCGGTAGTGCGAGACTTTCGCGAGGAGATGGACAGGTTGCGCAGTTCGGAGCTTGCTGCGGCAATGCGACGCATCGGACCTCTCTCGGCTGAGCAGGCAGACGCCATCGAACAGTTCTCGAAATCGCTCATGAACAAGTTCATGCACGAGCCGAGTGTTCGATTGAAGGCGGCCGCCGCAAACGGACGTGGCCTCGGCGTCGTGGACGCGGCGCGTTATCTGTTCGCGCTCGAGAGCAAAGTCGACTCAGGAGATTCGACCGACATTGCCTAAAGTCCTCGTCACCGGGGGAGCGGGATTCATCGGCTCACACGTTGCCGATCTCTTTCTCGCTCGTGGATTCGAGGTGACTGTTGTCGATGACCTTTCCACCGGAAAGCGACCGAACGTTCCGGACAGCGCGCGATTTCGGCAAATCGGAGTGAACTCGCAGGAGTTCGCCGAGCTCGTGCGCGAGAGTCGCTTCGACGTCGTCACACATTTGGCTGGCCAGATCGATGTCAGAAAGAGCGTGGCCGATCCCGTCACTGATGCAGCGATCAACATTCTCGGCACCCTCAATCTCATGGAAGCGTTGAAGGCGAGTGACGCGCAGACGCGCGTGATCTTCACGTCTACGGGAGGCGTTTTGTACGGCGACTTCAACACTCCTCCGAACGTGGAGACTTTTCCGAAGGATCCGGAGTCGCCGTATGCGATAGCCAAATTGAGCATTGAGTACTATCTGGCTTACTATGGGCGCGTTCACAGCCAGGACGCGATCGCGCTGCGCTTTGGAAACGTGTACGGTCCGCGACAAGATCCACACGGAGAAGCCGGCGTGGTCGCGATTTTCTGCGGGCGAATCCTCAATGATCGCCCGCTTACCGTTTTTGGGGATGGTCTTCAGACGCGCGATTACGTCTATGTAGGTGATGTCGCGCGGGCGGTTTGGCTCGCAGCGACGAAACCGCTGCCGGAGAAAGGCCGACTCGATGCCCGCGCGTTCAACATCGGAACGGGCAAAGGAACGACCGTGCTCGAGATAGCAACGCTTCTGCAGCAGGCGGCGCGCAGCAACGTGCCCATTGAGTTCGCGCCGAAAAGGCCCGGCGAGCAGCAGCAATCGTTCGTCGAGGTAAGCAAGGCCCGCGAGACTTTGGGTTGGGTGCCGGAAGTCTCTTTATCAGAGGGTCTGGCGAAGACATACGGCTGGTTCGCCCGAGAGATGACAGGAGCCTCGCGTTGAGCAATTTTCTTTTTCTGCTGCTTGCTCAGGGAATACCCACCTCGCCAATGGAGCTGGTGACCAATTCCACCGGCGCGACGAAAATCGTCCTTGGGATTCTCGTGATCCTCTCTCTCATCAGCTGGGGAATCATTTTCGCCAAGTGGTACGAGCTGCGAAGAGCATTGCGAATCACTTACTCGTTCGCGCGCGAGTTTGCGGGCGCACACACGGTCGAACGCGCGGCTCAAATGGCGCGGAACACCGGCGGGCCGCCGGCGACGATTATGCAGCGTGCGATGCGCTTCATCGAGGAAACCAAGCCCGCGCTTTCGGGTACCTCCGAGCGAACGGCGCGATTCAGCAGCGCGCAGGTGGAAGCTTTGCAGCTCGTTCTCGACGCCGAGACGACATTCGAGCGCGATCGACTGGCCCGGTGGGTGCCGTCGCTAGCGACAATCGGGTCAGTCAGTCCGCTGATCGGACTGCTCGGAACGGTGCTGGGTGTCATTGATGCGTTCGTCGGAATCGCAGCCAAGGGATCCGGAAACATCGGGGCGGTGGCGCCGGGTGTGGCGGAAGCGTTGATTGCGACGGCGGCGGCGTTGAGCGTCGCGATTCCAGCGGTGTTCGCCTACAACATTTTCGCCGCCCGCCTCAACAAGATCGAAGGAGAGCTGGAGAGTTTTGGGTCGGAGCTGATCGCGCTGATGGTGAGGGAGGGGATGATCTGATGGCGCGGCGCGGACGCGGTCGTGGGAGGCTGACGCTAAATGCCGAGATCAACGTCGTGAGTCTGATCGACGTGATGATGCTGCTGATGATCATCTTCATGATCACGGCGCCGATGATGCAGGGCGGAGTCGACATCTCGCTGCCCAAGGCCCAAGCGCGTCCACTCGAGTCGAAGAGTGGACTTACGGTAACGGTCGATCGCAGTGGCGCGATCTATGTCGACGACGCGCGTCTCACCTTCAACCAGTTTTCTGCGAGCTTCAAGGCGCTCGCCCAGCGACGAGGAAGCGGCGGGGTTTACCTGCGAGCCGATGATCGGGTTCCCTATGGCTCGGTGGTGAAAGTGCTGGCGATAATGCGGGCAAGTGGCGTCGGCGACATCGGGTTGGTGGCAGAGCCACTCGAGGCGAAATGATGCCCAGTCGAGATGATAGAACCCGACTTGCTGCGCCTCTCACGCTCTCGGCGATACTTCACGCGGTCGTCGCAACGCTCCTTTTCAGCACCTTGAGCGAACGGAAACCGGTCGCGCTGCCACCGATGTATCGGGTTGAAATAGTAGCGGCTCCCCCGGGCGAGAGGGCCATCGGTGAGGTGAAGACCGAGGAGTCCAAAGCCAGAACACCTGTTACGCAGCCAACCGCCGCACAGTCAACGCTCAAGGAAATGCCGCTTCCGAGCGCCAAGCCCGCGCCAAAGACACCGACGCGCGCGACGCCGACGAAGGGGAAAGTTGCGCCGTTGCCCAAGGCGAGCGCTCCGACCGAAGCCAAAGTCACGCCGCAGCCGAAGACCGAGGCTCCGAAAGCGGGGGGTGGACCGACCGGCGGGAAGGGAACTGACGTTGCCACGGTGCGCAGCGAGGGGATCGAGTTCCCCTTTCCAGGGTATCTCAACAACATCGTTCGTCAGATTGCAATCAGATTCAATCCACGAAATCCTCCTGCTCGGCTCAAGGCTGAAGTAAGGTTTCTGATTCACCGCGATGGCTCAGTCTCAGACATTACATTCATCAGACGGTCCGGAAACTTTTCGTTCGATCTCGAAGCGCAGGGCGCTGTCGATGCGGCCTCGAGCGCGCTCGCGTTCGGTCCGTTACCGGCTGGATTTCCGGATGACGTACTGCCCGTCGTTTTCAGCTTCGATCCCGAGTTCCTGAAATGAAAACGCGAGCGTGGTGCCTTTCTTTCGCTGTCATCACGTGTGCGTTTGCAACTGCGTCCATTGCAGGCGCGCAGGACACGACGACCGTACCTGGCGTACGACTCGGTCTCAACTACGCTGCCGGAACGAAGCCTGGCGTGATCGTGCTTCCCGTGCGCGACGATGACGACGATTCTCTGCGCGTGATCGTCCAGCGCGATCTGGACTACAGCGATCGCATGAACGTGATCGCGCTCGATGCGGAGACCTTGCGCGGGCTGGTCCCGGCACCAGGCGAGAAAATCAACTTCGAGCTCGTCGCGAAATTTGGCGCTGTACTGCTCGTTCGAATGACGCCGACCTCGCAGGGAATGCACGTCGCGGCATACGACGTCGCGAGGGGACAGCTTCTACAATCCGATCACTTTCTCTTCGACAAGCGCGACCGCGACTGGCGTTTCGCTATACACGGCGTCTCCGACCAGATCGAGCAGTGGGTGTTTGGCAAGCGCGGTATCGCTCAAACCCGCATCGCGTACATCGCCAACAGTGAGTTGAAGATCGTCGACAGCGACGGGGCTGAGACGCGCGCAATCACAACCGGGCGTGGAGCGCTCTCGCCCGCATGGTCGCCTACGGGCGAGTCCGTCGTGTACACAGTGCTCGGCAACACCGGGACGCAGGTGGAGGAACTGGATGTGCGTACTGGTCACACTCGCCGCGTGAGTCAGATCCGGGCCGGGCTCAACATCACTCCGGTCTATCAGCCCGGAGGAAACGCGATCCTGTATGCGCAGGGAACAGGTTACGGCACGGATCTCGTTCTCGCCGCACTGGATTCGGGATCGCCGAAGAAAATCACCATCGGCAGAGGTTCGGACAACACATCACCTTCGTACAGTCCAGATGGCCGGCAGATAGCGTTCATCTCGGGGAAATCGGGCTCGCCGCAGGTTTATATTATGGATGCGGACGGCTCGAACGTTCAGCTGCTCACTCCTTACACTCCCGGCGTGCGCAGTTATCGGGCGAGCCCGGACTGGTCACCTGACGGTCGCGCGATCGCCTACGAGCAGCAGGATGGACTTTTCCAGATCTGGATGATCGATTTGCGTGATCGTGCTCCGAAACAGCTCACGAGCGAGGGTGAGAACGAGGATCCGTCCTGGGCTCCGGACGGGCGGCACATCGTCTTCACTTCGTCGCGAGGCGGCAACAAGCAGCTATGGATTCTCGACACCGAATCCGGTCGCTCGCGGCAGCTCACGCACAGCAGGGGAGCGAGATTGGCGGCGTGGTCGCCGATTCTCGCCAATCCGGAAGTAGGGACATATTCGCAATGAGAGCAACACGTTCATTCATAATTTGCCTGTTACCGCTCAGCCTCGGCGCTTGCTTCTTTGCGACGAAGTCGGACTTCGACAGGCTGCAGCAGGATATCGTCGGTACCCGCGCCAACTCGAACGCCGCCGACTCGGTTCAGCGCGCTTATCTCATCGAGGTGACTCGCTCGGTCAGAACGCTCAACGACTCGATCAGCGCGCTGAGCAGGAGAGTGAACGCGCTTCGCACGGCGACCGAGTCGGATCTGGCGGCGATGAAGGAAGACATCTCGCAGCTCCAGGATCTGAGCGGTCAGAGCGAGCAGCGGCTACGGGACATGCGCGCAGCACTAGAGGAGAAAAGGCAGGCCGCCGCTGCGGCAGGTGGTGACACCGCTATCTCGAGTGCGGACGTGTCGGCAAGCGGCCCGGGTCCTGGTCAGCTCCTTCAGGCCGGACGCGACCAGCTGCTCAAGGGTGGTAATGTCGCCGCACGTGCTGCGTTCAGTGAGCTGATCGCCAAGTATCCGAATTCGGACCTCGTTCCCGAGGCGGTGTTCTACACGGCGCAGGCTTACGCCGCTGAACGGAATTTCGATGCTGCCGATGCGCAATACGCAAAGTTGATCACCAAATACCCAAAGTCGCCGCGCGTGCCGACGGCGATGTACAAGCGCGCGTTACAGCTGCAGTCGGCGAAGAAAACCGCCGAGGCCAAGCGCCTATTCCAGGAAATCATCAAAAGGTTCCCGCGCTCTGACGAGGCCGCCCTCGCGGACGAGCGCTTGCAGTCGATTAAGTAAGCGGGAAGCGGGAAGCGGGAAGCGGGACAACGGGGGGGGCGAGCAGGATGAGTGAAGCTCCAGGACAAGAGATGCCGTTCCTGGA
>QHVA01000095.1 GCA_003223425.1 Gemmatimonadota bacterium
GGTCGCACACATTCCATTGTTCATCGCCGCCGGCTCGGCGGTGCTACCCTTCGCGGGGAGCACATTCGCTGCATACAAGGTTGCCCGGACGCATCGAGGAGTGCTTTCCAGCGTTCAACTTGCGTTGGAACAGATCCTCGACCGGCTGGAGCACGGAGAATTCGACAGATCCGGCGGATTGCTCGGAGCGATATCTTCGCGAGCGAGGTTGCCGGGTCGATAGATTATTGCGAAATCGCTCGAGGGGTTCAGCCGCCGATGGAAAAGATCAAAAAAGTCGCCGTCATTGGCGGTGGCTTGATGGGAAGCGGAATCGCCCAGGTCTCTGCCGCGGCCGGATTCCCCACTACCGTGCGCGAAATTTCGGAACCGCTTTGTGCGAAATCCAGACAGTCGATCGAGAAGACTCTTGCAAAGGGAATGGAGCGCGGCAAGGTAACGGAAGCCGAGCGCGACACCACTTTACGTAACCTGCGATTCGTCACCGACCTCAAGGAGCTGGCGGACTCCAACCTGTTCATCGAGGCAGTCGTCGAAGATCTCGACGTCAAGAACCGCCTCTGGTCGGAGTTAAATCAGATCGCGCGGCCAGATGCAATCTTTGCTTCGAATACCTCGAGCCTCACGATTATCGCGATGGCCGCAGCGAGCGGGCGTTCGGACCGGATGCTCGGGCTCCATTTCTTCAACCCGGTGCCGTTGATGAAGCTGGTGGAAGTCGTTCGCACGATTACCACCAGCGAGGACACAGAGCGGTCTGCCCTCGACTTCGTGCGAGCATTGGGCAAGGAGCCGATTCGCGCGAAGGACAGCTCTGGCTTCGTCGTGAATCTGCTGCTCATCCCGTATATGCTCGACGCAATCAACGCGCTGGAATCGAACGTCGCGTCGGTCGAAGACATCGACAAAGGAATACAGCTGGGTGCCGGCCACCCCATGGGACCTTTTACTCTGCTCGACTTTGTCGGCCTCGATACCGTTTATAAGATCTCGGAGATCATGTTCGCCGAGTATAGGGAACCACGGTATGCTCCTCCACCCTTGCTCAAGCGAATGGTGTTGGCGGGAATGCTCGGCAAGAAGTCGGGGAAAGGGTTCTATGACTACTCCTCTACTCCACCGCGAGTGAGCAGCCTCGGATTATGAGATCGAGCTTCTCCGGCGATGATTCTTAGTCTCCCCGCCACCTCCGGGTCATGAGCCTGCCAAACTTCCGCGGATATTTTCGCGAAGACGCGCTCGCTCGCGCGGTTTATTCCGAGGCGGCAGGAATCGGTCGGGCGATTCCAGCGGCCGTCGCTGTCCCGGTTGATGCAGAGGACGTGGTTGTCCTGGTTAAATGGGCGGGCGAGACGAGGACGAGTCTCATTCCACGCGGATCGGGGAGCAGCATGTCTGGCGCTGCGATTGGCACTGGAGTCGTAGTCGATCTCTCTCGCATCAATCATCTCGGCAGGATCGACGAGAGGGACCGCGCCGTATGGGCGGAGCCGGGCGTTCTGTGGTCGACGCTCGATGTTGCTGCGAGAAGAAAGGGGTTGCGCTTTCCCGTCGATCCCTCCAGCGGGGATTTTTGTACGCTCGGCGGAATGGTGGCGACCAACGCCGCGGGCGCCCACTCCCTTCGCTACGGCGCCACGCGCGCATGGGTAAACGCGATCGACTGCGTTTTCAGCGATGGCGATCGCGCCGTGATCACGCGTGGTGAGCCGCCACCGAAGCGCATCGATGCAATTGGTCGGTTCATGCGCGACGTGCACGGGGAGATCGTTGCGAGCGACAAGAGACGGCCAATACTCCATCTTGGAGTCCGCAAGGAATCATCGGGGTACGCGATCCACGACTATGCCACGAAGGCGGATCTGGTTGATATGCTGGTCGGAAGCGAGGGAACGCTGGCGATCATCGTCGGCATTCAACTGACGCTGTCTCCTCTTCCCGGCGCCACGAGCAGTGTTCTTGGATCGTTTCCCTCACTCGAGGAGGCGACTGCGGCTGCGACCAAAGCAGTCGAGGTGGGAGCGAGCGCCTGCGAGCTGCTCGACAGAACTTTTCTCGCGTATGCGGCCAAGAGTCGAAGCGGTGACGAGAGCTTCCGCGAGAGGATCGAGGGAGCCGCGGCAATTCTTTTGGCAGAAGTGGAGGCCGACACTGGCGACGCCGCTGCGGCCGCGGCGCAGAACCTTGCGACGGCGTTCACCGATTCCGGAGCAAAGGAGGTCGACGTTGCGTTGACGCCGGAGTCTGAGCGCGATCTCTGGGAGCTGCGACACGCGGCGAGTCCGATCCTCTCAGCGCTCGAGCATGCGACATCGATGCAGTTCATCGAGGATGGCGCCGTTCCGTTGCCCAAGCTTCCAGACTACGTCCAGGGAGTGAGGAAAGCGCTGGCGGACCGCGAGGTGAGCGGAGTGATGTTCGGCCACGCCGGCGATGCTCACGTGCACGTGAATCCGCTGATTGATGTCAGTCAGCCCGATTGGCGTGACAAGGTCTCGCGTCTGCTCGAGGATGTCGTCGCGCTCACGGCCCGTCTCGGGGGCACTCTCGCCGGCGAGCACGGTGACGGAAGAATCAGAACACCTCTGCTCAACCGTGTCTGGCACAAGGAGGCAATCCGGACCTTCGGTCTGGTCAAGAAAGCGTTCGATCCGGCGAACATCTTCAACCCTGGAGTGAAGGTTCCGCTTAAGGATCAGAAGGCGATCGGTGATATCAAGTATGACCCTGCGCTTCCGCCACTACCTGAAAAAGCGAGAGCGGCGCTCGACGACGTGGTGCGAGCACGAGCATACGATCGCTTCCGCCTGTCGCTGATCGGCGGACCCTCTTAGCTTTCTGCCGCTCGCAGCTAGATGCGAAGTAGAAAAGCCCGCAGCCCCAAGCCGCCTCGCCGATAGCCCCTGGCCGGTAGTCTTCAGTCGCAGTTTCCCTCACTCGAAAAGTCTTTGATCTATAGAGAGCCTGTAGTAATCCTCCTCGCGCGTCCGGTCTTTCTGGAGCCGGATCATCTCAGGGTCCGTTGGCTCGGTGAGAGCACCGATGGCGAGAGGCTCGCCGAGTTTGCCGGACGTCTCTGCTACATGAGCCAGAAGAACCCGGCCAACCGCGTGACGCGCGAGTATCTCGAGAACATCAAGAAGCAAGGACACGGCAGCGTTCTCGAGCACGCGAACTATTCTCTTCTGCTCGAGGGCGTGAGCCGCTCACTCACCCACGAGCTGGTTCGGCATCGCGCCGGCTTCGCGTATAGCCAACTCAGTCAGCGCTATGTCGATGAGTCGGAGGCCAACTTCGTCATTCCACCGGCGATCGTTGGAGACGAGGCTCTCGAGCAGGAGTGGCGGGAGCAGATTGAAGAGGCTCAGAAAAGCTACGTCCGACTCGTCGAGCACTTGATGGAGCGCTATGGCTGGGTGGCTGACAAGGTCCACCGTCGGAAAATGGCGAGAGAGGCGGCGAGGGGAGTTCTTCCCAACTCCACCGAGACGAAGATCGTGGTGACGGCCAACGCGCGAGCCTGGAGAACGATGCTGGAGCTACGATCGAGCGAGGGAGCGGAGCTCGAGATCCGCCGCTGCGCGGTGGCGATGCTCAAGCTGCTTCAGAAGGAGAGTCCCGCGTTTTTCTCGGACTTCGAGATCTACCAGGCGGATGATCGGAGAGAGGCGGCGAGAATAGTCTACCACAAGGTCTGAAGAAAAACTGGAAGGGGGAAGTCCGGGCTTCACACCCGCTCTGTGCTTTCCTTCGCTCCGATCATCCTGAAATTTTTAACCTCTCTGAAATTTTTTCCGCCAGAAAACTTTTTCAGGACTTCGGAATAATTATTGCGCAGCATCGTCGAGGTTTATATACTCGTCCGATGAATCGATCAAACAATTTTCTGTAGGTGTCGATGACCCTGATCGGTCTCGCCTACAACCAAAAGCCCGAGCCGACAGAGCTCGCCAGCCCTCTCCCGGAGGGCGGCCGTCAGGAAGACGGGGAGCTTGCGCGTCCCGATGAAGAACCTCCCAGTAAAATCGTTGACCTCACGATCGCGGCCCTAATTGCCCGCGACGAATTCGCTGAATGGGACGCGCCCGCCACGATCGCGGCGGTGGTGTCCGCCCTTTCTCCTCTTGGAAAAGTCGTCCGCCTCGAAGCGAACGAGGAGTTTCCGGAGCGACTGCGTCAGGCGAGACCCGACATCGTCTTCAACATCGCCGAAGGATTTCGCGGAGTGAATCGCGAGGCGCACGTCCCGGCGATTTGTGAATTCTACGGAATCCCTTACACCGGCAGCGATCCTTTCACTCTTACTCTCTGCCTCGATAAAGCGAGAGCGAAGGAGACGCTGGCCTTCCATGGAATTCCAACTCCGCGGTTCGCGGTCGTTGCGGAGCTCAATGAGATCGAGT
Source organism: Gemmatimonadota bacterium (assembly GCA_003223425.1). Lineage (GTDB taxonomy): Bacteria > Gemmatimonadota > Gemmatimonadetes > Gemmatimonadales > Gemmatimonadaceae > UBA4720. The sequence goes on from QHVA01000095.1 coordinate 4,404, forward strand.
CGCGGACTGCGGACCTGAAGCTTCCTCTTTTCGTCAAGCCTCTACACGAAGGATCATCGAAGGGGATTACCGACAGGAATTTGTGTTGGGATCGGTCCCAGCTTCTCGCGCAGGCGAAACTTCTCCTCGAGCATTACAGGCAGCCTGGACTAGTCGAGGAGTACCTGCCCGGCGAGGAGTTCACCTGCGCCGTGCTTGGCAATGGTGACGAAGCCACGGTGCTTCCAATCGTCGGAATGATTTTCGAGGCGCTGCCAACAGGAGCGCTCCCCATCTACGGCTTCGACGCGAAGTTCGTGTGGGATCGTCCTGAGAATCCGCTCGATATTTTCCAGTGTCCGGCGCGTATCACGAGCGAGCTTCGGGCGTCCATTGAGCGAGTTACGCTCGACGCTTTCCGCGTGCTTGGCTGCAGAGACTGGGCGAGAATCGATGTTCGTCTCGATGCCGCCGGAACGCCAAACGTACTCGAAGTGAATCCGTTACCGGGAATTCTTCCCGATCCAGCGGACAATTCGTGCATGCCGAAAGCCGCGCGAGCGGCGGGAATCGGCTATGAAGAGCTCATTCAGAGTTGTTTGAAGTTCGGTGCCGCGCGCCAGGGCGTGATTCTCGATCACACCCGCGCACGGACACGCGCCGCTGCCAACGAGCCAGCGCTCGCCAGCGGATTGACGTGACCGACAGCAGAGGGAGGAGGAGGCCCGCCCGATGAAAATTGCCTTGTTGTTCGACGGTCTCTCGGCGCTCGGAAAAGCTCCAGAAGTTCAGCTGCTCGACTCCATCGAAGCAGTGGAGAGCGCACTACTGGAGTTGGCGACGGAGGTCGTTCGCGTTCCCGTCAGCAACGACGGCCGCTGGGTCGAGCGCGTCCGCAAGGGAAAGTTCGACCTCGTCTTCAATCTCTGCGAGGGAATCGACGGCGAAGCTGTCTACGAAGCGATGGTGATCTCCGTGCTGGAGCTCATTGGCGTTCCATTCACCGGCAGCTCGAGCTGGACGACCGGGCTCACCCTCCGAAAGAACGTCGTGAACGGAGTGCTCGATCGCGCCGGACTGCCGGTCCCGCGTTGGAGCCACGTCCGCCGCGGCGACGAGATCACAAGCGTGGGTTTTCCGGCGATCTGCAAGCCGGTCGCCGAAGATGCTTCGGTCGGAATCGAGCAAAGATCGGTCGTCCGAAGCATGCGCGCACTCTCGACGAGAGTCGAAGCAATGTTCGAGGGTTGGGACGAGGTGCTGATTCAGCGCTTCATCGATGGCCGTGAGGTCAATGTCGGCATCCTCGGCGACGAGACACTGCCGATCGCGGAGATCGACTTCGGTGAGATGCCGCAGGGAATGTGGCACATCGTCTCGTATCGCTCCAAATGGGAAACGGGGAGCGACGAGGATCTCGGCGCCAAGCCAAACTGCCCCGCCGATCTTTCGGAGGATCTTGCCAGCGAGATCATCGGCATTGCCCGCACCGCATGGAATGTGGTGGGCGGCGAGGGATACGGTCGTTGCGACTTCCGCATCGACCAGTCGGGACGCCCATGGCTGCTCGAGGTGAACGTGAATCCCGACATCTCGCCAGCCGCGGGCCTCGCCCGCATGGCGGGAGTCGCGACACTGAGTTACTGCGACCTGATTCGAAAGATCTGCGATCACGCGCTCGCCAAGCGCGGATCGAACTACACGGAGCGGTTTGTGAAGACGTTGCGGTTGTCCGGGCTGGGTTGATGGAAGGTCCAATCATCTACAACGCCCCTCACGGGGCCGGAGTGGTGCACGCATGAGCGATTGGCAGCAAATCATCAAGGATGGCAGCATCGCGACCCTCGAGAAGCTGGCGGACAAATTCGGCCACGACGTCATTGACGTCGAAGCGCTGAAGCCGGCGTTCGACAATTTCCAGATGCGAATCACTCCTGCTGCCCTCGAGCAGATCAAGGAAGTAGGCGATCCGATGTGGAATCAATACATCCCGTCTGTCGAGGAGCTCGAGGTGGTCGACGGCGTCATCGACTCACTCGATGAGGACGGTGACTCGCCGGTGCCGAACATCACACATAGGTATCCGGACCGCGCGCTGTTTCTCGTGAGTCCGGTCTGCGCCACGTATTGCCGGTTCTGCACACGGCGTCGCAAGGTCGGCGATCCGGAGAAGATTCCGCTCAATCAGTACGAGTCGGCTTTTCAGTATCTGCGCGAGCACACCGAGATCCGCGACGTAATCATGAGCGGCGGGGACCCGATGATGTTGAGCGATCGACGACTGGAGTATCTCTTCCAGCAGCTTCGCGCTATTCCGCACATCGAGATCATCCGCATCGGAAGCCGAATTACCTCGCATCTGCCGGAAAGGATCACGCCGGAGTTCTGCGAGATGGTGCAGAAATATCATCCGATATTCATGAACACCCACTTCAATCACCCGAGTGAGCTGACGCCGGCAGCGGTCGCGTCACTCGATCGCTTGTCGCGCGCCGGAGTGTCGCTTGGCTGTCAGACGGTGCTGCTCAAAGGCGTCAATGACGATCCGAAGGTGATGATGAAGCTGATGCACGAGCTGCTGAAGGCTCGCGTCCGGCCGTACTACCTCTTTATGGCGGACCAGGTGGCGGGCGGCGAACATTTCCGGACGACAGTGCAGAAGGGGCTGGAGATCATGCAGGCGCTGCGCGGCTGGACGTCGGGGCTCGCGGTTCCGCAATTCGTGATCGATTCTCCCGGCGGAGGGGGAAAAGTGCCGCTCCTCCCCGAGTACCTCGAGCAGATCACCGACGACGAAGTGATCTTCCGGAATTACGAGGGCAAGCGGTTCGTTTACAAGCAGCCGCGCGCAGTACCCGCGGCTCCGGCCGAACTCGAGCCAGCTGCGGAAGTCGGCGTTGTGCCGATAAGTCGCAAGAAACCCGCGTCGCCGCGTCGCGCGAAGCGACGCCGCGCAGCGGGCGAATAGCCCACCCGGCAAGAACGCCGCGCCTCTACTCTGGCGCGGCGTTCTTGTTTCGCTGCTGCATTCCTAGGATTCGCGCTGGTCAGTCGGGCGAGGGTGTCCTCTGCCGACCCTGCGTGATGGACTCTCAGCGGCCCGACGTCTATGGCAGAAAACTGCGCGAACCTTGCTTCTGCTCCACGAGCAGCGCGTCGTTGAGCGCCTCGAGCTCGGCCTGGACCTCGGCGCCCTCAGCGTCGTCTCTGATTCGCGCCAAATCCGGAGCGAAGAGAGCGCGCGCGACCGCCAGCGAGTCGTGAGCTCCGGCAACAGCGACAATATCTCCGGCCTCAATCACCTCGCGGCCGAGCGGCGTGGGAATCTGCTTGTCACCTCTCTTGATCGCCAGCACCGTGGCACCCGTGGCACCGCGGAGATTGAGCTGTGCCAGGCTTCTGCCGACCGCAATGCTCTGAGGAACAACGCGTATCGCGACGGGCTCACCCAAACCCGGCAGAACCGCGTTCACATCCTCGAGAATCTTCGTCTCGTTCGCCACACCATCAGTAGACGCCATCTGATGTGCCAGCGCCGACGCGATTATTTGCGCTCCGGCCCTGGCATGGCCCTGAAGATTGGCGGCATTTCTCCAAAGCGCGACGAGAAGCACCACCGTGAGTAGCGTCAATACGAAGGCGCCCTGATGTGGTGGCAGAAAGGGTTGCGTGATGGCGACGACTGGAATTCCCACGGCGAGTACCACGGCGAGCTGCACCAGAATCACCAGCGCGCGCCGCGGCGCATCGGCCAGATCCACTTTCCCTCTTTGCGGATCCGCGAACGCCCTGCGCGCGAGACTCGTTCCCAATGCTCTGGCACTGGTGATCAGACCAAATATCAGCGGCACTGCGATCAGGCCAGCGATCAACACCAACATGAATCGCACCCGTTCGGGCGGCATCCTTGTCATGTCGCCGACGAGCTCGCTGAGACGATCTATTTCCACATCCACACCGATCACGACCGCGGTGATGAGCGCTGCGTCGAGCAGGATTATCCTGATGATGCGATTCGTCCTGGATTTTTCCGTTGCCGGGCGTGGAGTGCTGCGCACGCGTTCGATCCAGGAGCCGTAGAGCGCGGTAACTGTCTGGATCGGCTCCGGCAGCCAGTGATCGATCGACGCCGCCGCGCGGTTTGAGAGCTTGATTAACAGCGGTGTCGTCAGAATGGTGATTGCGGATACCGCGATCGCCACCGGGTACATCCAGGCACCGATAACACCAGATGCGACGCCGACGCTGGCGATGATGAATGAGAACTCGCCGATCTGGGCGAGACTCATTCCCGCTTTCATCGCCGTTCGACGGCCGTGACCCGCGAGAAAAGCACCGACCGTTACAGCTAGTACTTTTCCGATGATCACCGCGAGCGTCAGCGCGAGAACCGCCGTCCAGTGCTCCGTCAGCGCCGTCGGATCTATCATCATCCCGACCGAAACGAAGAATATGGCGGCGAACATGTCGCGCACTGGTCGCACCAGATTCTCGATCTCGACCTCGTGCCCCGATTCGGCGACCAGTGATCCCGCGATGAAAGCACCCAGTGCAACCGAGTATCCGAACGACAGCGCAAGAAGCGCCGCGGCGAAGCAGATGCCGATACTTGCGACCAGCGTTGTCTCCGGTTTCCCGAGTCTCTGCACCGCGCGAATCGCGCGCGGAACTGTAAGTATTCCAAATCCGATCAGCCCTGCCAGGAACATCGCCAGTCGTACTGCTGTAATCGCGAGGTCGCCCGGCGACACTGTTCCAGACCGGGCAATCGTCGTCAGGATGGTCAGCAGGAAAATCGCGATCAGATCTTCAATGATGAGAATTCCGAATACAAGCTCCGTTACACGTCCCTTGACGTTCTGCTCCTGGAACGCTTTGACGATGATCGTCGTGCTGGAAATTCCCGTTATCGCACCCGCGAAAATGCTCTCCATCCGCGTGAAGCCGAGCATTTGTCCAACCAGGTACCCCACGGAAACCATGACGCTGGACTCGAATAGCGCTACCGCACCCGCCTTCTGACTCACTTGCACCAGCTTCCGGATGCTGAACTCGAGCCCTAGAGAGAACATCAGCAGGATGACTCCCAGCTCGGAGAGAGCGCGCACCGTCTGGGGATCGGCGACGAGCGGAACCGGGAGGTAGGGGCCAACGATCAAGCCCGCCAGCAAATAGCCGAA
>QHVA01000231.1 GCA_003223425.1 Gemmatimonadota bacterium
GAACTGGCAACTGGCGACTACACTACTGACACCTCGCCCCCGTTCAGTTGCCTTTGGCGCGACAGTCTACACAAACCGGTCGCTCACCAGAGAACCGTGCCTTCATCTTTTCGAAAAACGACCCGTGCATGTGCTCATCGCACAGCGCCCGCTTGCATGAGGCGCACACTCCGCCCTTTCCGGCTCTGAAGAACACTCCGCACTTGTCGCACTGCCACTTGAACGTCGACTGGCGGAAGAATGGTGGCACTTACACGATCGCCAAAGTTTGAGAGCCGTTCCACGACACGCCGGGCTTTAGCTCCACGGGTGATCCGATCTGCGCCGCTTCGACGCAGACCATTCTCATGTAATCTTCGGTGTCTAGCCCGATGAATCCGGTAACCTTTTCGGCCCACGGATTCCAGACGACTGCATCCTTGAAACCGGCGGCGCGGATCTCGATGCGCCGATTGTTGCCGCGATCCTCGACTTCGACCTTCTTCGGTGCCTTCAGGTATACTCGGTCAGTTTCATCAGAGATGACGAGCTTCTTCGCTTCGTCCTTCGTCTCGTTGCCGCCCTGAGTCTTGTCGAGGTACCACTTTCCCGTGAAGCCGCGGATCGCCGTCTCACGGATGTCAGCGACGGCAAGGTAAGTGTGAAGGGCCGCAGTAAAGCTGAAAAGCTCGTCGCCGGTGTTGAACGCATCGAGCTTCACCTGCAGCGATTTCTCGTCGATCGTGACCGTGAGTTCGGTGCGGAAATGATATGGCCACAGCTCGCGCGTACGATGATCGTCGGCGAGCAACAACTTCACGGACGACGGATCGTCCGACGAGTCAGTGGTTTCGGCGATCTGCCACTCGGTCTTTCTGGCGAAGCCGTGCTGCGGCAATCCTCCGAGATTGGCGAACTGAGGCCATACCACCGGAATTCCTCCCCGAATCGGATCTCCCGGAGCGAAGGCCGCCGTCTTCCCCATGAACAGCACTTCCCTTCCATCGGCAGGAATCCAGGACGTCACGTGCGCGCCATTGAGGTACACGTCCGCCGAACTGCCCGACGGGTGCGAGAGTAGCACGGTCGGCATTCCGTTCTTGCCGGGAATGATGGTAGGACTCATGAGATCAGATATTGATGGCCGAGCACCGGATACCGCCAGTCGCTTGGCAACGGGGATAGCTACCGGTTCGGCCGCCCGGGAGGGTTGGGACTCTTGAATACTTCGCGGTTGATCTGGACGTACTCCTTGAGATTTGCGGGCACGTCTTCCTCCGGAAAGATCGCGGTCACGGGGCATTCAGGCTCGCACGCACCGCAGTCAATGCACTCGTCGGGATGGATGTAGAGTTGATCCGGACCTTCGTAGATGCAATCAACCGGACAAACGTCGACGCAAGCTCGATCCTTCGTATTCTTGCAGGCTTCCGTTATGACGTAAGGCATGTCATTCCCGATAATGCAGCGGCGCCGCCAGCGTGAAGGCCGGTGCCGAATGCGGTTCCTTTGCGAAAAATAGACCCCCGGGATTGAATAGCAACCACGCGTCCTGTCAGCTATTCCGTTGATGATTCAATTTCGAGCCTACCGCCGCCACGGCGGAGGGTCGCCGCGCTTTCTTTCGAGATCCGGATTCTCCCGAAAGAGCGTAGCCGTTCGTCCGATTACTTGCACGACCGCGGAATTCGTCGCCAGCGCCAGGGAATTAGCGATATCCTTCGGCTTTGCATTGTCGTACGTGCGCAGCTTTACTTTCACCAGCTCGCGCGTGCGCAGCGCGTCGTCGAGCGAGCTGATTAGCGACGGCGTCATCCCGTGCTGTCCAATGTGCACCATCGGATCGAGACGATGTGCTTCGGCGCGAAGCTCCGCGCGATCCCGGCCCTTCAATTTCTCATCCTTCCCGGCTTGGTGATGAACCCACGCACATCGATCGGGGTGCCGTTCCAGTAGTTGGCGTCACTCCGCGTTACCTGAAAATGCAAATGCGGCGCGTCGGGCGACGCGTTGCCAGTCGAGCCCACAAACCCAATTACATCGCCCTCCTGTACCTGCAATCCTTCCACCACGTTCGGGGCGTAGCCCATGAGATGGGCGTAGTAGTGCACGTAACGCCCGCTGGCGTCAGCGATATAAATTCCGATACCACCTGCTCCGCTGTTCGCCAGCTTGATTATGCGACCATTGGCTGCCGCCAGCACCGGAGTCCCCCGCATCGCCATTATGTCCGTTGCCATGTGAATCCGTCCACCACTCCGGGCGGCGTGATAAGTGTCGGTCAGCTCAGACGGTTGGACTCCCTCGACCGGAACCATCAGCGGATGCGCGCGAAAGTACGCCGAGTCTGATGGAAGCATCGGACGCATGTCCGGTCTCACCGATCCGACGTCTCCGTCCGGCCGCGTGACCACGACAGGCGGCATTCTCTTCGCCGTCGCTTCGGTTGGCGCGCGAAAGTTGACGCAAGCGGTCGCGCCTATCACCAGACAAAACAGCGTCGCGGCCACGCGAGCACTGCGAGCGACTCTGTTGCAGTGCTCGCAAAACCGCTCGAGTTCAGCTCGCTGAAACACCTGCTGGGTGTTGGCTCCGCTCCATACGGCCCCTCCCTTCGGGTAGCTCCTGCGCGTGACGTTCTCGTTCCTCGACCTCGCGCGCCAGCTGCGCGATTCCTTCCTCGATTGTTCGCGAGTGGTGCATCGAGCAGAATTTGGGCCCGCACATCCCGCAAAACTCGGCGCTCTTGAAGTATTCAGCCGGCAAAGTCTCGTCGTGATACTCCTGTGCGCGTTCCGGATCGAGGCTCAGTCGGAACTGTTCTTTCCAGTCGAAGGCGTACCTCGCGCGCGAGAGCGCATCGTCGCGATTACGCGCACCCTTTCTACCACGCGCGACATCAGCGGCATGCGCGGCGATCTTGTAGGCGATCACTCCCTCTCTCACATCTTCGGCGTCTGGCAATCCGAGATGCTCTTTCGGCGTGACGTAGCACAGCATGTCGGATCCATACCAGCCGATCATCGCCGCGCCGATCGCGCTCGAGATGTGGTCGTAGCCGGGGGAGATGTCGGTGACGAGCGGACCAAGAGTATAGAATGGTGCTTCATTACAGACTTCCTTCATTCTGCGGACGTTCATCTCTATCTGGTCCATCGGTATATGACCCGGTCCTTCTACCATCACCTGCACGTCGCGCTCCCAGGCCCGACGTGTCAGCTCTCCCAAGGTGTCGAGCTCGGCGAACTGAGCACGATCGCTCGCATCGGCGATGCACCCGGGACGCAGGCTGTCGCCGAGTGAGACGGTGACGTCGTAGTAGCGCAGGATGTCGAGCACGTCGTCGAATCGCTCATAGAGAGGATTCTGCTTGCGATGCGCCATCATCCACACCGCGTGCAGTGATCCGCCGCGGCTCACGATTCCAGTAATACGTCCGTGCACGAGCGGCAGATGCTCGAACAAAATACCGGCGTGAAGCGTCATGTAATCGACGCCCTGTTTCGCCTGGTGCTCGATCATGTCGAGCAGGTCGTCGGCAGTGAGCTCCTCGAGCTGTTTGTCCCACTTGCCATCGGGTCCACCCTGCACCGCCTGGTAAATCGGAACGGTACCGATTGGAACTGGCGAAGCGGCGATGATGGCGCGACGGATTCCGTCGATGTTGCCGCCGGTGGACAAGTCCATCACGGTATCAGCACCGTATTTGATTGCGATCTGAAGCTTTTCGATCTCGCCATTCACGTCGGACGAGACCTGCGAGTTTCCGATGTTGGCGTTGATCTTGACGCGCGCAACTTTACCGATCGCCATTGGCTCGAGCGCGCCCGCGAGATGGTAAATGTTCGCGGGAATGATCAGTCGTCCGATCGCGATCTCGTCGCGCACCGAATCCGGTGACAGCTCTTCGCGCTCGGCGACGAAGCGCATCGCGTCGGTGATCTCACCCCGACGCGCGTGGTGCATCTGCGTGCGTGCTGCCCTTTCCATTGTCGACTCCCTACGCCGGTACTAACCGGATCAGGTTCTGAGGGACTTTCTCAGCCGCGCTGCTGCCTCGGCTGGCGAGACTGCAATCAAATGGCGCGCGGCACCCCTGTCTGATTTCAATATACACGACTAGCAGGCTTCATTCCTCTTGACGGCGCGCCCTTAATGCTCGACACTCTTCTAGCACCCCGAATCGCATAACCACTTCCTGGATCGAGGATCCCATGGCCATCAATACGAAGAAGGTCTTGCTCGGAGGTCTCGCGGCTGGTGTCGTCCTCAACGTCATCGATTTCGTAACAAACACCTACATCCTGGCCGCGCAAATGAAGGCCGCGGCAGACGCGTTCAAACCAGGGCTATCCGATCGGATGATGACGGGTTCCGCCATCACCAGCTACATCGTCATGGACTTTGTGCTCGGAGTGCTGCTTGTCTGGACCTACGCAGCGAT
>QHVA01000232.1 GCA_003223425.1 Gemmatimonadota bacterium
GATCTTTGTACGACTTGCATCGACACTGTTGATGTAGATCGCATCACCGCGCGGAGAGAATGCGTATGCGTCCGCGTTTCTGTTCCAGCTGGGAAGCAGCTCACGCGAGGTCCGGCTCGAGCGATCGTACGCCATCAGGCGCTGACGATCCGACTCGAAGCCAGGGCGCGCCTGCGATGCGTAGATGATCGTGTGGCCATCTGGAGCGTAAACCGGATTCTGATCGGCGCCGCGATTGGTGGCGGTAATCGCGACGGGCGTGCCTCCGCCAACAGGAACCGTGTAGATGTTCAGGTCCGTCGACCACGCGTCTTGGCGCCCCTGGTCCTTGGCGGTGTAGGCAAGCTCCTTTCCGTCTGGCGAGAAGGCGTATGCCTCGCTACCCCCGAATGGTCCCGGCGGAACGTCGTACTTCACGCCAGTGGTCAGATCACGAAGTCCACTTCCGTCAGCAGAAACAACGAAAAGGTGGGAGCGTGTGGCCGGCGTCCATTCTGTCCAGTGCCGGTAGAGCAAATTGTCAGCGATGTGTGCTTTGACTTTACCGGTGTCGGCGGCTTTGGCGCGCTCAATGTTGCACGCGTCGCTGTCGCAGTCGGGATAGACTCCCGTTACGAAAGCAATGCGATCGCCGGTCGGTGACCACACCGGGCCGCCAGCGCCACCGCTGACATTCGAGATTTGCCGCGCATTTCCTCCGCTCGCGTCGGCGATCCACAGCTGTCCGTTGGTGATGTAGGCGACACGCTTACCATCGGGTGACCAGCGCGCTTCGGCGGCGGCAGTATTCGCATTCGGGAATTGGAACGGTGCCGGGCCGAATGGCTCGCCGCGATTTCCTTCGCTCGCAATGCCAATTCGTGCGAGCCTGGTGACGGTCGTCCGCTTGTTGGCATTGACATCAGTGGTTCGAACGGAGTAGAGCACCCACTTGCCATCTGGAGAGATTTGCGGATCGCCGACATTGCGTACGGCCGCAAAATCCTCGAACGTCATTGGGCGCTGGACGCGCCCTTGCGCAGCAACATCGACAGCGAAAAGCGCCGCCGCCGTTAGCAGTAGTCTTGTTCTCATTCTTGCTCGCTTGTGGGAGTTCGTACTTACGGCGATCTGCTCTACTGCTGCTATTTTGGAATCGGGATGTCGTTCCAGCGCGCCTGATCGAAGGTGCCCGGAGGAAAATCCTCGTTGATGCGAACGTCGGCGTATTGCTCGCGCCAAAAGGGCCGCCCGTTCCGCAGAACCAGGAACTCCGTCGGCACCTCGAATCCCTCGATCTCCTTGTAGTTCAGCACGCGGATATCACTGACGTTAATCCCCTTGCCGGTCTTCTGGGCTTGAATGAAGCGGACGAGTCGCAGGTGATCACGGTCGACCCACAACTGATTGGATGTGGTATCACCTGCCTTGGCGCCGACCACGTAGACTGGTTGTCCTTCCCACTCCTCGCTGCGGATTATTTCCTGATCCACGTGCAACGAGTCCAGACCGCGCGTGATCGTCGCGAGGGGGGCGGCGTATACATCCGCGGTCAGTAGCAGGAGCGGATTGACAGACGGACGGAAGTCGACACGAATTCCGTTGTCGAACGATGCAACCCGATCACCGACCTGGACGAGTCCACTTTTCTGAGAAGCCGGAAGGAAAGCAATCCGCAACTTTCCGGGAATTTCGATGTGCTCGTACCATTGGGACTTTAATTCCTGGCCGGTTGTCGTATACCTCGTGTTGTTCTGAAGAAAACTCATCGTCTTCAGATACTTACCGTCGTAGCGGTCGTGCATGGCCTTGATGAGTTCGGTGCTGCTCGTGACGCGCACCGCTGACGATACAGGTCTCGATGTCGTCGGTTTCGTCGCTGTCGCGGGCGCAGGTTCCGTGGTGGCAGCCGATTGGAAATACGAGCACGCGGGCACAGCGAGCATCACGAGCAGGATTTGTGAGCGCATCAGCTAATCCCCTAGTTCGTTTCGATACAGAAGGCCATTGAACAAGAGCTTGAATGTGCCGTGCGGCTGCGAGCGGAAATACGGGTCAGGTCCGTACAGAACCAGCATCCCTTTGCCGACCGGAGCCTGAAGCACTTCTGTTACCCCGCTCAGATATCTTTGGCCCCACGCCCAGCCACTCCGAAGCGGGGCCGCGCCGTCGATCCAGACAATCCTCTTGATACCGCGCGATTCCGCGGCCGGAAGTAGCCGAAAAGCAGGCGCATTGTCGAAGTAGAAGTCGGTGACCGGACGCAGTCCCTGAGCGAGCGCTGCCGTCGTGTCCACCCGCATGCTTAGAATGGAGCCCGGCACGTAGAAT
>QHVA01000096.1 GCA_003223425.1 Gemmatimonadota bacterium
GGATGCTGATCGGCGCAAGACTCATTTACGTCTTTGTTTATGACTTCCCCGAGTTTCGCGCTCACCCATGGAGAGCTTTTGCCATCTGGACCGGCGGACTGTCATTTCACGGCGCAATTGTCGGAATGGCGTGCGCCATCGCGCTCTTTGCTCACCGACACCGAGTACCCACTCTCGCCATTACCGATATCGTCGCCTTTTGCGGCGCACCGGGTTTGTTCTTTGGCCGTATTGGTAACTTCATCAATGGCGAGCTTTACGGCAGACCGAGCAACGTACCTTGGGCGATGATTTTTCCAACCGATCCCCTCCACGTTCCCAGGCATCCGTCGCAACTCTACGAAGCGTTTGCCGAGGGTGTTCTTCTTTTTCTCGTGCTGTGGCTGTTGGATCGTAGAGCCCGCGCGCGTGGCTGGTATTGGGACGGGCTACTGACGGGCGCTTTTCTGGTCGGTTACGCGTTGCTCCGCTTCCTGCTGGAATTCACTCGCCAGCCCGATGCGCAGCTTGGCTTCATCGTCTTCGGGAAGTTCAGCATGGGCCAGCTACTGTCGACGATAATGTTGCTGGTAGGGATCGTCGTGCTGGCCACCTCGCGCTACAGAGGCTCGAAGAACGTACCAACGACCGCGTCCCAATGATCGACGGCGCTTACGACCAGTTTCGGTAGAACCCCGAACCCTGGGCGATGAAAGGGCTTTGTGCTCGTCATTGCGAACTCAACGCGGATGACTTTTTTCCTCGGGTTCAGTCTATATATTGAGACTATTATGCGAGCCTCCTTTCGCCTTACGGGCCTGCTAGCGGCAGTATCACTGGTGACTTCCATTTCGGTTACCAGCGGATTTGCGTGCGAGCGTATTAGTGGCGCCAGCCACATGGCCAGCATGGCGATGGCCGGGACCTCCAGTCCACGCTCGTCCGCTTTGAACGTCGGTTCAATTATCGAAGAAATGCCCGCTTCTCCTGCGGCGCCTTGCGGGTTGCCTTGGGCGCCGAGCGGGTGTCAGTCGATGGTGCCCTGCTCTCCCAGTGCCATCACAGCTGAAAATGCAGTCGTCCCCGAAATTGCGCCTGCGCACTTTCTCGTAGCATCGGCGGCCTTCCTTACACCGCCGTCAGAAACAAAGCGCCCCGAGCTCCCGCCTCCTCGGGCGTAGTCCACCACACAATTCAGTTGTCGTAGTTCCGCGCATCGATCGCGATGCGTGGAGTTCAACGCGTATACACCGGTCGGATCTCTCCGACGGTGTGGTGGCCTTAATCCATTAATCGATATGTCTCAAAAAAATACACATGCCCTTGGCCGACTCATTCGGGCCTGTCGGTTTGTGTTGACGATCGCCGTCCTCGTGCCGACGTCGTACGTTTTTGCGCAAACCCGCGACGCATCGCAGACCAGCCCCATCGCTGCATTGCAAGCGGGCGGGACAGGATCCAGCCAGGCTTCCCACCCCGACGAGCTCGAGCGACTCCTGCAGTTGGCGGATTCGGTGAACCCGTCAGTTACAGCCGCGCGACGTGGTGTCGAAGCCGCTCGTGCCCGAGTGAGCCCGGCTGCAACGCTACCCGACCCCATGCTGATGCTCGGCATTCAGAACCTGCCGCTTGGAAAGCAAAGCGCATCCACCATGTCGATGAGTTCTGGCGGTCCCGATCCGATGACGATGCGCATGATCGGGATCGGGCAGACGATTCCGTACCCTGGGAAGCTCTCGCTCCGGCGGCGCGCGGCCGAGCACGAAGTGGATGCAGCGCGCGCATCACTCGACGCGACGACGCGCCAAATCGTGACTGATATCAAGGACGCCTACTATGAGCTTGCGTTCGTCGACCAGGCTCTCTCTATCGTGGGTCGTAACCGCGACGTTTTGGCTGGATTCGTCCGTGTGACCGAGACCCGCTACGCTGTCGGGACCTCGGGTCAGCAGGATGTCCTCAAGGCACACGTCGAGGCGACACGGCTGGCAGAGAGCGCCGTCACGCTCACGGAACAGCGGCGTGCTTCACTCGCGCGTCTCAATGCACTACTTGCCCGTCCGAGCGACACTCCGGTCGATCATCCTGAGATCCCGGCGTCGGTGGCGCGTGCGGCGATACCGGCGGCGGCCAATGAGATCCGCTTCACCTCGGCCGCGCTCGGTGCGCGCGCAGCAGACTCGCCGCTACCGCCGCTGGCGGAGCTGCAAGAGACCGCTCTTCGCGAGAGTCCGGAGATCCGCGAGCAGGATGCGATGATCGCGGCGCAGGCAAGCAGGCTCGAGCTCGCGCGAAAGGATGTCCTTCCCGATTTTGACGTGTCGCTCCAGTACGGCCAGCGCGGGGGCGGTCTTCCCGACATGATAACGGCGCTCGTCTCGGTGCCGATTCCTGTGTTCAAAGGTCGCAAACAGAATCAAGTCGTCGTCGAGTCTGGCGCGCAGCTCGCGAGTCTCGAGGCCGGACGTTTGCAGAAACAGAACGAGATCCGCGCTGAAGTCGCGCGGCTCGTCTCCGAGCTGGAGCGGTCGCGCGCGCAGCTCGCGCTTTATGTCAAGGCGCTGCTTCCGCAAGCGCGCGCCTCATTGGGCTCGGCCACGGCAAGCTATCAGGTGGGCCGCGTTGAGTTCCTGACCGTGCTCGACGACCAGGCGACGGTGTTCAACTACGAAACCGAATACTTCCGCGTCCTCAGTGATTTCGCCAAAAATCTGGCGGAGCTCGAGCGGGTCGTCGGCAAGGAGATCGTGTAATGACGCGGTCGCGCAGTATCGCTCTCGCCGGTGCCGTCGCCGCTCTGTTCGTGATTGCTGCGATCGCCATCACAGCGAGGAACCATCGCGTACAGCAGTCGTCCGTGAACGCCACGCAATCCACGCGAACCACGCAGGGGATGGCGGGGATGCCCGGCATGAGCGTGACGGACGCGGGCTCGGTGCGGCTCACCACCGAACAGCTCCGGCAGTTCGGCGTCACCTTCGGCACTGCGGAAATCCGCCCCCTCACAGCGGAGACGCGGACGACCGGCGTCGTCACATTCGACGAAACAAGGATCACGCAGGTAGCGCCGAAGTTCGGCGGTTTCGTCGAGCACCTCTATATCAATTATACGGGCCAGCCAGTGCGACGCGGGCAGCCTTTGCTCGAGATTTACTCACCCGAGCTCGTGGCGGCGCAGCAGGAGTTATTGCTCGCTGGCCAGCTTCAGCGCGACATCGGCCGCAGCGCGGTCCCTGGTGTTCCAGGCAACAGCACCGACCTCGTCACCGCCGCCAAGCGTCGGTTCCAATTCTGGGACATCTCCGAAGGGCAGATCGATGAGATTCTTCGTACGGGAAAGGTGCGGCGCACTCTCACGCTCTTTTCTCCCAGCTCCGGTGTGGTAGTCGAGAAGAAGGTTCTGCAGGGACAATCGATCATGGCAGGCGAGGTGCTCTACACGATCGCCGATTTGACCGACGTGTGGGTCGACGTGCAGCTCCGCGAAACCGACGCCGCATCGGTGCGGCCAGGATCAGCCGCGGCGATCGAAGTCGCAGGGCTGCCGGGTCGCGCTTTCGACGGAAGGGTGACCTACGTCTATCCCACCCTCGACAGCGCGTCGCGCTCGGTACGTGCCAAGGTCGTGGTCGGTAATCCCGGTGGCGTTCTCAAACCCGGCATGTACGCGACAGTGCGGCTGGCGACTCCGAGTCGTTCGGCGCTGACGGTGCCGAGCTCCGCGGTACTGCGCACGGGCGAGCGGAACGTGGTCTTCGTGGAGATGCAGAATGGAGAGCTGATGCCGCGGGACGTGGAGCTCGGACGCACTGCGGGCGACTACACGGAGATCCTCTCGGGCGTGCAGTCCGGTCAGCACGTTGTCACCTCCGCTCAGTTTCTTCTCGACTCGGAGTCAAACCTCGGTGATGTGATGAAGGCGATGATTGGCCAGATGTCGAGTGGTGACGTGAGCAAGATGCAGAACATGCCCGGAATGTCGATGCCGGCGACGAGCGAGAAGGGCGCTGACACGCGCGGTATGCAGAGCATGCCGGGAATGAAACCGGCAGCGACTTCAACCCCGCGGAGATAACCGGCCGTGCTCAAACGCATCATCGAGTGGTCGGTGTCCCACAGAATGCTGGTGATCCTCGCCACAGCCGCGGTCACGCTCGCGGGGTTGTGGGCGATGTTCAGGACGCCGGTCGACGCGATACCTGATCTCTCTGATGTCCAGGTCATAGTCATGACGGACTGGCCGGGCCAGGCTCCGCAGACTGTCGAGGATCAGGTCACGTATCCGCTCTCGACCGAGATGCTCAAAGTGCCGCGCACAAAGTTCGTGCGCGGCATGAGCCAGTTTGGTCTCTCCGCGGTCTACATCGTCTTCGAGGACGGGACGGACCTTTATTGGGCGAGGAGCCGAGTGCTCGAGTACCTGAACGGTGTCGTCGCCAAACTGCCGCAGGGTGCGATGCCGATGCTCGGCCCTGACGCGACTGGTGTCGGCTGGGTAATGCAGTACATCCTCGCCGATACTACAGGGTCGCTCAATCTCGCGCAGCTTCGAGGTCTCCAAGACTGGACCGTGCGGCCGGCACTCACGGCGGTGCCGGGCGTCGCCGAGATTGCCTCGTTCGGCGGCTTCGAGAAGCAGTACCAGATCGACGTCGACCCGGCAAAGCTGCTCGCATACAACGTCCCGCTCGCCAAGGTGAGCGACGCGGTACGAGCGTCGAACGAAGACGTGGGCGGACGAGTCCTCGAGATGGGTGGCTCGGAGTATGTGATCCGGGGACGGGGACGCTTCGAGAGTCTGGACGACATCCGGAAAGTCTCAGTCGGCAGTGGTGCGGGTGGCGCACCGATTACCGTCGGCGACGTCGCGAACGTGCAGATCGGACCGGAGATCCGGCGCGGCATTGCGGATCTGAACGGCAAGGGTGAGATCGTGACCGGCTGGGTGGTGATGCGCTACGGCGAGAATCCGCTCGCGGTGATCGAGCGCGTGAAAGCGAAGATGGCGGAGGTCCAGTCAGCTCTCCCCAAGGGCGTGACGTTCGTCGACGGCTACGATCGCTCCGGACTCATCGAGCGTGCGATCGCGACACTGCGCGGAAAATTGGTCGAGGAGTCGATCATCGTGGCGTTGGTCACCGTCGTCTTTCTCCTCCACGCTTCAAGCGCGCTGGTTGCCATCCTGACGCTGCCGATCGGTATTCTGATGGCGATCCTGGCGATGAGATTGCTCGGGCTGGACGCAAATATCATGTCGCTCGGTGGGATCGCGATCGCAATCGGCGCGATGATTGACGCGGCGATCGTGATGGTTGAGAACCTGCACAAGCACATGGAACGCAACGAGCACGAGGGAAATCCGCGGACGCACTGGGCGCTCGTCGTAGAATCGGCGAAGGAAGTCGGGCCGGCGCTGTTCGTCTCCCTGCTCATCATCACTGTCTCTTTCATTCCTGTGTTCGCGCTTCAGGCCCAGGAAGGCCGGCTCTTCAAGCCGCTGGCGTGGACGAAGACGCTCTCGATGGCGTCGGCATCGCTGCTCTCGATTACGCTCGTGCCGGTGATGATGGGACTCTTCATTCGCAAGGGCGTGAAGCCCGAGTCGGCCAACCCCGTCAACCGCTTTCTCATCAGGACCTATCGTCCCGTCATCGAGTTCGTCCTTCAGCATCGCTGGCAGACGATACTTGCGGCGGGAGTGGTTCTCGTCGCGACGCTGCTGCCGTGGTCCCGAATCGGGAGCGAGTTCATGCCGCCGCTGAACGAGGGCTCGATCATGGATATGCCGTCGCTTTTCCCCGGTGTCGGCACGGAGCAGGCTAAACAGATTCTGCAGCAGCGGGACGCCGCGCTCGCTCACATCCCCGAAGTGCAAATGGTGCTCGGCAAGATTGGGCGCGCCGAGACGGCGACCGACATGGCACCAATGTCGATGATCGAGACGATCGCCGTTCTCAAAGACAAGAAGGACTGGCGCTCGGGGGTGAGCTACGATTCGATCGTCGCCGAGGCGAATACGACGGTGAAGACGCCGGGTGTCGGCAACATGTGGTCGATGCCGATCAAGAATCGGCTCGATATGCTTACTACCGGCATCAAGACGCCGGTGGGGATCAAGATCTTCGGACCGAGTCTGGATACGCTGGACATGATCGGCAAGCAGATCGAAGGCTTGCTACCGACGGTGCGCGGTACCAATACCGTGTTCTCGGAGCGCGCGGTCGGAGGGAAATATCTGGACATCACGGTGGACCGCATAGCGGCAGCCCGATATGGCATGTCCACCGATCAAGTGCAGAACGCGATCGCAACCGCGGCGGGCGGAATGGACGTCGGTCAGGTTATCGAAGGTCGCGAGCGCTACTCGGTGCTGGTGCGCTATCCGCGCGAGCTTCGCGACAATCCGGAGAAGATCGCGGAGATCCTGGTGGCGACGCCCGCTGGGGCGCAGGTCGCGTTAGGTGAGCTGGCGCGCATCGCGGTGGTGAAAGGTCCGACTCTCATCAAGTCTGAAGATGCTTATCTCAACAATATCGTCTACGTAGACGTGCTCGGCCGCGACATCGGGGGTTACGTCAACGATGCGAAGCGTCTGCTCGAGCAGAAGCTGGCTCTGCCACCCGGTTATCGGCTGGAGTGGTCGGGACAATTCGAGGCGTTGCAGCGCGCCGCGAGCAAGCTGAGGGTTGTCGTGCCGATCACGCTCGCGATCATCTTCCTGCTCCTGTACTTCAACTTCCGCAGTGTTACCGAGAGCGCGATCGTGATGCTCTCGCTGCCGTTCGCGCTCGTGGGCGGCGTGTGGCTCATGTGGCTGCTCAACTACAACATGAGCGTCGCCGTGGCGATCGGCTTCATTGCACTGGCCGGAGTGGCTGCCGAGACAGGAGTCGTCATGCTTCTCTATCTCGACCAGGCGTATCATGCGCGTCGTGAAAAGGGACTGCTGCGCGACTGGGTTGACGTCGGGGACGCGGTGAGAGCGGGTGCCGTGCTGAGGTTGAGACCGTTGGTGATGACGGTGACAGCAATCATCGGCGGTCTGCTGCCGATTCTCTGGAGTCAGGGGACGGGCGCCGATGTCATGAAGCGGATCGCGGCGCCGATGGTCGGCGGGATGGTGACCAGTACAATTCTGACGCTGGTGGTTATCCCCGTGATCTACTCGCTGTGGAAGGAGCGCGAGCTTCGGAGTCGCAACGTCGAAACAGTTTTGCGCGAGACGACACCGAAGCCTGCGTCAGCTGCCGCGGGCACACCTGCTTACGTCGAGGGATGAACCCACCGGTCTCTACTGCATCACTTGAATCTTCTTCAGTCCGCAATCTTTCGGAGATGAGCCAATGAAAACATTCACGCATATTCGCAGTTTCAAGCTCGCGCTCGCACTGGCTGGCTCACTCGTGGCCTGTAGCTCGGCGAAAGATAATACCGCTTCGCGAGCTTCCGATTCGGCCAGTGCCGCCGGGACGTTAGAGGGCCCGACACAGAACACGAGTACAGCGCAAGCCAGTGCGGACTCGGGTATGCAAACCAAAATGCGCGGAATGCTAGGAATGAGCGGGGCCATGGGTGGCATGATGAGCGCCGGGATGATGGACTCGATGCGGACGCACATGGGAATGATGGAAGGGATGACCGGCGATAGAATGAAAGCTATGCTACCTGCACACCGGCAAATGGTGGCGAACATGCTCTCGCGGATGAGCAGCGAGATGCGGCAGATGAATATGCAGCCGGACGCGAAATGGACCGCGCTCACGGACTCCGTGCGGGGCGACCTGGTGCGCATGCCGGATATGAGCGCTGCTGAA
Organism: Gemmatimonadota bacterium; assembly: GCA_003223425.1. Classification (GTDB taxonomy): domain Bacteria; phylum Gemmatimonadota; class Gemmatimonadetes; order Gemmatimonadales; family Gemmatimonadaceae; genus UBA4720. Next base: position 7,794 of record QHVA01000096.1, read on the forward strand.
CTTCGGTCAGCGATGCCAGCGCACGGTGCGCGCGTGATGCGGCTCATGCAGATGCACCGCTCGATGATCAGCGGGACGAAGAAGTAAGAGGAGCTATGACGCCGACGAAAACCGATCAGGAGCAGATGCGGCACGACAATGCGCATGCGTCGCACAACGACCATCGGCAAATGGCGCATGACGATCACCCTGGGCATGACGATCATCGGCAAATGGCGCACGACGAACACGGTGCGCACGACAAGCACGCCGGCCACAGCGTCGAGATGTTTCGCGACAAGTTCTGGTGGTCGGTCGCACTGACGGTGCCAACCGTCATCTGGTCGCCGATGGTCCAGCAGTGGCTCGGCTATCACGCGCCGGCGTTCCCGGGATCGAGATACGTCCCCGCACTCTTCGGAACGATCCTGTTCTTCTACGGCGGCATGGTCTTCCTGCAGGGAGCCGTTCAGGAGATCAAGGATCGGCTGCCGGGGATGATGACCCTGATCTCGCTCGCCATCACGGTGGCGTTCGTGTTCAGCCTGGCTGTAACCTTTGGCGTTCCGGGGATGGACCTCTGGTGGGAGCTCTCGACGCTCATCACCATCATGATCCTCGGCCACTGGATCGAGATGCGCTCGATCATGCAGGCGCAGGGCGCGCTGAGCGAGCTGGCCAAGCTCGTTCCGGACACGGCAACTCGCGCGACTGGCGAAAAGCTGGAAGACGTACCGGTTTCTCAGCTCCGCGAAGGCGACGTGGTTCTCGTCCGCCCGGGTGCGAGCATCCCCGCTGATGGCGTTGTGCGCGATGGAAACAGCGCGGTGAATGAGGCGATGATTACGGGCGAGTCGCGCCCGGTCGACAAGAAGCCTGGAGACAAAGTCATTGCGGGAACGGTCAACAGCGCGGGTTCTTTGCGAGTCGAGGTGACGGGAACGGGAGAGCAGACGGCGCTCGCCGGCATTATGCGTCTCGTCGCGCAGGCGCAGAGCTCGCGCTCACGGGCCCAGGCGCTTGCCGATCGAGCGGCGTTTTTCCTCACCATAATTGCGGTTGCCGCTGCGGTGATCACCCTCGTGGGTTGGCTTCTCGCCGGCGCGACGGCCGCGTTCGCGATCGAGCGTGTGGTTACGGTGCTGGTGATCGCATGTCCCCACGCACTGGGATTGGCCATTCCGCTTGTCATTGCGATCTCTACCACGCTGGGCGCTCGAGAAGGATTACTGGTTCGTGACCGCCGAGGACTGGAAGACGCGCGAAATCTGAACGCAATCATCTTCGACAAAACAGGTACTCTCACACGAGGTGAGTTCCGTGTGGTAGACATTACCACTGCATCTGGACTCTCGCCGGACGATGCGCTGAGACTTGCGGCGTCACTCGAACGAGACTCCGAGCACACGATTGCTCAGGGCGTTGTGAGGAGCGCAGAGGAACGCGGGCTGTCATTGGCCCGAGCCGAACAATTTCAGGCGATACCGGGAGAAGGAGTCCAGGCAACCGTCGAAGGGCGCCAACTCCTGATCGGCGGTCCCGCTCTGCTTCGCCGACTTGGTGTGTCCCTAGGCACTGAGCTCCAGCAAGCGATGGATAAGGCGGCACAAGGTGCGCAGACGGCGATCACGCTGGTCGAAGAAAAGAGGGCACTCGCCGTGCTGGCAATAGCGGATGCAATCCGCGCCGAGTCGCACGAAGCCGTGCAGAGGCTGCACGAGCAGAAGATCGAGGTGATCATGATGACCGGAGACGCCAAGGCGGTAGCGGAAGGAGTCGCAAAAGAGCTGGCCGTCGACACCGTCTTCGCGGAAGTTTCGCCGGAGCAGAAGGCATCGAAGGTGAAAGAGCTGCGCAACGCTGGAAAGCGCGTCGGTATGGTCGGAGATGGCGTCAACGACGCACCCGCGCTGCTCACCGCAGACGTGGGCATCGCTATCGGAGCAGGCACCGACGTAGCCGTCGAGGCTGGCGATGTCGTGCTGATAAGGAGTGATCCACGGGACGTACCAAGAATCATTTCCC
>QHVA01000233.1 GCA_003223425.1 Gemmatimonadota bacterium
CGGTAGTGTCTCGATGCGCTGAAATTCGCTCATTGGGTGGCACCGTAACGACGAGCTACGATTTACAGCGTCTTTGTCAGACAGACGCTGGTTGCGGACGACGCCACATATTCGCCGTAGGCTGAGATCGCAGTGAATCCAGCACGGCGGTAGAGCGCGAGCGCCTCGGCTTGTCGGGTCCCCGTCTCGAGTACGAGGCGAGCGAGTCCGAGCACACGTCCTTCGGTCTCGAGCCGATCGAGCAACGCACGCCCGATTCCTTGCCCCCTCACATCCGGCGCGACGTACATGCGCTTTAGTTCTCCGACGCGCGGCCCAAGTTCGCGTCTGAGAGCGTTGTCACGAATGCAACGAAGCGCGCCACATCCAACGGGACGTCCGTGCCATCGGGCAACCACGAAGATACCGTTGCCAGGAGCGACCTCGTCCTGGTCCAGCCTGAAGTGGTTGGCGCCCGGCTCCGGGTAAAGCGCTGAGAGCTCCACGTTCAGGTCCGCAATGAGCGCCTCGGCGACTGCGCTGGTTAGCGCCTCGGCCGAGATCTCAAGCGCATCCGGTCCGCGGTGCTTGTTAGATGGGATGCGCCGACTCCGCTGGTGTTGTCGCTGCGGCGAGCAGCAAGAGCAGGGCGGTCGGCAAATAGAACACGCCTACCGACAACGCGCCTAGACCACAAAAACAAAGTGTGAGCACTGCAGCGCCTAAGAGTGCTGCGCGATGACGCCTTTGAAACGCCAGGGGCAAGAGTGCAAGCAGGATGGGAATGCTCAGGACAAATAGGATCTGAGGTCCATTTATTTCGAGTGCGGTGGCGTGCCCTCTAAGCTCAGTTCTCGCCACTTCGGATGCAGGTGTGTTCGGGCCATAGGTGGCGATCGATGTTTTGGTATGTCGGCGCGAGCGAGAAAAACAGCGCTACGCCCGTAGTCCAGAGAGCTGCGATAGCAGTAAAAACGGTTCGAGATTTCGTTCCCCGGGACATTGTCGATATCTCCATCTAACGCCCATTACCTTTGAGCAAACTAAAAGGCGGCGTGGATTGTAGCGCATCACTAGGCTTGCCTGCCGCCCACCCTTCCGCCTTTCGCGGCATTCCGTAGTTTAGCCATTACGCGTCGGCTCGTGCGAGCCGTACGGGAGCGACGAGGCGCACACCTCTCCGGAGGGTGCGAACGACTTCTACACGCGGAGGGTATCATGTTCAGAAGAGAAATAACCCTTGGCGCCATCACGGCGCTCCTCGTCGGCTGCACTGCAGACAAACCAGCGCCAACAGCGCTCGAGTTTCGGGTTCCCTTGTTCGCCGTCGCAGACAATCACGCCGGCGGAAATGGGGACATCAATCTCGGCACCCACATGACCGGGGCCGAGGAAGTATTCGTGGCGGCTCCCGGTGCTCCGACACCAGCGGATTCGAAAGCACAAGGTGAAGCCATTTTCCGGGTCAACGCTGACGGCACCGTCGATTTTCGTCTCATCGCCTCGAACATCGACAACGTGATCATGTCGCACATCCACTGCGGTCCGAAAGGCGCGAATGGTCCGATCCGGATGTGGCTCTATCCTGTCGTCGGACCGGTGGGGGCTCCGGGGCCAAGTGGAGCGGGGCCGCAAAACGGCGTGCTTGCTTCTGGCACGTTCAACCCGACGGGTGTCATCTGTCCCGCGAGCGCCGTCGGCTCGAACAGACCGCTACTCGATGCGATGCGGGCTGGTCTCACCTACGTCAACGTGCACACGAACGACGGCGAAGATGGGGTGAACACCGGTCCGGGAGATTTCCCCGGCGGTGAGATCCGCGGCCAGCTGGATCACGGACGATAACCGCTGGCGGGAAGCGGGAAGAGGGAAGAGGGACGCGGGAAGAGGAAGGGAAGAGCTTTGCACTTCTCTGCCCGATCTTTCCGTCCCGCCTCCCGCCTCCCGCTTCCCGCTTCCCGCTAGTCGGGACTTCCTCCGACAATGAATTTCACTTTTTTCTTCTTCGGCACAATTCGGTACTCCACAACGGCTTCCTCTCCCGGACCTGTCGTAAGTACGAGTCGTGGATGTTCAACCACGAGTGAGGACGCTAAGAGACTCTCGAAGACAACCGTCCATCGTCCGGCTGGGATCTCGTTGAAGGCAAATTTGCCTTGCGAGTCGCTCGTGCGGTAAAGCGTGTCCGAGCCTGCGTACAAGGCAATG
>QHVA01000234.1 GCA_003223425.1 Gemmatimonadota bacterium
GAAGGAGAAGTGGTCAGATCGGTAGAAGTGTCCTGCCTCCGGATGTGCGTCGGGTGGAAGGAGAAGTGGTCAGATCGGTAGAAGTGTCCTGCCTCCGGATGTGCGTCGGGTGAGAGTCGGATTCCTTCAGACTTCACCAGCCTAGCGAGCGTCGGACCGATCGAGCTCTTGTTGTCGCCCAGCACATTCAGATCACGTACACGCCCGTTCACGGGCACGATGTCCATGTTGAGCGCGGCGATGATCTTCGACGCTGGCACCGTCGGGTGCTCACTGAAATATTCGGAGCCGAGGAGTCCTGACTCCTCCGCTGTCACGAAGATGAAGAGCTGCGATCGGCGTGGTTTCACACCTTCTGCTGCCGCGTGCGCAATCGTAAGGATCGATGCAACTCCGGAAGCATTGTCGACCGCGCCGTTGTAGATCGAATCCCCATTGACGACGGGACCGATGCCGAAATGATCCCAGTGCGCGCTGTATGCCACGTACTCATCGCGCACCTTTGGATCGACACCACGAACTACACCGATGACGTTATTTGCCGCCATGTGCTGAACGCTATTCTGCATGGATGCATCGATGATGATGCCTGTCGGCACTGGTCGGAAATCGCGCGACTCTGCCTGCTTCCGCAGCGTCGCCATGTCGAGGCCAGCCTGCGCGAGCAGAGCGGTCGCTGCGCTATCGGTGATCCAGCCGCGAACGGCAATTGGGGCTGGGAGAGAAGGATCCCGAGGCAGGAGACGATGCTCAGTCGAGTTCGAATTCACCACGACGTGCCAGGGGTAGCCCGCAGGGCCTGTCGTGTGCACGATGAGCACGCCCGCCGCGCCGCGGCGTTCGGCTTCCTCATACTTGTACGTCCAGCGGCCGTAGTACGTCATCGCCTTGCCGCCGAAAAGATTCGGCTCCGACGGCGGAGCGGGCGGATCGTTCACAAGCACGAGCAGGATTTTGCCGCGAACGTCGGTGCCCTTGAAGTCGTCCCACTTGTACTCGGGAGCAGCCGCGCCATAGCCGACGAACACCAGCTCGCCACGTGCGTTGCTGGCGGCGGTCGCGGATCCCGGCCAGACGACGACATCCTCGGTGAAGCGAAGGCTAGCGTTGGCTTTCCCCGATGCGGTGACCTTGATGGTCTTCGGGTCGGCCTTCACGACGTCAATTGGAACACGCTGGAAGTAAGAGGTGTCTCCAACTCCGGGCCTCAAACCAAAGGCTTTGAGCTGCGCTGCAATGTATTCCTCGGCTATTCTGCCTCCGCGGGTGGCTGGGGCGCGGCCTTCGAGCAGGTCGGAGGAGAGAAAACGCAGGTGGGCGTCGATCTGTTCGGGAGTTATCCGCGCCGGCGTCGCGCCCGTTTGGGCGTTAGCACTACGGATTGTCAGCAAACTTGCAATGGCGACAGAGAGCAGAACGGTGGGACGAGTCATCGATTTACTCAGTGTGTGTGATGTACGTCTGTACATTATAGCTTCCCACACCCGACCTTAGCATGACCCGCCAGACTCCAAAACGCCTGCAACGATTATCACCCGGCAAGCCGCGCCGTAAAGCGCACAAGATTGCGCTCGTCCTCGGTGGGGGCGGGCTCAAGGGTTTCGCGCATATCGGCGTCTTTCGGGCCCTCAAGGAGCTCGGAATAGAGCCGACGGTAGTCGCCGGCACGAGCATTGGGGCGCTCATTGGAGCTGCCTACGCCAGAGGGATGGACGTATCGGACATGGCCGATCGCGCCAGAGCGCTCCAGCGTCGCGATCTGTTCCGTCTGAATCGCATCGGAATGTTGCTGGAGCGACAGCACTCACCCGCGATCTATCTCGAGGAGCCGCTTCGAAATGTCGTGAAATCTGTCGCGACAGAGAAGCGCTTCGATCAACTGAAAAAGACGCTCCTCGTCAACACCGTAGACATTGAGCGCGGATCACAACTCGTGTGGGGATTGCCCGGGCTACGCGATGTGAGCGTCGCCGATGCTGTGTATGCGTCGTGTGCACTGCCCGGCTTTTATCCTCCGGGAATCATTCACGGACGGCGCTGCGTTGACGGAGGTGTGATCGACAACCTTCCGGTGACGGTCGCGTCACGCGGAATGGATGCAGTGATCGCGGTCGATACGGGCTCCACCGATCTCGAGCCTGAGAACGACATTGCTACTGCCGGATTCGCGTCCATCTACATGCGGGCGGCGACGACGATGATGCACGCGCTACAGCTGGCGCCGTTCAGTACGTGGACGCATCCGCCAATGATTCTGATCAGACCCAAGGTGAATCACATCGGCTGGTTCAGCTTCTCGCACACCGACGAATTGCTGGAAGCCGGGTACACGGCGGCGATGGATGCGTGCAAGCATTACGAGGAATGCATCACGTGGGGGATAGGCGTTTTCCCGCGGCGCGCGATGCAGATCACGGTCGACCGGCAGAAATGCATCGGATGTACTCTCTGTACCGCGCTTGCGCCCGACATTATGGCGATGGACTCGCAGCACAAGGCTTATCCGCTGACACCGGTCGTAGAATGGTCGCCGGCGGATGGCGATTTCGTCCATCATTGTCCGACTCTGGCCATCGCCGCGACGAGGCTCGAGATGGGCAGCACCGGACTTCCGGGGAAGACGAC
>QHVA01000049.1 GCA_003223425.1 Gemmatimonadota bacterium
CAACGAACCGGAAATTCCTTCTTTCGCGAGAAGATCGGCGATCTTGTACGCCTCCACGCCGTGGTGGAAGGATCGAATCTTGTATCCAAACTCGTGCGCGATGTCGATCATTTGCGCCATCTCGTCGGCGCGATAGCAGTGGTTGTGCACGAGCATGTTTCCGCGCAGTACCTCAGCGAGGGTTTCGAGTCCAAGGTCGCGCGTCGGCGGATCGCCCTTGTGATCGGCATTCCACTTGTCCCATTTGCGCCTGTAGTCCTGAGCCCTGATCCAGGCAGCACGATAGCCCGCGACGTTGCCCATCCTCGTTGAAGGTCCTCCGCGCTGACCGTACACCCTCTTTGGATTCTCGCCGCAGGCCATCTTGAGTCCATACTTCGCGCCCGGAAACTTCATCGCCTGCACCGTGCGTCCGGGTACGACCTTCAGAACCACGCTCCGACCGCCGATGAGATTCGCGGAGCCGGGAAGCACCTGCAGCGTCGTCACGCCGCCGGCGAGGTTGCGTGGGAACTGCGGGTCCTGCGGCCAGACGGAATGCTCGGCCCACACCTGAGGAGTCGTTGGGCTTGTCGCCTCGTTGCCGTCGCTCAGCGCGTTACCGCCGGGTGCTGCATAGACGCCTAGATGCGAATGGTCGTCTATGATGCCTGGAGTGACGTATTTTCCGGCGCCATCGATCACCAGCGCATCTGCCGGCGCAGTAACGCTCGCGCCTACCGCGACGATCTTCCCGTTCTGCATCAGAATTGCGCCGCTCCGAATCAGCGGGCCCGCTGCAGTGAGAAGATTGACGTTGCGAATGACAGTGGTCCGTGACGGGAAAGGAACGTAGGTACTTGGAAACGGATCAGCGTTGGGAGTGGACGTGAGGCCGCGACCGAAGTCAGTCTGCGCTGAATCGCGCGCTGGCGTAGGTGAAGTACTCGTCTGCGATGGAGCCGACGCGCATCCGGCCGCTCCTAACAGCAGAAGACAGAAAAAGACTCGCATGTGAAGGAACTTCCTCTGAAGAAGGGCTTGGGTCGCAATAAACTAGCGCAGTTACCAGCCGAACGTGGCCAGTTCTGAGATGCGATCGGTGCAGATTCCGTCGACGCCGATCTGATTCAGGGTTTTCCACTGGTCGACGGTGTCGGATGTCCACGCGATCACCCTCGCATTGATGGAATGGACGCGTGCAACGAGGTCTTCATCGATGAACGTCACCTCCTGCCAGAGATCCTGCGCGCCGACAGTGACGAGCGATGCCACTGGATCAACATGTCGCGCGACTTCGAGCACTCCAGTTGGAATCGCCGGAAAAATGCTCTTCACTGTTTTGACGATGCGATGGTCGAAAGAGTGTATCGCGCAATTCGTCCCTGACTCCCGGATGCATCGGACGACGAGAGGCTCGATGCGCGGCGCCTTTATCTCGACGTACAGTTTTGCTCGATCACCGACGGCATTGAGCACGGCGTCGAGCGTTGGAATTTCGACACCATGAGCAAGCGGAAATTTCCTGATCTCCGATGCGGATAGGTCCGCTATTACCGCGACCGGCGCTCCGGGCGCATTGACAAGCTCGTCATGGTGGACGACGACGATGCCATCCCGTGTTGCGTGTACGTCCAGCTCGATGGCGTCCGCTCCGAGCTCGATCGCCCGGAGAAAGGCGGGTATAGAGTTCTCCGGCAGGGTCTGATGTGCACCACGGTGAGAGATCCTTTCGGGAACCCCTCGCCGCTGCGGCCGAATCAGAAGCGCCTCGGGTATGTAGTTTTGGGCACGATGAGCGCGAAGCTATGACCACCAGTCTGCGGGGTCAATCCGTCTTAACGGCCGCGGTGGATGAGCGTCTACCGGATGAGGCTCCATGACTCCAAGCCCCGAGGGAAGGCCCGAAGAGACAGATATGGAGCTAATCAACCGCTGGAAGGCCGGAGACACTCGTGCCGCAACGCGATTGGTCGGTCGGCATTCGCAGGCGCTGGCGCGGTTCGCCGCAAGCGCGGGCGAGTGGCAGGGAATAGAGGAGCTGGTGCAGGATACCTTCGTGCGAGCGTTTGCATCGCTCGATTCGTTTCGCGGAGAGAGCACGTTGAGAACGTGGCTCTTCACGATCGAGCGAAGGCTGATGCTGGATCGGAGACGGGCGGAACGAAGGAGCCGGGAAACAGTTCCGGTGCACGAATCGGATCAGGTGAGTGAATACGGAGCACTAGATGGGCTGATCGCTGAGGAGGCACAGGAGCGGGTGAGAAAATCGCTCGAGGCACTTTCGCCCACGCAGCGAGAAGTATTCACGTTAAGGGTCCAGCAGGGATTGTCATACAAGGAAATCGCGGAGGTGGTAGGCAGCACGGAGGGGGCAGCGCGCGTTCACTACCACAACGCGCTCACGACGGTAAAGGAGTTTTTGAGAGATGAATAAGTGCACTGATAGCGAGATCCAGGAAATGCTTCCGGATCTCCTGCACCGCGCGCTCGCCGATGACGCGAGACAGCGTGTTGAAGCGCATCTTGCGAGCTGTGAGAGCTGCCGGGAGGAGATGGAGATCCTTCGCACCGTCAAAAGTGCGGCCGTCTTTGCACCGTCGATCGATGTCGATCGAGTCGTGCGTCAGATTCCGCCCTACAAGGCAATTATCCCTGGCATCGAAGCCCCGGCTTGGCATCGTCCTGTGCAGTGGCTGGTTGCCGCAGCGGCTACCCTCATCATCATTGTCGGCGGGTCCATGCTGGCGACGCGACATAACGCCAGGGTAGAACGTTCTGTCCGGATAGACACTCTCGAGCCGCGAGTGGTTGACAATTCCAACGCTTCTCTGCCACCGAAATGGGCACCTGTGGACTCACAGCAGCCGATTCGTCGAGGTGCTCGGGCGCTTGCTCGTGCTCACGCCCTTGCTCTCGCCGCCGACGTCGACGGGTTGAGCGATCGCAGTCTCGTTCAGCTGATGAACGAGATGGACCGCTTCGACGCACTGCCGTCGGCCGAGCCGGATCCGGTGATCTCCGTGGACAGTGGCGACAGTCTTTGAGCATGATTAGGCCAATGACGCGCACGATCCGACTAACGATGCTGGCACTCAGTCTGAGCGCAGCTCCCGCTTTCGGTCAACCGGTGCGTACTGGCAACACGCAGGCGAACCGCCCGGCGCTCGAGCAGCAGTTTCGGGAACGCGTTGCCGGGCTGGCGCAGCAGCGGATCGGATTGAGCGACGCGCAAATGGCCCAATTGGAACAATCCAACGCGCGGTTCGGTCCGCAACTCAATCAGCTTGCGGCACAGGAGCGCGAGACGCGGCGCCAGCTCCGTCTCGAGATGACGTCCCCAGGCGAGCCGAACCAGCAGCACGTCAGCGATCTTCTCGACAGAGCCTTGCAGCTGCAGAAGCAGCGCATCGCCATCGTGGAGGCAGAGCAGAAGGATCTCGCGCGGTTCATGACCCCAGTGCAGCGCGCGCGGTACATCGCGCTGCAGCAGCAGTTCCGGAGGCGAGCGCAGGAGCTCGCTGGACAGAATGGCGCACAGAGGGGCGCAGTGGGCTTTCAGCGCCGGCGATTGGGGTTGAAGAAGAGGCCGTAGTTTTTTTTCATTCTGCTTCATCGCGACGCCACAGCCGCGTGGCTAGATTGTAGATACGCCCGGGTGGCGGAACTGGTAGACGCACGGGACTCAAAATCCCGCGGCCTATGGCCTTACGAGTTCGATTCTCGTCCCGGGTATTTTCTTTGCGGACGCCCTGGAGGCCAAATGAGGTGGGTCGGAGTCACAGACACAAACAATCGCGTCGTATGGATTAACGCTCAGAACGTCGCTTACGTTCAGGACTTTCAAACCTACCGAGCGATTCATTTTGTTGGCAGCAAAGACAACTACTTCCAGGCGAAGGAAACTGCTGACGACCTTGCGATGATGCTACGCCCCCCGGCTTAAGACGCCGCGTCAGCAGGGATATTTACGCAGCGTGGACGACCCTTTCGCCAACGCCAAACTAGCGCTCGCTGGGCGCCAGCGAGGGTTCGCGGCGGCGCCGAATCCTCGCGAACGTATTTCTGGTAAATCCGCGCACCCTCTCCGGTAGCTCATCGAAGTACGTGTAAAACACCGGCGTCACGTACAGCGTCACGAGCTGTGAGAACGCCAAACCTCCGACCACCGCGACTCCCAGCGGGCGGCGAGCCTCCGCACCCGCGCCGCGCCCCAGCGCGATTGGCAGGGTCGCCATCAGCGCTGCGAATGTCGTCATCATGATCGGACGGAATCGCACGCTTGCAGCGTGCACGATTGCTTTTGCCGGCGGGAGGTGCTGCGTCCGCTCCGCTTCGAGAGCGAAGTCGATCATCATGATCGCATTCTTCTTCACGATACCCACCAGCAATATCAGCCCTACGAATCCGTACACATCGAGTGGCATTCTGAAAATGAACAACGCGATGAGCGCGCCGAAGGCTGCGAAGGGAAGGCCGGTGAGAATCGTCGCCGGATGAATGAAGCTCTCGTACAAAATCCCGAGCACCATGTAGATGACGAAGATCGCGAGAATGAGCAGGGCGAGAAGCCCCTGTTGGCTCGCCTGGAATGCCTGGGCGGTTCCCGAAAAGCTCATCGTCACCGTCGAAGGCACTGTCACCGCCGCCGCTGCTTCTACAGCAGCAGTCGCCTGGCCGAGCGCGACACCCGGCGCAGTGTTGAAGGAAATCGTCACCGCGGGCAACTGGCCTGCGTGGGTGATCGAAAGCGGACCTACGCCCTGGGTGATGTTTGCCACCGCGCTGAGGGGAACGAGGTCACCCTTCTCCGAGCGCACGTACAACATCCGCAGCGCATTGACGTCCTGTTGGAACTGTGGCAGAAGTTCCATTACCACCATGTACTGATTGTTCGGCGTGTAGATCGTCGACACCTGTCGCGACCCGTATGCGTCGTAAAGCGCGCTCTCGATTTGCTGCGCGGAAACGCCCAGGGAGGCGGCGCGATCGCGGTCGATTGCCACCCGTACTTCGGGATTAGCGATCTGGAGATCACTCGTAACATCCTGGATCTGCCTGATGTCCCTCATTCGCGCTTCCAGCCTTTTTGCCGCCGTGTCCAACACGCCGATGTCGGTTCCCTGGAGGGTGAACTGATACTGGCTCTTGGAGGACCGCCCGCCGATCTGGATTGCCGGCGGGACCTGCATGTAGACGTTCATGCCCGGGACGCTCGAAAGCTTCGGCCGCAGCTCGTTCACGATTTCATCGGCGCTCAACCTTTCGCCGCGCGGCTTCAACCCGAGGAATATTCTGCCCTGATTTCCGCTGCCGCCTCCCGATCCCACCGACGACATGTACCCGGCAACGTTGGTGTCGCGCGCGACTATCGCAGCGATCTGCTGCTGGTGGCTCACCATGTCCTTGAACGAGGTTCCCTGAGCCGCCTCCGTCGTGGCTACGATCTGACCGGTGTCCTGCGTCGGGATGAATCCGGTCGGCACCAGCTTGAACAGCAATATCGTCCCGACAAGCACCGCCAACGAGAACATCAGTGCAGAGAATCTGTGAACCATCACCCATTCGAGACTCGATTCGTAGCGGTTCAGGATGCGCGTGTAGATCCGCTCGGACGCGTTGAACAGGCGGCCGTGGGCGTGGGAGGGCGGCTTTAGAAACCTGCTGGCGAGCATCGGCGTGAGCGTCAACGACACCAACCCCGAGACGAGAATTGCCGTTCCGATCGTCACGGCGAATTCGTGGAACAACCTGCCGAGTATTCCGCCCATGAAGAGAAGCGGAATGAACACCGCGGTCAGGGAGACCGTCATCGCCAGGATCGTGAACGCCACTTCGTCCGATCCCTCGAACGACGCCTTCATCGGATCCTTCCCCATCTCCATGTGCCGGACGATGTTCTCGAGCATCACGATGGCGTCGTCGACGACGAAGCCGACCGCGAGCGTCAGCGCCATCAGCGATAGGTTGTCGAGCGAGAAACCAAACAGGTACATCACCGCGAACGTCCCGACGAGTGACATCGGCAATGCAAGGCTCGGGATGATGGTTGCGGAAACGTTCCGCAGGAAAACGAAGATCACCATCACGACGAGGAAGAGCGTCAGCATCAGCGTGAACTTCACATCGCCGACGGACTGCTCGATTGACACGGACCGGTCGTAGAGCGTGTGGATATCCACGCTGGGTGGGATCTGCTCGCGCAGAGACGCCAGCAGCGTTTTCACGCCGTTCGCCACCGCAACTGTGTTCGTTCCCGGTTGCCGTTGAATCGCCAGAATGACGGAGCGGTCGCCGTTGTACCAGCTCGCTACCTTGTTGTTCTCGACGTCGTCGAGCACCTGGCCGAGCTCGTCGAGGTGAACAGGGGCGCCGTTTCTGTAGGCGACGACCATCTGCCTGAACTGCTGGGCGTTCTGGAGCTGTCCGTTGGCTTTGATGGTAGATGCCTTGTTGAGCCCCCAGAGCGTTCCCGTGGGCATGCTGACATTCTGCGAGCCAATTGCCGACGCGACTTCATCGATACCAATCCCTCGGTTGGCGAGGGAAGTGGGGTCCAGCTGCACACGCACGGCGTATTTCTGCCCTCCGTACACTTGTACCTGCGCGATCCCCGGTACCATCGAGATGCGCTGTGCCATGAACGTTTCGCCGTATTCGTCCAACTGCGAGAGCGGCATCGTCTTCGACGTCAGCGTCAAATACAGGATCGGCTGATCGGCGGGATTCACCTTGCGATAGGAAGGCGGAAGAATTCCGAGCGGAAGACTGCGAAGCGTCTGGGAGATGGCAGCCTGAACGTCCTGGGCCGCCGCGTCGATGCTGCGGTCCAGTGAGAACTGGATCGTGATCGAAGTCGATCCGAGTCCGCTCGACGATGTCATGTTATCGATGCCGGCGATGGTCGAGAACTGCTTCTCGAGCGGCGTTGCAACGGCCGCCGCCATCGTTTCCGGACTCCCGCCAGGAAGATTCGCGTTCACCTGGATTGTCGGGAAATCAACGGTAGGAAGGTCGCTGACGGCGAGACGAGTGTATGAAACGGCGCCGAAGAAGAGGATCCCAATCATCACCAGCGCCGTCATGACGGGTCGACGAATAAAGAGGGCTGTCATCGAGGAATTCCCTTTATTGCCACTTTGGACCCCGGCACCAGGCGCGACTGACCATCAACCACGACGCGCTCTCCTTCTCGCAAACCGCTGGCAATGATTGCCAGAGTATCGACGGTGCGGGAAACCTGTACCGGGCGCTGCTTCGCAGTCATTGTCGTGTCGACGGTATACACGTAGGTCCCCTGTTGGCCCGTCAGCACTGCCGGCGCCGGCAAGGTGAGCGCATTCGGATCGACGTAGAGCTGCAGCGCGACACTCATATACTGACCAGGCCAGATCGTCCCCTCAGGATTACTGAATCTCGCCTTGAGTAGAACGGTTCCGGTAGTCGAGTCGACGTTGTTGTCGACGAAAGCGAGCGCGCCATTCAGCGGGACGCCGGTTCCCTCCGAGGGGGTCGCGCGAACCAGCAGCTCGCTCCCCGTCCTGTAATACCGCTGAATGTCGGGGAACTGGCTCTGGGGAACGGAGAATCGAACGAGAATCGGCTGGATCTGATTGATGACCACGAGCGGCGGGACGCTATTGGCCTTCACCAGATTTCCCATCCGTACCAGCAGGCTGCCGGTTCTCCCCGAGATCGGCGCGCGTATCGTACAGTTTGCGACATCGAGCGCCGCCTTCTGCACCGTGGCGCGGTCCGCTGACACCGTCGCCGCTGCCGACGTCGCAGCAGCCTGGGCCTGATCCGCCTGCGAGCTGGTGACGTAGCCTTCCTTCACGAGTGCCGCGTAACGGGTCGCGTCGCGGCGCGCGTTGGCAGCAGTCGCTTCGTCACGCGCAAGCTGACCACGCGCCTGATCGAGCACCGCCACGTAAGGGCGCGGATCGATTTGAAACAACACCTGCCCCGCCTGAACCGCCTGGCCTTCGGAGAAGTTGACGCGGTTGAGAATTCCGTTGACCTGCGCCTCGATGGCGACCGTCTGCATCGGTTCAGCGATGCCGTTGGCGGTGACTATGTATGGCACGCTCGCGCGCTTAACGGTGGTGATACTCACTGGCACGCTCGGTTGCCGCTGCGGATCCTTTTTCGAGCACGCGACGATCGCCGCCATTGAGCCGGCTACGGAGCACACGGCTAGGTTATGCGCCCTCATTTTGTGGCCGGCGTGGGAGCTGAGCGCGATACGGTGGAGTCGGCGGAAAAAGGGAATGGGGTCTCGCCGCGTACTCCAAGTACCCCGGCGTCGCGGGCGAGTTGCGCGAGAGATGTGTACCACTGCCAGCGAGACTGGACCTGCTGCGCTCTCGCGCTCGCCAGCGCACTCTGCGCCGTCAGCAAATCGATGATGCTGCCAACGCCCTCGCGATAGCGGCCAGCCGCGACCTGGGCCGATTGCTCGGCGCTGGCGAGCAGGTCATCCGCAGTCGCCACACGCTGCTGCGCAGTTTGCAACGCGTAATAAGAGACGAAAACCTGCGTCACAACGTTCTGACGCGTTTGATCGGCGAGCGCGGATGTAGCGTCTGCTTGCGCTCGGGCGGCGGCGACATCGTACTGATGCGAGAAGCCGTTGAAGATCGGAATCGAAAGCCCGAGACTCACCATGTACGACGGGCCGGCGAACGTGGAGGGACTCGTATAAGTCCGAGCGCCGTTTCCGCTGAGATTTAGCGAAGGCAGCTCGGCCGCTCGGGTAACACGGACTTGCGAATAGGCAGCGGCAGCCTGCGCCCGTGCCGCTGCAAGGTCGGGCCGGTTTCGAAGCGCGTCATTGATGATGCTGTCCACGCTTTCCGTCATCGCGCGCACGGGCACCGCGCCGGCAAGCGGCTCGAGCTCGAAGGGAAGATTGGCTGGCAGGCCAAGCGCGGCAGCGAGGCCCCCTCGCGCCGCCTGCAGATTTCCCTGAATCGTCTCGAGATTCAGCTGCTCCTGTGACAGCGCCGTGCGCGCCTGAAGAACGTCGGCGATTGTCGCCAAACCCACGCGGTTCCGGCCCTGCGCGGCGTTGAGATTTGCCTGCGCCTCCGCTATCGCTGATCGCTCGGCGGCGAGCAACGCAGCGGTTGCCATGTAGTTGAAATAGGCGGCCTGTGCCTGCAGCACTGTGTTCTGGATCGTCGCGTTGTGCGAGAAATTGGCGGCGAAGAGGTTTTGACGGGCTCTCTCCACCGAGCCGGATCGACCACCGAAGTCCAGCAACAAATAGTTGAGCGAGATGGAAGGACCGTATTCAGTCCTTATGCCAGCAGGACGCGCGTTGGTCGCCGGTGACTTGATGCGAGACAACGTCGCCAAGCCGTTAAACGTCGGGTAATACTGTCCGCGTGCCGATCCGAGGAGATCAGCCGCAGCGCGAGCCTGGTACCACGAAGCTCGTGTCGAGGGATTATTTCGCAACGCGAGGTCGACGACATCGGCAAGACTGAGCTGCTGGATCCGCTGCTGAAGGTCAGGCGGCACAACGTCGGTAACCGCAGGTGTGAGAAGTGGCTCCGCCTTCACAGCATGTGCGGGCGGCGTCCACGGGACGCTTGGTAAGGGAGGTGCGCCGGCGACACCGTTTACGCGCGGAGTTCCACAGCCGGCCATTGTCAGCGCAACTCCGGCGAAAGTGGCTTGGAGAAGTCTGTTTGTGTGCGACATTATTCCGAATACGCGATTCACAGCAGTTCTGCTGGTAAACGAGGAAGGTTTTGTGCGGCGCGTCGTTGCACTACATTTGGCGTTTCGCACTCGTAGCTCAGGAGCCGATGCCGAAGTATAAGTTCGCCAAAGTTCCACCGCGTGGAGAGGGGATCACCTACAAAAACAGTGATCTATCCGTTCCCGACAATCCGATCATCCCGTTCGTCGAGGGCGACGGCACCGGCCCGGACATCTGGCGCGCATCGGTTCGCGTGTTCGACGCCGCAGTCGAGCGGACGTATCAGGGCCAGCGCAAGATCGCGTGGATGGAGGTCTTCGCCGGGGAAAAATCCTTCAAACAGTTCAAGGATTGGCTGCCGCAGGAAACGGTCGACGCGATGCAGGAGTTCCGCGTCTCCATCAAGGGTCCGCTCACGACTCCCGTTGGCGGCGGGATTCGCTCGCTCAACGTGACGCTGCGGCAGATACTTGACCTCTACGCCTGCATTCGCCCCGTTCGCTACTTCGATGGAGTCGGCGCCCCGGTCAAGGAGCCCCAAAACGTCGACGTGGTGATTTTTCGCGAGAACACCGAAGATGTATACGCTGGGATCGAATGGAAGGCGGGCTCTCCAGAGGCGGAAAAGATTGCGACCTATCTGCGCAAGGAGTTCAACAGCAACATTCGCGAAAAGTCCGCGATCGGCATCAAGCCGATGTCCGAGTTCGGGTCCAAGCGACTCGTCGAGATGGCCATCCGTCACGCGATCGTCAAGGGCAAGGAGTCCGTGACGCTCGTCCATAAGGGCAACATCATGAAGTTCACCGAGGGAGCGTTTCGCGACTGGGGATACGAAGTTGCTCGCGAGAAATTTCCGGAGGATACGACAACGGAGGCGGAGCTGGCGAAGGGAGGGCCCACTGCGCGCGCTGACGCAATCGTGATGCGCGACCGAATCGCGGACTCGATGTTTCAGCAGCTGCTGCTCCGTCCGTCCGAGTATTCGGTGATTGCGACGCCCAATCTCAATGGTGATTACCTGTCTGATGCAGCTGCGGCCCAGGTCGGCGGACTCGGCATCGCGCCGGGGGGCAACGTTGGCGACGGCGTGGCCGTATTTGAGGCAACACATGGCACCGCGCCCAAGTACGCGAATCTCGACAAGATCAATCCCGGGAGCGTGATTCTCTCGGGCGTGATGATGCTCGAGTACATGGGTTGGAATGAGGCTGCCACGCTGATCATCAGGGGAATGGAGAACGCCATCAAGTCGAAGCGAGTCACCTACGATCTCGCGCGCCAAATGCCGGGCGCGACCGAAATTTCGACTTCAGCCTTTGGCGATCAGGTGATTGCCGGGATGAAGAGCTAAGCTGGTGCTGAGCGTCAGCATCAACTCGGCGAATCCGGCGGAAGTCGGAACCGCTCTTCTCATCGTTGCGCTGCCAGAAAATCCGTCAGTAGCTGGGATCACCGCCCTCGATGCGGCCACACAAGGCGCTCTTACGCGATCCATAGAAATGAAAGACTTTCGCGGCTCGCGGGATGAGGTTCTTCATCTCACTGGCGTGGCGAAAGGACCCAGACGCGTGCTGCTGGTCGGGATGGGAGCGGTGACTGATCGCAAAGCCGCTCTGCGTCGCGCCGCGACCCTCGGAGGCCGAAACGCGCATCGACTTGGCGTCGGAGAGGCTGCGTGGTACTCCGAGCAGATCACGCCGGACGAAATTGAGGCGGTCACCGTTGGGCTCATTGCCGGATCGTGGGAATATGCGGATCTGAAATCACCGGCGCCGGAGGCGGAGCGCAAGAAGCCGCTCGAGAAGGCGATCATTCTCGCCACCAACACCGATGACAGCCGCCGTGGACTAGCGAGTGGGCAGGCGATGGGTGAAGGTCAGAGTCTGGCGCGGCGACTTGCAATGATGCCCGGCAATCTCTGCACGCCGGATTATCTCGTGCAAACTGCTTCGGACATTGCAAAGCGCTATGGCATGGGTATTACTGTGCTGGGGCGCCGAGAAATGGAAGTCGAGAAAATGGGGTCGTTTCTCGCCGTCGCGCAGGGCACGCCACAGGATCCCAAGCTCATTGCCCTCGAATACAAAGGCGGCAAGCCAAACGCGAAACCAGTGGTGCTCGTCGGAAAGGGGCTTTGCTTCGACAGCGGTGGCATCTCGATCAAGCCGGCGCAGGGCATGGAGTTCATGAAGTTCGACATGTGTGGCGCCGCGGGCGTGCTCGGCACGTTCGAAGCGCTCGGGCGGATGAAGCCGGAGGTGAACGTCGTCGGAATTATCGGCGCCACGACCAACATGCCATCTGGCACGGCGATGAATCCCGGCGACGTGGTGAAGGCGCAAAACGGCAAGTCGATCGAGATCATCAATACCGACGCAGAAGGACGTCTCGTTCTTGCCGATTGTCTATCCTATGCGAAACGCTTCGATCCCGACGTTGTTATCGACGCAGCGACACTTACTGGGGCCTGCGTCATCGCGCTGGGACACACCGCTACCGGCGTGTTCTCTGGGGACGACGCACTGATCGCAGAGATCCTTGCGGCGGGTAAGCGCGCGGGCGAGCCAGGGTGGCCGCTGCCGTTGTGGGACGAGTACAAGGATCTGATCAAATCCGACGTTGCCGACGTAAAAAATTCGGGCGGCCGGCCCGCCGGTGCTGTCACGGCCGCCATGTTCCTCAAGGAGTTTGCCGAGGGTTACGCATGGGCGCACCTCGACATTGCGGGGACGGCTTACTCCGAGACTGATCTGGTTACGATTCCCAAAGGACCGACCGGAGTACCGACGGGTACGTTCATCGAGTTCATTCGCGGGAGAGTTCGCTGAAAAGCCCGTCCGGGCCGACGCGCATCTCAGCCCGCCTCGGCTTAGTCGCCGGGGCGCTTTTGTACGCGGCTGCGTTTTCCGCGCAAGCTCAGGTAGTTCCGCCGCCTGCGAGCGAAGTTCCGATTCCTGTGAAGCCAAAAACCGATTCGGGCCCCGACACTGCGCACGTGAAGACCGACACGATCAAACCGCCAATTGGTCGCTTCGCCGACCCAGCGCTCTATGAAATCGGTCCACAATACGAATGGAATCGAGCCCAGCTTTTTGCGACCGGCGCACTCACTGTCGTTGATCTATTGGACCGAATTCCGGGGGCGACCACGTTCCGATCAGGCTGGCTGTCGACTCCGCAGACGGCCACCTATGGTGGTGATTTCCGGCGAGTGAGAGTCTTTTACGACGGAATCGAGATCGATAATCTCGACAATCGAACTGGTGGTGTGCTCGACTTATCCGCCGTGCAACTTTGGTCACTCGAGCATCTGAGCGTGGATCGCAGCGCCAGCGAGCTGCGGATCTACATGCGCAGTTGGCGGGTTGAGAACACCGATCCATACACTCGCGTTGACATTGCAACCGGGAATGAGGACACGAATCTCTATCGCGGGTTTTACGGCAAGCGACTCGATAACGGGGGAGTGATACAGTTTGCGGGTCAGCAGTTCGGAGTAACGAGTCCTCGCTTCGCGGGCAGCGGGGACGCCCTCTCGCTGCTGAGTCGGGTAGGTGTCGCAAAAAAAAGCTGGAGCGTCGATGGTTTTATCATTCGTCATCACGCGACCCGGGACATTGAGCGCCCGGTGGCCGGGCCGCCGCCAATTCTTGCGCTCGACGCGACAAACACCGATGCGTACGTCCGTGCGGCGGTCGGGGGCGTTAATTCCGGACGTTGGGCTCAGGTCAGCATCGCTTCGCTTGGATTCAAGGGAACGTCCGCGCCGGATCGGAGTGTGTCCGCAACCGCATTCTCTGACACGCTGGAGAGGAGAGTCTCCGAGAATCAGTACAACGCGAGCGCCGGATACACCCTCGGAGCCGCTCGTGTTGAATTTCAGGATCGCCTTCGCGCTCTGGCTGGCTCGACATACAACACTGTGAGCGGGCGAATTGATTTTGTAACGCCTATCGGGGTCGTGAATGGTTTCATCGAGCACGACGGATTTCGCAAAGGGACCAATGCCGATGCCGGCATCCGAGCGCAGCCGCTTCCATTCATTGCGGTATCCGGGTCGATTGCGCGATCGGTCCCAAGCGGTGTTGGAGCGTCGGGCCTGCCGAGTACTACCTCGGCGCGGGGAGAAATCGGACTCAAGGTGTTCGGGCCGTGGATTTCAGGCGGCCTGATAACGACCGACAATACCTCCGGCCTGGCGCCGCTCGTCTACGACACGCTCTTTTTGCCAACCAGTCCGGGTCGAATCTCGGCCAGGACAGCTTCGATCCGTGGCCCGATTCGCGGTGGCTTCGGCATCGACGCGTGGGTCACCCAATGGGCCGACAGCTGGCCCTACCGACCGAAGTACCAGAGTCGATCCGAGATCAATTACTCGAACAACTTTCCGAAGCGGTTTCCGAGGGGAGATTTCGAGATCCGCGCTTCCGGTGTCTTCGAATACCGTGGACATTCCCGTTTTCCGTTGGCCGCAGGAGATGTTGAGACCGGCGTTGCAAAGACTTTGTCGGGGCTGCTCGAGATTCGGATCATGCGCGCGGTGTTGAGCTACCAGCAGCGGAACATCCTCGGCTACATCTACGAAGTCATACCGGGCTTCGATATGCCACGGGTGCTCGCAATCTACGGCGTCAGGTGGGATTTCTGGAATTGACAAACTCCTTGTCCCGCCATAAGATAGCCCACCTCACATGATATCCAGCATGACCGGCTTCGGCGCGGCTGAAGGAATGGTGGGCGATGCGCGGGCGAGTGTCGAGATCAGGACTGTCAATCACCGCTTCTTCAGCCCGAATCTCAAGCTTCCGCCTGCGTTTGCGCGGTGGGAGGGCGAGATTCGAGAGATTCTTCGCCAGAAAATCGCCCGCGGACATGTCGCGTTGACGGCGCGCGTCGACCGCGCTGGCAATGCTGGTCCGGTTATCGACGAGGCGCGTTTGGCCCAATACGCCAACACTCTGAAAGAATTGCAGAAAAAGCACGCGTTGGGCGGAGAAGTGGATCTCGCGACGGTCCTTCGGCTGCCGGACGTGGTCGCGCCACCCAGCGAGGAGATGGATTCGGGCGCCGGCGAAGCGCTGGCCGGAATCGTCGCCAAGGCAGTCGAGAACCTCATCATGATGCGACGTGCTGAAGGCGCCCAGCTCGCTGCTTTCCTTCTCGAGCGAGTTGCCGCAGTTGAGACTCGGCTTGCCCGAATCGAGACGCGCGCGCCGATCCGGCTGAAGGAGCATCACGAACGGGTCAAGCGGACGGTCTCAGAACTGATCGGAGGCGCTGGTGCCGATCCGCAACGGATCGCACAGGAAATCGCCATTCTCGCCGACAAGCTCGACGTCGCGGAGGAATTGGACCGGTTCCGTTCGCACCTGGCCGCGTTTCGGGAAACGGCGCGTTCGCAGACTGCCGACCCGGTTGGCAAACGACTCGGATTCATCCTTCAGGAGATGGTCCGCGAGGCGAACACCGTCGGCAGCAAGGCGAGCGACGCTCAAATCCAGGAAGACGTGATTGCAATCAAGGAAGAGCTCGAGCGGATTCGCGAGCAGGTCGAGAATCTCGAGTAATGCCTTTTCCGATCATTTTGTCCTCACCGTCCGGGGGCGGAAAGACGACGATCGCGCACAAGCTGCTCGCGATCAGAGCCGACGTCGGGTACTCCGTGTCGTGCACCACCCGTCCCCCGAGAGAGGGAGAGGTGGATGGCCGAGACTACCACTTTCTTTCGGTCGAGAACTTCAAGCGCGGTCAGGCCGCGCGGGACTTCGCCGAATCGGCGGAAGTGCACGGACATCTCTATGGCACGTTGCGGAGAGAGGTCGATCGCGTGCTTTCGTCGGGAAGGCACGTCATCATGGACATCGACGTTCAGGGCGCCCGGCAGTTCGCCCGCGCATTTCCCGACTCGGTCCTCATCTTCATCCTTCCGCCATCGGCCGAGGTGTTGGTGAACCGACTGAAGTCTCGCGGCACCGAGGATCCCAAATCGCTGATTCGACGGTTCAAGAGTGCCAAAGACGAGCTGAAGGCGATAGATTTGTACCAGTACGTGATCGTCAACGACGACATCGATTCCGCCGTGGAAGCTGTGTCGAGCATCATCGAAGCAGAAGGTCTGACGCGGTCCCGCAACGGGACACTCGGAGAACGCGTTGAAGGTCTGTTGACCGGAATTCAGCGCGCCATCGATCAATATTCAAAGAGGAAGTAATGCAGGTATTTATTCCGAACGAAGTCGCGAAGCACGCGACGAACAAGTATCTGGGAGTTCTTGTCGCAGCGAAATACGCGCGTGTCCTCAATGAATTCCCGCGCGACCGCTCTGCACCTGGCGAGAAGAAGCTTACCACACGGGCACTCGAGGAGCTTACTGACGGCGAGGTCGAGTACCGCGTGGTTCCGCGGCGCCGCACGGAGTAGTTACCGCGCGTCCTTTCGCGGGCAGTCGCATCCTCCTCGGCATAACCGGGGGCATCGCCAGCTACAAATCAGTGTGGCTGGCGCGTTTGCTTACACAAGCAGGGGCTGAAGTCGACGTCGTGATGACTCGTGGTGCGCGCGAGTTCGTCGGGCCCATCACCTTCGAAGCTGTTACCGGTCGCCCCGTCCACACAGACATCTTCGGCCCGGGGCACGCTCTCGATCACATCCGCCTTGCGCGTGAAGCAAACGTGATCGTCGTCGCGCCCGCGACGGCGGATTTCGTAGGGCGGGCAGCACACGGGCTTGCAGATGACCTGCTCGCTGCCATTCTCCTCGCCGGAGAGTCCAAGGTCCTACTTGTTCCGGCGATGAACGACAGGATGTGGTCGCATGCGCAGACCAGGCGCAACGTCGCGCAGGCGCGATCTCTCGGCTACGAGATTCTCGAGCCCGCTGAAGGTCCTCTCGCCGTCGGCGAGGGCAGCGGCCCTGGACGGATGCCGGAGCCCGAGGAAATCATGAGTCACATCGGGCGCTTGCTCGAAAGCGGGACGTCCCTCAAGGGGAAGAGAATAATCGTGACGGCGGGAGCAACACGTGAGCCGATAGATCCTGTGCGATTCATCTCCAATCACAGCAGCGGTAAGATGGGTGTGGCGCTTGCCCGGGCCGCGTGGAGGCGAGGTGGTGATGTCACACTGATCGCCGGCCACGTCGATATCCCGATTCCGACCGAGATTCCTACGCTGTCGACAAGCACCGTTGAGGAAATGTCGCGCGCGGTCGCCGAAAAACTTCCGACCGCGGACGTTCTGATAATGGCCGCCGCACCCGCCGACTTCCGACCCGCAGTTCAGGCAAGTGAGAAGATCAAGAAGCTGCGCTCAGCGCCAAAGCTTGAACTGGAGCCGACAGAAGACATCCTCGAGTCCACGATATCCAAACGTAAGAAAAAAAGTGTGATCGTCGGCTTCGCGCTCGAAACCACCGACGGGATCAAGAACGCGAAGGAAAAACTCAAATCCAAGGATCTGGACCTCGTCGTGCTGAACGATGCGAAGGAGTCAGGGGCCGGTTTCGGCGTCGATACGAATCGCGTCACGGTCATCGGCCGCAACGGCAAGCACGAGGAGCTGGAGCTGATGTCGAAAACTGATCTCGCTGAGCTACTCCTCGATCGCGTCGAAGAGGAACTGCGTGGACGCTAGGACAATGCTGCGGCGTTATCTCGAGCAGCGTCGCGAGCTTGGAGAGAGCGAGCTAGTGCTCGATAGTTTGACAGTCGACGACGTGATGCGGCTGTTGGGGGCAGTGAGTCATCCCGCACTGGCGATGAAAGCGCGACCAAGTCTGCGCGAGCTCGCCAACGCCGTCTCGAGCGAGGAAGTTCAAGACTGGCGCGCGTCGCTCCGTGGCGCTGGCGTGAATGTTGACGCCCCAGTCTCCCGCGCGAAATCCGTTGCGCCCATTCCCGAAACTTCCGCAGAGACCACGAACGAGATGCCGTTCAAGAAAGGAATCGTCGTTGCTCCAGAGGAAGCGGAGCTAATTCCCAACGCGATCGAGAAGCTCGACTCTCTCGAGGAGCTCGCCCGGAAAGTCAAAAGGTGCACTCGCTGCTCTCTCTATGAGACTGCGACCAATCCGGTTGCGGGAGAGGGCAATCCAAAAGCGGAACTTGTTTGTGTCGGCGAGGCGCCCGGCGCCAAGGAAGACGAGACAGGTCGGCCGTTCGTCGGTCAAGCGGGCCAGCTACTCACGAAAATTCTTGCTGCTGTCAAATTGACGAGGGAGCAGGTTTTCATCTGCAACGTGCTCAAGCACCGACCGCCGGGGAATCGAAATCCGCGGCCCGAAGAAGTTGAAGCCTGCAGTCCATACCTGATCAGGCAACTCGAGCTGATCAAGCCAAAAGTCATTGTTGCTTTTGGAACCTTTGCTGCCCAAACTCTCCTAAACACAAAAACTCCGATCGGTCAGCTCCGTGGGCTCGTCCACAAGTACCACGGGATACCGCTCGTCGTCACCTATCACCCAGCGGCACTGCTGCGCAATCCGGCCTGGAAACGGCCCACCTGGGAAGATGTCAAGCTCGCCCGTAGAGTTCTCGATAGCAGCCCCGGCTCGTGATCCTTACAAGGATCGCCGGCCGCCATACTCTGAAGACGCGGAGCAGGCGGTGTTGTCGGCGATGCTCATGGATCCGGACGCCATTCTGCGTGCTACCGAATTCCTCGACGACACGATGTTCTATCGAGAGGGGCATCGGCGGATTTATCGCGCGATGCTCGCCCTCTCCGAGCGCGGCGATGTAGTAGATCCGCTCACTCTGTCCGAGGAGCTGGCCAGGTCCGGCTCGCTCGAATCGAGCGGTGGCAAAGATTACATCGGATTTCTCGTCGACGCCGTTCCAACTGCCGCCAACGTCGAGTATCACGCCAAGATCGTTCGTGAGAAAGCGCTCAGACGACGGTTGATCGAAGTCTCGACTGCGATCGTGGCGGAAGCTTTTGAGTCGGGCTCCCCCGCCACCGAGCTGCTCGACGAAGCAGAGCACAAGATCTTCGAGGTCAACCAGAGCCGCGGCGCCGAAGGATTCACGCGCATCAAAGAGCTGCTGTGGCCGACGATGGAACGGATCGAGGAGATCCAGCGCGGCGGCGGATCGATTACGGGTGTCGCAAGCGGCTTCAAAGATCTCGACGAGCTGACGGCAGGTTTCCAAGGGTCGGACCTCGTCATCATCGCCGCCCGCCCATCGATGGGAAAAACCGCTTTCGTTCTCAACATCGCGCAGAACGCGGCGCTCGACAACAACGTCCCGGTCGCGTTTTTCTCCTTGGAAATGAGCAAGGAGCAACTGGTCCAGCGCCTCCTCACTTCTGAAGGACGTGTCGATGCCCAGCGGCTACGCAAGGGCAAGCTGCACGACGATGAATTCGTTCGTCTCGGCAGGGCTGCTGGAATTCTCAGCCATGCGCCGATCTGGATCGACGATACACCCGCAATGACGCTGCTCGAGCTGCGCTCCAAGGCCAGACGTCTGAAGATGGAAAACAACATCGGGATGGTGGTGCTCGACTATCTCCAACTCATGCAGGGACCGACGAACACGGAGAGCCGACAGCAGGAGATCAGTTACATCTCGCGCTCACTGAAGGCGCTCGCTCGGGAGCTGCGAATTCCGGTCGTGGCACTGTCACAGCTGTCGCGCGCTCCGGAGCAGCGCACCGGAGAGAACAAGCGTCCTCAGCTCTCAGACCTCCGTGAGTCGGGCGCGATCGAGCAGGACGCGGACCTGGTCATGTTCATTTACCGCCAGGAGATGTACGAAGGGCCTACCGACAAGGACGGCAACTCATTAGAGGGCCGCTCCGAGATCATCATCGGCAAGCAGCGCAACGGCCCGACTGGATTCGTGAATCTTTACTTCAATAAGACCTACACCCGCTTCGAGAATCTGTCGCCCCGTCTGGCGCCGCAGTGAGTCCGAAAGCAAAAACGGTTTACCGCTGCACGAACTGCGGCGCTGATCACCCGAAGTGGGCCGGACGCTGCGACATCTGCGGCGAATGGAATTCGCTCGTCGAGGAGATGGCAGTGCCGCGTGCCTCCTCGACTGCGTCGGGCAGACGCGTCCAGGGCCAAAGGTCGATGGCCGAAGGCGGAAGCGTGGCTCCGACTCCGCGGCTCCGCGACATAAAGAGCTCGGCGGGCCGCCGTCTGAAAACTGGGATCAAGGAATTCGACTTCGTGCTTGGCGGCGGCATAGTTCCAGGGTCGATGGTCCTCGTCGGCGGAGAGCCCGGCATCGGCAAATCGACACTGCTGCTCCAGGTGGCGGGCCGGCTCCAGGAGCTGGGTCACTCGACGCTTTACGTTTCCGGCGAGGAATCCGCGCTCCAGGTGAAGTTGCGTGCCGAGCGTCTGCACGGATCGGCTGAAGACGTCGCGCTTCTGAACGAGACGCTGCTCGAGACTATCATCGCCACGGCTGGCTCACAGCGGCTGGATGCAATCGTCATTGATTCGATTCAGACAGTCTTTACCAGCGATCTTGAAGGGGCGCCAGGCAACGTCGGGCAAGTGAGAGAGTGCGCCGCGCGCCTGATGCGGTTCGCCAAGGAAACCGAGACGACTGTGTTCGCGGTCGGGCACGTCACCAAGGGCGGCGGTATCGCTGGCCCCAAGACCCTCGAGCACATCGTCGATACGGTGCTGTACTTCGAGGGAGAAGGCATGCTCGAGCATCGTGTTCTCCGCGCTACCAAGAATAGATTCGGCAGCGTCGACGAGATCGGAGTCTTCAGGATGACTGAAGAAGGTCTGATTGCCGTCGAGAATCCATCTGAGCTTTTCCTCGGCGATCGCTTGCACAATTCTTCGGGTAGCGCCGTGACTGCACTCCTCGAGGGTACTCGTCCCGTGCTAATCGAAATCCAGGGCCTCGCGGCGAAAGCTGGATACGGAACACCGCAGCGGGTAAGCACCGGCTACGATGCGCGTCGTCTGGCGCTCTTGCTGGCTGTGCTCGACAAGCGGGCAGGCCTATCTTTCTCCCAGCTGGATGTGTTTCTCAACGTCGTCGGAGGCGTGAGGATGCAGGAACCTGCGGGAGATCTTGCGGTGGCAAGCGCGCTGGCGTCGAGCGTGTATGACAGGCCGGTCGCGAATTCCGCGATCTTTCTCGGAGAAGTTGGCCTCGGTGGCGAGATACGACCGGTATCGCAGACCGAGCGTCGGCTGGGTGAAGCGGGGAAGATGGGGATGACGACTGCCTACATGGCGGAGCGTGGAATTCCAAAGCGGGGAACCCGCGGCATCGAGATCGTGGGCGTGCGAACGATCAATGATCTTTTCCGGCAGCTCTTCAACGGCTAGGGCGAAATGAAACGCGACGTCGGTGTGATCATCGTCGCCGCTGGTAGCGGGTCGCGAACCGGTTCAAAAGAGCTGAAGCAGTTTCGGTGGGTCGCGGGCAAGCCAATGCTGCTCCACAGCATTCAGACATTTCAGGCGCGTGCCGATGTTGCAATGGTAGTTTGCGTCCTGCCGCGCGAGTACGTCGGCGATCCCCCACCATGGATATTCCAAAGCGACTCCGATCGGCTGCTGCTATCAGTCGGTGGCCGACACCGGAGCGAGTCAGTCGCCAACGGTCTCGAGGATCTCCCCAGTGAATGTGAGATAGTGGTGATTCACGACGCTGCACGTCCCCTCGTGTCGGGCGAGACGATCGCTCGAGTAATCGAAGAAGCGCGGAAAGGAAACGGGGCGGTTGCCGCGCTGCCGGTTGCTGACACCCTAAAGCGCGTCGACTCGAATGGAAAAATCCTCGTTACTGTGGACCGCTTCGGACTATGGAGAGCTCAGACTCCGCAGGCTTTTCCGCGCAAGGTAATCGAGCGCGCTCACCGTGAAGCGCGTGAAGCGGATCGTGTCGCGACTGACGACTCGGCGTTGTGCGAACAGATCGGATTGCCGGTTGTAGTCGTGCGCGGCAGTGAGCGGTCGCTCAAAATCACCGAAGAAAATGATTTCTCGTTAGCGGAGGCGCTGAGTATCTTCCGCGAATGAAGCCCCAGCCGATGGTGGTGCCGTTCTGGTCGCCGGAGGAAGTCGAGGCCGCCATCAATGGAACGCTCGCCCATCTCGCCGCAGGGAAGGTCCTCGCTTACCCGACCGAAACCGTCTATGGATTTGGGGGCGCCGTGGATGAAGACTCTGTCCAACAGCTCGTGAAGCTCAAAGGCCGCGCACCCGGCAAACCATTTCTCCTTCTCGTGGCTGCGAGCGAGATGATCACCAGGCTCGGACTTCGACTGACCGGCTACGCATCGATGTTCGCCGCGCGTTTTTGGCCTGGCCCTCTCACGCTCGTGTTGCCGGGTGGAGAAAAAAGGGTACCCGACAGACTGCGTGGGCCGGAGGGCGGTGTGGCCGTGAGATGGACGCCGCACCGCTCGCTGGCGAGACTCATTATCGCCCACGGTGAGCCGATAACTTCCACGAGTGCAAACCGACCGGGAGTGCCGCCGGCAATCTCGGCGGACCAGATCGTGTCGCAGTGGAGCGATGCAATAGCACGCGGAACGCTTCGCGTGCTGGACGGAGGCAGACTCCGCGAGTCGCAGCCTTCAACTGTTGTCGATTGCACCGGAAGACTGCCGCGCGTAATTCGTCCCGGTGCGATCGCGGCCGCCAAATTGAGAGAGAGTGTACCGGATCTGGTCGGTGACGCGTAAGAAATGAATCTTCTGTTCGTCTGTAGTGGTAACACGTGCCGCAGTCCGATGGCCGAAGCACTGGCGCGAAAAATCGCCAAGCGTCGCGGCATTGAGGATCTCAACGTCTCGAGCGCAGGGACCAACGCCTGGGATAACGTTCCCGCGACCGACGAGGCGCTGCTCGTTGGCATGGAGCGGGAGATCGATCTCACCGGGCATCGCGCGCGAAAACTCACGCCCGCAATCGTTTCCGAGGCCGATCTCATTTTCGTTATGACGCCGGGCCATCTGGAGCAGGTGAAGCAACTCGGCGGACGCGGCAAAGTTCACGTCATCGACGAATACGCCTCCGGTACAGCGAACCAGGGAATCACCGATCCTTACGGCGGTGATCTCGAGGCCTATCGCCACACCGCCGACATTCTGGAGCGCGAGCTCGAGAAATTGTTCGACCGTCTCGGCAGCTGAGAGTGCAGCCATCGTGAGTAGAATTCCGGGGCGACTCGTCTTGCTCGGTCATCCGGTGAGCCACTCGCTGTCCCCGAAGTTTCAGAACGCCGCTCTGAAGGCGGCCGGACTTCCGCTTGTGTATGAGGCGGTGGATGTCGCCCCGCGGGATCTTCGTGCGCTCCTACGGCAGCTGAAGGATGTCGAGGCAGCGGGCAATGTCACGATCCCGCACAAGACTGCGATACACGCCAGTTGCGACGAGCTCATCGACATCGCGGCGAGAGTTGGGGCCGTGAATACGTTCTGGTTCGCGTCCGGCCTCCTGCACTGCGACAACACCGACGTCGGCGGTTTCGATGCCGCCGCGCGGGCGCTGGTTGGAGGCGAGACAAGCGGAGCGCGTGTCGTTCTGCTGGGAAGCGGAGGCGCCGCAGCAGCCGTTCTTGCTGCCGCCGAGCAGTGGCCTGCGGCGCACGTCATGATCGTCGCCCGCAGTTTCGAGCGGGCGTCGAAGCTGGCACGCCGCTTTCGCGATGTCGCGCGAGTCGAAAAGACCGCCGCCGCGGCGCTGGCAGACGCGACTTTGATTGTCAACGCGACGCCTATTGGACAACAGGATGACGAGCATCCTTTAGATGTCGCACTGATTCCAAAGAACGCGGCCGTCATGGACCTCGTTTACAGACGCGGAGGAACGCCATGGGTGAAGGCGGCACGAAAGAAGGGGAATCGCGCCGCCGATGGCCTGCCGATGTTGCTCGAGCAGGGTGCGCTTTCCTTCCAGCGATGGTTCGGGATCGAGCCCGATCGGGAAGCGATGCGACAGTCGCTCCTGTAGGAGGGCCCGAAAGATGGCTCGCACTTCGGAAGCACTTTGCCGGCGCGATCGATCTCTTTCTGCCGCGGGTCTGCGTTTCATGCCAGCGGCTGTTGTCGCGCGTCGAAACAGGAATTGTTTGCAGCTTGTGCTGGTCGCGTCTTCCCTATCTCCCGTCGCCACAGTGCGAGCGCTGTGGCCACCCGGTGCCCAGCGGAAGCTGCCGATGGTGCGATCTTCTGCCGCCATACGTTCGCGCGGCGCGGTCGGTGTGCTGGATGCCGGTCGATCCAGCATCGAGTATCGTCCACGCACTGAAGTATGAGGGCTGGAGCGCGGTTGGAAACGAGATAGCAGAGCGAATGAGTCGCCTCTCCTGGCCAAAGGATGTAGTCGATGAGCGAACCGCCCTGATTCCAATTCCTCTGGCATCAGCGAGAAAACGCCAGCGTGGCTATAATCAGAGTGCGCTAATCGCTCGCGGCCTCGCCAGGCGGTGGCGCATTCCTGTATGGGAAGAGATCGTCCTGCGATCACGCGAGACGAGCTCGCAGACGAAGTTGACACCGGAACAGAGGCTGGACAACGTTGCAGGTTCGTTTCGCATCGACGATCGAGAGTCCGAGAAATTGCGCGGTGCGCACCTCGTGATCGTCGATGATGTCGTTACGACGGCTGCGACGCTCAACGCGTGCGCCAGGGCGCTTTTCGAGTCAGGTGCGCGGATAATCAGTTACGTGACTTTCGGCCGCGCGCACGCCAGTGGCGACCGGCTTTAACCGAATGGAGCTAAAGGAATGGCAACAAGGGTAGGTATCAACGGATTTGGACGCATTGGGCGGCAGGTTGTGCGCGCGGCAAAGAACGACGGCGTCGCCGATTTGGAATTCGTCGCGGTGAACGATCTTACTGACACGAAGACGCTGGCGCACCTGTTCAAGTACGACTCGGTGCACCGCACGTATCAGGGAGACGTCGAGGTGGGAAAAGACTCGATCATCATCGACGGCGACGAGATCAAGGTGCTTGCCCAGAAGGATCCAGGTGCGCTTCCGTGGAAGGACCTTGGCGTAGACATCGTGCTCGAATCCACTGGTCGCTTCACCGACGCGTCCGCTGCTCGCAAGCACATCGACTGCGGAGCCAAGAAGGTGCTTATTTCCGCGCCCGCCAAAGGTGAGGACATCACCATCGTAATGGGTGTGAACAGCGACAAATATGATCCGGCCAAACACACCATCGTGTCGAATGCCTCCTGCACGACAAATTGTCTGGTGCCAATGGTGAAAGTGATCCGCGATGCGTTCGGCTTCCGTCACGGCTCGATGGTGACTATTCACAGCTACACCAACGATCAGCAGATCCTGGATCTCCCTCATAAGGATCTGCGACGCGCAAGAGCTGCAGCGCTCTCGATAATCCCAACCACGACTGGAGCTGCAAAGGCTACATCTCTCGTCATTCCCGAGGTAAAAGGGAAGATCGACGGCAGCTCGATTCGCGTTCCGACTCCCGACGTTTCCTATACGGTGCTGACCGCCGAAGTCGAGAAGTCTGGCGTCACCAAGGAATCGGTCAACGCCGCGTTCAAGCAGGCAGCGGCTGAGGGACCGCTGGCTGGCCTCATTCGTTACACCGAAGAGGAGCTCGTGTCGAGCGATTTCATCGGTGATCCAGCCTCGTGCATTCTCGACGCAAAGACCACCAACGTCATCGACGGTAGTCTCGTCACCGTGCAGGGCTGGTACGACAACGAATGGGGTTACGCTTCCCGCTGCGTCGACGTGCTCCGCTTCATGGGATCGCGACTCTAGCTCGAGCTCGCATCATGAGAAAGAAAACCGTTCGTGATCTCGACGACGAGCAAGTGCGGGACAAGCGGGCGCTTGTTCGCGTCGACTTCAACGTACCGCTGGATGATGATGGAAGAATCACTGACGATACTCGCATCCGAGCATCACTGCCCACGATCGAGCTACTGCTCGAGCGCAAGGCGCGTCCCGTAATTCTCTCCCATCTCGGGCGGCCGAAGGGAAAGCCAGATCCCAAATACTCGTTGCAACCCGTGTCTCAGCGGCTCCAGGAGCTAACGGGCTGCGAGGTCATCTTCGTCGAGTCCACGGACTCCGATGAAGCAATTCAGGCCTGCCGCAATCTCCAGCCCGGGCAGATACTTCTGCTCGAGAACACGCGCTTCCTCGGTGGCGAAGAGAAAAACGATCCCCGCCTCGCGCGTGCCCTCGCCGAGCTGGGCGATTTTTTTGTGAACGATGCCTTTGGGGCTGCGCACAGAGCGCACGCCTCCACTGTGGGCGTCGCCGAGCATCTGCGGCCAGCGGTCGCCGGCTTGTTGATGCAGACGGAGCTCGATTATCTGGGTGGCGCCCTTGCCAATCCGAAGCGCCCGTTCGTTGCAATCCTGGGCGGCGCGAAGATCTCCGGTAAAATCGACGTCATCGAGCAGCTGCTTCCGAAAGTCGATGGGTTGCTGATCGGCGGCGCGATGGCCTGCACATTTTACAGGGCGATGGGACTCGAGACCGGCAAATCGCTGGTGGAAGAAGATCGCGTTCCGATGGCGAAAAATCTCATCGAGCGCGCTGGGATGCGGCTCACTCTCCCGCATGACGCGATGGTTGCGCCCTCCCTCGAGCGCGCGAAGGAAGCAAAGGCGGTATCACGCAACGCGATCCCAAGCGATCAGGCGATGTTCGACATCGGCCCGCAGACAGCCGCTTCCTTCTCCCGCGCGATCGCGTCGGCGAAAACGATCATCTGGAATGGTCCGATGGGCGTTTTCGAGACGCCGCCATTCGATGCGGGAACTCGCGCAATCGCGGAAGCTATGGCGAGCGCTACTGAAAAGGGTGCTACGACAATCGTCGGCGGCGGCGATTCCGCGGCTGCGGTCAGCGAAGCCGGACTGGAAAAGAAAATGAGTCATGTCTCAACTGGCGGCGGCGCCTCGCTCGAATTTCTGGAAGGTAAGAAACTGCCGGGAGTGGAAATCCTCGACGAGGCGGATTAGTGAAACATCCCGTTCTCGCCGCCAACTGGAAGATGAACAACGGACCGACGGCGGCGAAAACGTTCATGGACACTTTTCTCGCTGGCTATCCGCTGCGCGGCGATCGCACGATCATTATTTTCCCGCCTGCGGTCTCTCTAACGACGGTCGCCATCGCCGCATCCAGCCGGCCCGACGTCCTCGCCGGCGTGCAGAACATTCATTGGGCAGAGAAGGGCGCCTTCACCGGAGAGATCTCGGCGCCGATGGCCAAAGACGCCGGCGCTCGGGTTGTGCTCGTAGGCCACTCGGAACGACGACACGTCTTCGGAGAAACCGATGCCCAGTGCGCGAAGAAATGTCTTGCCGCGTCCCGCGCCAAACTGCCGTTCATGCTTTGCGTCGGGGAAACGATCGAGCAAAGGGAGGCGGGAGAGACCAAGGCACTCGTGACGCAGCAACTCCGCGACGGGCTCTCGCAAACGCCGAATCTCATCTCAGCCGATTTTCTGCTGGCGTACGAGCCGGTGTGGGCGATCGGCACGGGATTGACTGCATCCGCCGTCGATGCGTCCGCAATTCACACGTTGCTTCGATCTGAGCTCCACCAGATGATTGGCACGCGCGGCGACGAGATCCCGATACTCTATGGTGGTAGCGTCAACGCAACGAACGCGGCTGGTCTTCTCACCGCGCCGGAGGTCGATGGGCTACTCGTTGGAGGCGCGAGCGTCGAAGCGTCTTCGTGGCTTACTATCGCCCAGACCGGGCGACCTCATTGACGATTGCTCCCTTGCTGCTGGTCGAGACTTGACTGACTTTCCGTCATCGCCGATATTGCAGGACTGGACTGAACTTTAATTCTATCAATGCTTTACACGTTTCTTCTGGTTCTGCTCGTCATTGATTGCATCGTGTTGATGCTCGCTATCCTGCTCCAAAGCGGAAAGGGCACCGGCCTCGCTGCGAGCTTTGGTGGCGCAAGCTCTTCACCCGATGCACTGATCGGAATTCGACAGGCGGGAAATCTCCTCACCAAGGCAAGCTGGTGGGGCGGCGGGATTTTCCTCGGTCTTTGCTTCGTTCTCCAGCTGATGTCGACACACACTTCAGCGCCCCGCTCCGTGCTCGAGAAGGGTCTCGGCACTCAACCCCAGAACGTGGCGCCTCCGACATCCGCGCCGGCCGTTCCACTCGAGCCGGCGCCGACGACGACGGCGCCGACGACGACCGCACCCGCTAGAACGCCGGCGACGAAACCTCCAGCTACTACTCCGAAGCGCTAAGTTGGCGACCGAGCGTCGGAGCACCGAGCCAGGGTTCCTCCTCCTTGAGGACGGAACCCTTTTTCGTGGTCGGATCGCGAGTGGATCAACCGCGCCACTTCCGGCAGTGGCCGAGGTCGTGTTCACGACCAACATGACGGGGTACCAGGAAGTCTTCACGGATCCGTCTTATCGGGGCCAAATCGTCGTGATGACGGCGCCGCAAATTGGCAACTACGGTATCAACGCTGAGGATCCCGAATCCGCGGCTCCACAAATTGCTGGTGTGGTGGTCCGAGAGCTTTCACAGTCGTTCTCTAACTGGCGCGCGACCGGCGGACTAGACGCATGGCTTGATTCATCCCAAATCCCAATAATCCAAGAGGTTGACACTCGCCGCCTCACTCGGCACTTGAGGTCCGTCGGCGTAATGCGCGGGGTGATCGGAATTGGCGAGGAACCGGACGACGCAAGCAAGGCCACACTGGAAGCGTGCCCATCGATGGAGGGATTGGACCTCGCGTCGCGAGTGTCAACGCGCGAGCGTTATACGTGGGGCGACCCACGCGCGCGACACCACATCGTTGCCTACGATTACGGAATAAAGCGCAACATCCTGCGGCTGTTTAGTGAGAACGGCTGCCGGGTAACTGTGGTTCCGGCGGCTACGCCAGCGGAAGCCGCGCTTGCCGAAGATCCGGATGGAATCTTTCTGTCGAACGGACCCGGTGATCCCGATGCTGTTGCGTACGCGCCTGGGATAATTCGATCGCTGGCCTCGAACGGCGTGCCGATCTTTGGGATCTGCCTCGGCCATCAGCTCTTGGGACTGACATTCAGCGGTTCGACCGTCAAGATGCCCTACGGTCATAGAGGGGGGAATCATCCGGTGAAGGAGGTCGAGACCGGGCGAGTGCTGATCACATCCCAGAATCATGGTTTCGCCGTTGAAGGTGATGATCGCTCGGTGACGGGAGCCAGTGACCTGGAAGTCACTCATGTAAACCTCAATGACGGGACGATAGAGGGCCTTCGACACCGTGACTTGCCGGTTTTCGGGGTGCAATATCATCCCGAAGCTGCGCCGGGCCCACACGACGCCAGGCCTCTTTTTCAGGAGTTTCTGAGTGTGCTAAGGGGAGCCGTCAGGTAGCAACAAACTCGCCTTGACAGCCTATTAGTAAAGCCATAGTTTCAAAGCACTTACGCGCCTTGAGGTGCGTCCATACCGGAGTTTTTCAATGACCAAAGCCGACCTCGTCGAGCGTGTCACGGCCCAAATCTCACGCACCGCCGGGCCGATGATT
>QHVA01000019.1 GCA_003223425.1 Gemmatimonadota bacterium
CGCCGCACATGTCGCTATCGGTCGTGATAGTTGCGCTCATCCTCATCACCGCGATCTTTTGGACGCTCGGGATGAGGTCGTTCATGAGGCGCGCGGTCGGCTAGCTCGGTATCCGGCGCGCGATCGGCGACCTGTGTCTCCATCTTTGGCGCTTGCTCCGCCATCGGAGCGCGATCAGCTAATTCCATACGCGGGGCTCGCGGGAGTGAAAGTGTAAATGTCGAGCCGTCGCCGGGTGTGCTCTCGACTGTGATTTCGCCATCCATCGCGTGCGCCAGATCTCTGCTGATTGCCAAGCCGAGACCAACGCCCTGGACCGGCTGATTGAGGCGACGATCAGCCTGCACGAATGGGTCGAAGATCCGCTCCAGCTTTTCAGCTGAAATACCCGCGCCTGTATCCGCCACCTGAATTTCAATGCAGTTGCCGCGTGGCGCGCTCGCGAGCGTGATCTCGCCCCCGGGATCGGTGAACTTCACGGCGTTACTCAGCAAGTTGAGCACGATCTGCTGCAACTTCTCCGGATCGGCAAGCACTGCGGCAGTCTTGTCGGCTCCTTTGCGAGTATAGCGCAGACCCTTCGCCAGAATCTGCGGCGCGATCATCGACTCGGTGTCCTTTAGCGCTTCGTCGACAGGAACAGCAGTGATGTGGTATTCCGCCTGGCCGGCATCGACCTTGGCGAAGTTGAGCACATCGTTGATGAGCGTGAGCAGATGCTGCTGGCTGCGTCTGATGCGTGCGATGTCCTGAGCCTGTTCGGCATTCAGCGGACCGCGCACGCCCATCGCGAGCAGCTCAGCGTATCCGCCGATGGCGTTGAGCGGCGTGCGGAGCTCGTGACTCATGCTGGCGAGAAACTCGGATTTCGCCTGGCTCGCGGCCCACGCTTCCTGTTCTGCTCTTTTGCGCTCCTCGATATCTACAGCGATCCCCATCCAGGCATCGATGTTCCCAGCTTCGTCCCGACCGGGCCGACCTCTCGCCAGGAACCAGCAGTAGGTTCCGTTTTTATGCCGTAGTCGGAGCTCGATCTCGTAATCTCTTCCCTCGCGCACGGCGGACTGCCAAGTGCCGACCACGCGATCCCGGTCCTCCGGGTGAATTGCACCAGTCCACCTGTTGCCGAGTGTTTGT
Organism: Gemmatimonadota bacterium; assembly: GCA_003223425.1. Taxonomy (GTDB): domain Bacteria; phylum Gemmatimonadota; class Gemmatimonadetes; order Gemmatimonadales; family Gemmatimonadaceae; genus UBA4720. The sequence continues at coordinate 1,138 of QHVA01000019.1, forward strand.
CTCTGGGAAAGACCGGTGTACTCGTACCAATACGGATTGAAGTAAGTGATAGTGCCGTCGCGTTCCGCGAACCACACAACCTGGGGTGAGAGATCGAGGAGGTTTTCGAATCTGCTTCTGGTTGCAGTTGTCCACCGTTCGAACTGAGTAGCAGCAAACGCGATGGCGAGAAGCGCAACGCTGGCGATGCCGACTATCAGCCCGAGCTCGTAAGTCCCGAGGACGAGATCGTGATCGGGTCTCCAGTTACCGGGGCCGGCAGTGAATTTGGCGGCCGTCATTCCGGTGTAGTGCATTCCAGTAACCGCGAGTGCCAGGAGCAGCGACGCTCCCGCTTTCCTCGTCCAGGTGCCCGGTTTCGACGCAGCGTCGATCAGATTCCGGGTCAGCGCGAGTGCGGCGAAAGAAAGTACGATCCCGACTCCGACCGATGCGGCGACGAGCAGGGGATCGTATATGATCTGCCCACTCATTTGCATTCCGGCCATGCCTGTGTAGTGCATGCCGGCCATTGCTGCTCCGACGAAAACGCTGGCGAGGGCCAGTAGTGGCCAGCCGACTTTCGCTCGATTGAAGATGATGAATGCGATCGCGCATCCGCCTACCGCTGCGACGATCGACGCGAACAGGGCAAGCGCATCGTACCAGACGAGCATAGGCAGATTGAGCGCGAGCATACCGACGAAGTGCATGCTCCAGATGCCGAGCCCCAAAACCAGCGTCCCCGCGCAAGACCAGGCAATGCGGCGCCGCCCTTCAGAGGCGTGGGTGCGCTGAGCTATCTCAACCGCCACGTAAGCGCCGATCAGGGCTACTACGACTGAGAGGATAACGAGTACGAAGCTGTAGGACTTTTGGATCATGATCGGTGAATTGATCGCCGGAAGAAAAAAGTTTGACGCCAGATTTCCGGTTGTTCGTGGCGGTGCGCGAATGCACCAGGCAGTACGAGAGCGGCAAGATGCAAGCCCGACAGTCTGTTTTTTACCCTGGCCCCTAAGTAGTTGGATTCGTTGCGTTTAAGAGGGTATTATTGCGACCTGCCGCCGCAGGTTTTGAGCGCGCTGTCTCTGAATCCTGTTTCGAAGGAACTCCCATGTGTACGTGCATGCGCCTGAGGTTGCTCATCTCAATCGTGGTTGTCTCGAGTTCCGGTTTTGCCGTTCAGGTGCATGCCCAGGCAAAGGCCCGTGCCCGCGAGCTCGGCGTACCATTTGATGGGACGCCAGGACCACTCAACGCAATTACCGACATCTCCGGTGTTGAGGTTGGTCAGGTAACGCTGATCTCGGGTGAGGGGAAACTCGTAGTTGGAAGCGGTCCGGTGAGGACTGGAGTTACGGTCATCCTGCCGCGCGGGCGCGCGTCCACCGATCCGGTTTTCGCTGGCTGGTTTGCGCTCAACGGAAATGGCGAGATGACCGGAACGACGTGGGTGCAGGAATCAGGCTTTCTCGAAGGACCGGTGGCCATCACCAACACGCACAGCGTCGGTGTGGTCCGCGATGCGATCGTCGACTGGATGGTACGTCGACCGACTGGACAGCCGTGGGCGTTGCCGGTTGTTGCGGAAACCTACGATGGTTTGTTGAACGATGTGAACGGCTTTCACGTGAAGCCGGAACACGCGATTCGCGCCCTCGATGGAGCGAGAAGCGGACCTGTAGCCGAAGGAGGAGTCGGAGGCGGAACGGGGATGGTGTGCTTCGGCTTCAAGGGCGGGATCGGCACCTCTTCGCGCAAGCTGGATGCGCAGAGTGGCGGTTACACCGTTGGTGTTCTCGTTCAGTGCAATGCCGGACGGAGGAGTGAGCTGCGGATTGCCGGCGTTCCGGTAGGTCGCGAGATCACTGATCTCACTCCATGTCAGACAATTCCCGGGGCGGGTCGTATGCGACCGTGCAGCGCAACGACACTGGCAGCCACCGACGCGAGGCAGGACGGAATGGGTTCGATAATCGTGGTGGTTGCTACGGATGCGCCACTGCTTCCAAACCAGCTGCACCGCCTCGCAGTGAGAGCCGCACTTGGAGTTGGTGTGACAGGGGGAAAGGGCGAAAACAGCTCCGGAGATTTGATCATCGCATTCTCGACAGCAAACCCGCTTGCGGCACGGGACACCGGAGTCGTGCGAGCGCAGCTGCTTCCCAACGCCAGAATGAATCCGCTCTTCTACGCAACGGTGCAAGCGACGGAGGAAGCCATAGTGAATGCAATGGTCGCCGCTGAAACTATGACCGGCGCCAACGGCACTAGGGTTTACGCGCTCCCGCACGATCGTTTGCAGGCAGCTCTGCGAAAATACAATCGGCTGCAAGAGAAGCCCGCGCCTTAAGCGAAAACGGGATCTGAAGCGGGGAGCGCGCAGCTTTGCAGCTCAACAGCTGGGAGCTCAAACAGACGGCCTTGCGCCGATATATCGCCCGATATAACTTCTTGCCGAAAGATATATCGCCAGTAGTATCGCAGGCGCTTATTGGCGCCTCGCTGGCTCGATGAGGCAACTAAGGGAGGACCAGTTCGATGCACGAAAGATACTGCGGGCCGAGGGGCTTCGCGTGGGCGTTTGGGGCGAGGCCGGAGAACTTTGGATTTGACGCCGGCTCGTTCTGGGGTGCCCGCGGCAAGTCGCGTGGCGGGCCGTTCGGCGGTGGAAGGATGTTCGATCAGGGGCACCTGAAGTTCGTGATCCTTCGCCTTCTCGACGAGAAGCCGCGGCACGGTTACGAGATCATCAAGGAGATCGAGGAACGGTTTGGCGGGATGTATTCACCGAGCCCGGGAACGGTCTATCCAACGCTGACGATGCTCGAGGACCTGGGCTACGCGCGCGCGAGACCCGAGGAAGGCGGTAAGAAGATCTACGAGATTACCGACGAGGGACGCGCCCATCTCGCCGAGAATCAGCCACTGATCGATGACATCTTCTCGAAGATCGCGGACTTCGCGCAAAGCATCTTTGGTGAGCCGATGATGGATGTGCATCGCGGGTTCAAGAACGTTGGACGCGCGATCTACGCATCAAAGTCATCGAGGTCGCCTGAGCAAATCAAGAAGATCAAGGAAATTCTCGAGCGCGCCGCGAGCGAAATCGACGCAGTCTGACGATCGCACGCGAGTGATGAGCTGCTAGACGCGGCGCATCAAAAGAACTGCGCGAATACCAGGCGACGTGTTGGAATTCGTTGCCTGGCTAGGGTCAGCATCACTCGATCCGAGTCGTGCGACTGCTTCCAGCCACGCGTCGTCAGGTATCTCGGAATGCAGTAGCGCATCAAGCTCGCGCTCGACCGCGGCGGATTGCTGCGTCGTCGCGACTCGCCGGGCGCGAGCGGCTGTAATCGATCGTGCCGATCGCAGGTGGGGCAGCGCTCGTTGAATCGCTGAGTCGATGCGATTTGTCAGATGCTTGCGTCGCACCGCGCTGGATCCTCCAACACCTGCTGCTACGGACGCGCTCTGGTGAGTGAGCCATGTCAGAACTGTCCGAACTGCGCGCTCGTAATCAGCGAAATCGGTGCAGACCTCCTCACCGCCGGCCCACGTACACGCTTCAATCTGTGCCTCGACGTCGGCCGATACCTCACCGGAAATCTCGACGAGCAGTTGAGTCTGGTGATCAGTCGAAATAGCCGCGATGAAACCCGAGCTGGGCGCGCTGACGGTTGCGACCAGGGTGTCGTCGGCAGACGGCTTATCGTCGGACGTGAGCCAACTCTCGAGGATCGAGCGGAGTCTCTCGGTTTTGGCAGGCGCACTCTCGATAGGGGCGGCGTCGCGCGATGTCTTCTCGGACAACGGGTTTGCTGCGCTGGTCCCGACCGCGCTGCGCGCCAAGCCCCATTTTCGCTGCACGATCATCTCATTCTCGAGTATGGCAGCGGCGCTGCGCGGCGGACGCAGCAGGTGAACATGAACTACGGCGTGCCGTGATCCCATGCGGGCGGCGCGTCCGACACGCTGCTCCATTCGCGCCTGTGTCCACGGGATGTCCAGATGCACGACGACGTCTGCGTCCTGCAGATTCACTCCCTCGCTCAGCAGATCCGTCGTGATCAACAAGTCGATTGCCTCGGCTGGCCCGGCGGGGGCGAAGTGACTCGCGCCAGGAGCGAAACGACCGATTGCTTCGCTGCGACTGAGTGCGCCGCCGGCTATCCTTGCACCGTGAGATGTGAGCAGTGCCGCGCGTCCACTACCACACAACTGGCGAAAGAGCATCGACACCGTTTCCGAGTACTGAGCGAAAGCGACGATCTTTGCACCGGCATGCGCCTTCCTGATTTCCGCGATGATCTTGGCGCGCTCCGCGTCGAGCGCAGTCGCAGCAGAGGACCAGCTAAGAAATTTCTGCAACGCATGGAGGTGCGCCTGAACTGTCTCGAGAAGCACACCATGTCCGACGCCGGGAGGGGCTAATAGCTCGGGGAATCCCAATTGCAGCGCTCCCTCTCCATAAGTCCAGATCTCCAGTTCGCGCGCGCTGGGATAAGTACCCGCCTCCAGCGATGCGCTGAGTGCCAACGCGCGAGCGATGCGTCTTCGAACTGCCTCGAGTAGCGCGGCCTCGCTCGACGCCCACTGATGAACCAAACCGCGACCGATCAGAGTCCCGCCGAGTCCGCCATCACGAACAGGCAGAGGCGGCGGGAGATTCATCAATTCATCGACAACTCCCGGGCTATCGGAGAGCTGGTGATGTTGTGTCGGTGCGACAGCAGGAATCCCGGACGACAGCGCAGTTTGTGCGTGATCGCGGCGAACAACGCAGAGGGCAAGCTCGGCCGAGGTCATCGCGCGCGCCCTCGATCCAAGGAACAACGAAAGCAACGCTACCAGATCCACGCGCCGATTGTGAATCGGTGTGGCGGTCAGCAAGAGCACTCGAGCTCCTCGAGCGAGTGACGCCAACGCGAAATATCTGTTCGTTGAGGGATTTCTCGCGTGGTGGGCTTCGTCGACGACAATCAAGTCATGGCGCTCTTGCTCTGAGACTATTGGTTGGTGTGGGCGCGAGTCAGCTGCGTCCACGCGGCTCAGCGCCTCGAAAGTCATTATCTCCGCGACGGTGCCGGTCGCAGTGAGCGCATCGCGCCACATTGAGACAAGCGCAGCTGGCGTGATGAGGAGGCAGTGTGAGAAGGTCTGTGCGATGGCCGTTGCGACGTAAGTCTTGCCCATCCCAACGTCGTCGCAGAGCAGCGCGCCATTGAACTGATCCAGAGCCGCTTTCAACCGCTCAACCGCGGAAACCTGATGCGGCTGCAGTGTGATGGTTCCAAGTCGGGGCTGTGACGAAGGAGGGTCCGCGAGAACAAGTCGCGCGATCCAAGAGCGTACGTCTGCGGCGGACGCTAATCGCAGTCGACGGCCCCGGAGAGGAGAGCCTGCACATCGACGAGATCCAGCTCGTAGCCGTCCAGTACGGCGCTCAGTATCTCAGCGTCAGACGGGAGATCATCACGTATTGCCCGCTCATAAAGCGCCGCCAACAAAACGCGCGCACGATTCCAGTTGCGAGGAATCGGAAACAGGGACAGCGTCCAGCCCAGGTACCGCCGATAACCACCGCGCGCCGGTTCGGCGAGTGAGTTGAGCCAAGCGGCGGCCAGGGAACTGTTGAGGAGAGTTGCAAGCGCGTGGGCATCCCGGCTGGTGGGGCAGCTCACGACATAGCAACTGTTGAGCGCGACGTGCGGGTCCCCAGCTTCGACGACAGTTGCGCGTGGCGTCAATCCGAAGTCGGCCGAGATCAGTCGCGGCCGCGAGGTATTCGCGCTCTCGGTGCGGAATACAGACCACCATGGGAGTCCGTGAAGATCACTTCGCGCGCTCAAAGCGTCGTGGAACGGAAGCAGCCAACGCCGCGCGAGAGGAGGCAGCGACCGTAGAGGTCGCCCGTTCTCATCGTGGGTCCATACGATGTACTCGCGGGAACCTGTCAGCGTCCATTTCTCTAGTGACTCGCCTCGGGCGAGCGGACGCAGGATGTGCCGCTCGATCAGCGCGGTTCTATTGCCCGCTGATATGCGGACGACGTCACAATCAATGGAGTCGATCCCGACAATGAAAGCGCGGTTGCATCCGGTCTTCACTCCGAGAAGCGGTCGACCGAATGTGCTCTGAAAGAAAGGCACTCCAGCTCGTTTAACTCTATCGAACGCCGCTCGGGCTTTTGGCGGAACCAGGAGCCACGGACTGCCAGGTGTGCGATCAAACGCGAACGCGTCTGGCAAGCATGTCCAACGAAGTGTGCCTTGCTCCGCAGCATCAACCGTCGTGATCGTCGAGACACTGGGATTGGAATCAGCGCGATCCGAGCGTCGGCGCGCGACGAGAAGCGACGGATAGACCGCGGCGTCGAACTGTGTGCGCGATTCGGTGAGATCCTCGAGCGCAACGACCTCGGTGCGATCCAGCAGCAGCCGGCGCACACCACCGCCGGCCAGCGACCGCCACAACTTCGCCGGAAGAAGAAGCGCCATCGCTCCGGCCGGTCGCAGTAGCTCGCACGATCGCTCGACGAACAAAGCTGCCAGATCGATTTGTGCTGCGAATCCGCGCCCAGCGCCGGCGATTGTCGCGCCACTTTCCCAGGCAGCATTTCGATATACGGCGAAATCGCGTCTCAGCCGCTCACGCGAGGATTCAGGGATGTTGTGTAAACGAACCCAGGGTGGATTGCCGATTATGACATCGAATCCCCCCGCGGCAGCGACATCGGAGAAGTGCGCAGCAAAGGAGAAGGGAAGCGCGGCACCGGCCTTTAAGGCTTTTACCTGCCGCGTGATTTCTCTGAGACGTGAACGAATGCCGGCGAGTTGCATTCGTGCCTCGGCGCCCGGCGGATGGCGATCACCAAACAAGTCTCTGGCGCGCAGCGCGATGAGAATCTCCTTTCGATCTGCGGCCAGGCGGGTGTGGTTGCGGACCAGCGAGTCAATTGCGGCAGAACGCTCGAGGCAATCGAGTGCGCGGGCGAGCGTGCGCTTTCTTGGTCCCACGGCCCTCGTGTAGCGACTGCGAACGCCAACAATTTTTTTTCCACTTGTCGCGACTCCGCGATCATCGAACGCTCCACCCGCCAGTGAATCGCCTACGCGAATGTGTCGGTCGAGATTGGGCAGCGGGGCTATCCGCATCGGATCCGGATCGCCGGTCTCTATTACGATCGACAACCACAGGCGGAGCTCGCAGAGCCAGACCGCAATTGGATTGAGGTCGACACCAAAGATCGAGGACGTTAGTACTCGACGGCGGATGTCGGCAATCGAGCCGGATTCACCCAACTTTTTGCGAAGCGCCGCGATCCGCTCGAGCATGTGCACGAGAAACGCCCCGGAACCGCATGCCGGATCCAGCACCCTGATTTGGCGAAGCCTGTCAATCTCATTCTCTGTATCCGGTAGGCAGGCGAGCGCGTGCCGAGTGACATTTTCGACGAGATGCTGCGGTGTGTAGAACGCGCCGGCGCTTTTGCGCTCGGGCGGCGCCATGAGAGTCTCGAACGTCTTACCCAGGATCTCGGGATCGATTGAGGCTTCGGACCAGTCAGCGGCATCTTCGCGTCCACTGAAGCGGTAGTGAGAAAGAACCGAGCCGTACGCTTTGCCGAATGCCTCGTCTGTGAACACACAGTTGCGACGCTGCTTCTCCAGATGGGAACGCGCGAAGAGTCCGCCGTTGAGAAATGGGATTCGACCAAACTCCCTCGCTCGCGCCGATCGGCACCGCACGGGGGTGTTGAGCGTTCCAAAGAAAAGGGGCTCGAGCACTCTCCGCTGGTATCGCCCGCCGTCGGCAATGCAGTGTGAATATCCATTGATCAGAAATCCGAAGTCGGCGTCGAGCCAGCCCCTGCTCTCCAGAAACGAGAGGAAGATGAGACGCGAGACGTAGAGCAGAGCGAGCTCATTTCGCTCCACCTCGCTGGCTCGACCACTCAGCGACTCAGTCATCTCGTCGATGACTTCCTGAAGCGCGGTGAAGAATCTCCTGGTGATTGCCTCGCGACCGAGGAGTAGCGCCGGCTGAGAGGGCGCAGAGCGTTTCTGCGTCGCTCGCGGCGAGCCGATCCCGGTTGTACATGAGAGAGACGACGCGCGTGCGTGAGTGCGTCGAAGACCAGCAGACGATAGCCACCTCGGCCGCCGCAACTCCTCTCGAAACCATAATCCATAGCAGCTGTGGGCTGTTTCTGGAGAGTGCGCCTGCGATGGCCGTGAGAGCCTGGCGAGGCTCGGCGTCACCATTCAGCTCGAGAGCTAGTCCGCGCAGGCAGCCTTTTCCCTGAGCTATGCTTGCTGCGCGTGTGTCAGCCCACAGTCCAAGCGCCCGCCGGGCTTTGTCGTCGAGTGGAAGGGCTGGTGCGGGAAACCCCAGCTCGTAGAGAATTGCCGCGAGTCCGTCGAGCGATGTCGCGCCCCGAAGGAGAGCGGCGGCGCGCTCGAGGCTTTGCACACGCCGACGCTAACGATGCAACGCTCGACGCCTTGCATCGTTTGGTGGCTACGCCGCGCGAATCACTGCGAGATGTACGTTCGTCCCTTCCAGCTCACGCGACGTCCGCGAATTACCGCCGAAACGAAGATGTAGAGAAGTACGAGCGCTCCGAGGGGGTAGGCGAGCGCATAAAGTGGATTCTCATCTACGGTGATGTAGGCGACGACCCACCATAGCAGTGTTGCCGCGCACGAGACCGCAGCCCACAGCAGCAACGTTGTGCCTGCCGCCATGCCAAACCCCGCGAGAACGAGCGCCAGTACCGGCAGCAGCTGCAGCAATGGCGGCAAGACCAGGACAAGGGGGAATAAGGTCCGACCCATCTTTCCGAACGGTACGGAATCGAGTCCGCCGGCGAACACGTTCTTTCGCCAGCCGCTGACGATCTCGCCGAGCGACGCATACATGCGTGTCGACAGCTGATTGATGGCGAGCATCAGGACCACTCGCTTGCGCGCGGCGAAGAAGCGTTGTGCGAGGAGAAGGTCCTCCGCTACGGACGTGCGCACACTTCCGTGCCCGCCGATCGCATCGTAGCTCTCGCGCTTGACGAACATGCACTGACCGTTCGCGATCTTGTTGCTCACCCGCCCCGATTGATTCACTGACTCGGTGCCGCCATAGCGCATCGACAGAATCGTGAAGATCTGAGGCTGAATCACTTTCTCCCAGAAGCCGCCGAGCTCCTGGCGGCCAGCGATGGAAAAGAGATCGGCATCGGTGCGACGCATTGCGTTGATGGAGCGAGTTACGAGATCACGACCGTGCACCGTGTCGGCATCGGTGAATTGGAGAATGTCCCCGCGCGCGACCTTCGCGCCGGTAGCGCAGGCCCACTGCTTTCCAAACCAGCCGTCCGGAAGCGGTGAGTTCCGTACGATGCGCGCCCTCGAGTCACCGCCTGACGCTTTGCGCGCGACGTCTGCTGTGCCGTCGGTGGAAGCATCGTCGATGACGACGAGCTCGAGATTCGGGTACGTCGTCGAAAGAATCGAGGTCACACAACGTCCGATGTTGTGCGCTTCGTTGCGCGCGGGGACTATCACGGTCACGAGCTGCGGATTTTCCGGAGTATCGTCGCTCTCATCGTCGAGCGAGCGCGAGTGTCGCAGTCGGACGTAGGTGATGAGCGGCGGGATGATCCACGGCAAAGACCAGAGAAACGCGGCAAGATTTCGCATCAACAAAGAAAAGGGGCGCCGCGATTTTGCGACGCCCCGCAGAAATGGGAAGTGTTAAACTTTTCCGCCGCCCCCTCCTCCCCCACCGGGACGGCCACCGCCTCCTCCGCCTCCCATGCCTCCTCCTCCACCGCCTTGGCCACCGCCACCACCAGGCCGACCGCCACCTCCGCCACCTTGTCCGCCGCCGCCACCACCTGGGCGACCGCCGCCACCTCCGCCTTGTCCGCCACCGCCGCCGGGAGGACGTCCACCACCGCCTTGCCCGCCACCCTGTCCGCCGCCGCCTCCACCACCGCCGGGAGGACGTCCACCACCTCCACCACCTTGTCCACCACCGCCACCTGGGCGACCGCCGCCACCTCCGCCTTGGCCGCCGGAAGAACCACCGCCGCCCATGCCGCCACCTCCACCGCCGGGACGGCCGCCGCCGGATCCGCCACCGCCAGATCCGCCACCGCCCTTCGCACCAAACTTCTCTTCCGTACCAGCCATTCTGCTACCCTCCGGAGTTGTTTGTTACTGGCGCAGCGACAAAAGCAACGCATGTGCCATATTTGGAACATGGAAGCATCAGACTCACTGCGTAATTCGCGCCACAATTAGGATTTCGTGCCAGCAAAACATTTTCGTCGCGCGAAACCGCTCGAGTCCGGCGCACGCGTAGCGCTCATTGCTCCCGCCGGTCCACTGCAAAGAACTGAAGATCTTCCCCGCGCACAGGAAAACGTTCGCAAGCTCGGTTGGAAGGCAGTCGTCGCGCCGCACGCCACGGAGCGTATCGGATACCTGGCCGGGAACGACCGCGACAGACTGAACGACATCAACAGCGCGCTGCGCGATCCGGAGATCGATGCGCTGTGGTGTCTGCGCGGTGGTTACGGAATCATTCGCATCCTGTCGGGGATTGATTACGACGCGATATCGAAGACACCCAAGGCAATCATCGGTTACTCCGACATCACTGCTCTCCACGCGGCAGTGCAGCGAAAATGCGGAGTCATCACGTATCATGGACCAACCGCGCGGGAGCCGATGAGCGATTTCTCGCGCGATTCTTTTCAGCGTGCGGTCGTCAGCCAAACGGATTCGTGCGGCACCGCAGCCAATGCGCGGGAGATCAATGCCGGTGCTGCTGAGGGGAGAGTCGTGGGCGGCAATCTGGCGGTCCTGGCATCTCTTTGCGGAACGGCGTTCATGCCGGATCTAACCGACGGAATCCTGATTCTCGAAGACATCAACGAACCTGTGTACCGCGTCGATCGGATGTTGCAGCAGCTCAAGCTCTCCGGGGCGCTGAATGGGTGTAAGGCGATTGCCTTCGGTGAGTGCGTCAAGTGTTCCGACGATGGAGCTGGCGGACGCGCCTTCGACGACGTACTCGGCGAGACCGCCAAAGAGCTCCATGTCCCGTGTCTAGCTGGCATTCCCGTCGGACACATCGATCAGCAGTGGACCCTTCCGCTGGGTGCGATGGCAGCGCTCGACACCGGAACACGCACTCTCACCATTACATCCTATACATCCTGACGAACCTCATGACTCTCAAGACCGGGCAGGATCTGATCGATGAAGCGAAGCAGCAGATAGAAGAAGTGACGCCGGAGCAGGTGCGCGAGATGCAAGCGCGGAACGAACGCGTTGTATATCTCGATGTCAGAGAGCCCAACGAATGGAATCTCGGGCGCTTGCCGCAGGCGATCCACCTGCCGCGGGGAAATCTGGAGACAAAAGTCGAGGCCCTGATCGATCGGAATCAGCGAGTCGTGATTTACTGCGCGCGTGGAAATCGCTCTGCGCTTGCCGCATTGACGATGAAGCAGATGGGTTACGAGAACGTCGCATCGATGGCTCGCGGAATTCAGGGGTGGGCCGAGATCAACGGCGAGATCGAGGGATGACCGGCGTCAGCGCCATCAAGGCGGACACGTTCGAGATTCCGTGCAGGGACGGCTTGACCATTCGCGGTGAAGTTTACAAGGCGAATTCTCCTCATGGCTCGGTCATCATCTGTCACGGGTTCAAAGGATTCGCGCACTGGGCCTTCTTTCCATACCTCGGGCGGAGACTCGCACAGGACGGGCTCACAGCGATCACTTTCGATTTCTCGGGCAGCGGAATCGGAGCCGATCGTGAAACGTTCACCGAGGCCGAAGCCTTTGCTGGCAACACGTTCTCCAGAGAGCTCGATGACCTCGAGCTCGTCGAGGACTTCGCGCGAAGAAAGCAATGGATCAATGGAAAATTCGGTCTGTTCGGACACTCACGCGGGGGCGGAACTGCGATCCTGTATACCGCAGCCGCGGACGCGAACGTGAATTCGCTCGTGACGTGGTCGGCAATCTCGTATCCAAACCGCTGGTCGCGTGAAGATGTGATCACATGGCGGAAGCGGGGCTACACTGAGATCACCAACTCCCGCACGGGTCAGGTGATGCGTCTCGATACCGACCTGTTGGATGATGTCGAGCTGAACGGAACGACAAAGCTCAACATCGAGGCTGCGGCGGCAAAAGTCAGAGTACCGTGGCTAATAGTTCACGGGACGGCCGACGAGACGGTGCCGAGCTCGGAGGCGGAGCATCTTCACTCGCTGTCGCGGGGAGTCAGCACTCTGCGTCTCATAAGGGAAGCGAGTCATGGTTTTGACGCGAAGCATCCGCTGAACGAAGTACCGCCAGCTTTGGAGAAGGTCGTGTTGGAGACGGCAAAGTTCTTCGTCCGTAATGCGATGGCGAAATGAGGTGAGCGAAGTCGAAAGAAGCGGCGGTGTGGATGGCCTGACGGCGCTCCTCGCGAATCCTGCGATCCAGAAGCTGCGCGCCGCTTTGGAGTCGCGCCGCGCAGTAACAGTTGCGGCCGAGGAGGGTGTGCGACGCGCTGCTGTCGCACTGATCTTTCGAGCGGGAGAACGGGGTTCGCCAGAGCTGCTATTCATCAAGCGCGCGGAGTATCCGGGCGATCCGTGGAGTGGTCAGATCGCTTTTCCCGGCGGACGTGAAGAAGCGAGCGACACATCGCTGGCCGAAACCGCGATCAGAGAGACGCGCGAGGAGACAGGGATCGATCTTGTCCGCGACGGTCAAATAATCGGAACGCTCGATGATCTCCGTCCCCGAACTGTCAGGCTACCCGCCGTCCTCGTCCGGCCGTACGTGGTCCTGCTCGACCACGCGGCGCCACTGGCTCTCAGCGCCGAAATCGCGTTGGCGTTCTGGATTCCGTTCGGCTCACTCGCTCACACCGAATCGTGGCGCGAAGATACAGTTCTTGCTCGTGGGATTCAGATCAACGCACGCGTCTTTCGCCATCAGGACCACGTGATCTGGGGGATGACGGAGCGGATTCTGGCGCAGTTGATGGCGCTATTGGAGTGAGCGCGACACATCGAGTCAGAGTCGCGCCAGAGTACTGCCCTTACTAGCGATCCAGCTCGAGAACCACGAACGTGCCCGGAATCATTGGCGGGCGAGGTCGCGGGCGATCCGCCGTCGGCGCAGGCGCAGGCCCGAACTCGGCCGTTACCGTGTAAAGGCGATGCGTCTTCGGGTTGACCGCCATCGTCCGCGCTCCGCGCTGAGTGGGCACTGTCTCGACGACGGTGTACTTGTCCGGCGTGTCCTCGTGTATGACGGTGATCGTGCCTTCTCCGTTCGAGGTGAAGGCGAGCTGAGTCGCCGGGTCGAATCCGGCGGCGTCGACGCCCGCGCCAACGGTCGGACTGGCGACAACTTTTCCGCTCCGCATGTCGACGATTGCCATGGTCTTGTTGCCGCAACCCGCGAACAGGCGCTGGTGCCCGCGATCGAGCGCCAGGCCACTCGGCTCCTCGCACGGCGCGAGCGGCCACCGGGCCAGCACCGCCAGAGTCTTCGGATCGAAGACCGCGATCTCGCTCTTGTCCTCGATGTTCGCGTAGACCTTTCCGCCATCGCTCACCGCAGTTTCCGGCTTGCCTCCGAGATCGACGGTGCCGATGACGGTGCCGTTCGTTGCGTCGATCGCCGTAGCGTTCGACGTGCCGCCGTTGAACGTGAACACGCGCCTCGTCGCGGGATCGTAGAGAATCGCGTCCGGATTTCTCGCCGGAATCTTCACCACTGCGACCGGAGCGAGTGTCTTGTAGTCGAAGATCGTCACGCTCGAGTCGCGCCCGTTGCTGGTGAATCCGCGATTGAGCTCGGGGGCGAGTGCAACACCGTGAATCCCCAGCGTGTTAGGGATGTCACCGATGACGGAATCGCGGGCCAGATCGATGACCATCGCGTGCGTTCCACGCGAGACGAAGAGCCGATTGCTAGCTGTGTCGACGGTGATGTAATCCCAACCGCCTTCACCGCCGGTATTGGTGCGATGGATGACGTGGTAGCCGGGCGCTTGCGCGAGCAGGATCGGTGAAGCTGCGAAGGTAAGTGCCGAGACAGCGCCAAGCGACAACAGAAATTTTGATTTCACGGTTCTCTCCGAAATCGTGATTGCCTAAGTAACCAATCGACGGCTTACGTCAGGATTACGGCTATCTTCGGTCGCTTGCTGAATCGTGTTTTTCCGCGGCGACCCCGGGCGAGAGTCCGGGCGGCGGTTGCTGGAGCTGAAGGATCGGAGCTTCGTGGATGATTTTTCCCCCGACGTAGGCGGTGCGAGCCACAGTGCTCGCGGCGGCGAGCGAGCCGATCACTACCCCGGCGCGCATCCAACGCGGAATCAAATCGGCGGGCTTCTTGAGCGATCGCCACAGTGAGTATGTCGCAAACACACCGACGATGAGTATGACCCACAGCGCGAAGGTGGCTGCATCCTTATGCGAATCGATCACACCGGAGTGGATGTACCATGGGTCGTTCAGGGCGTCGTCGGCCTTATTCCCAGTGAAGTAAACCGGATAGACGAAAATACCGGAAGCTGTGAGCGCGCCCATCGCCGTGAGCCACAGTCCTCGCCGACCCAACAGCTGCGCCAGAATCGTCACGGCGAGCGCTGAGACACTGAGCACGACTGGAAAGTGATTGATGAGGAGGTGCGCGTATGGCCAGGTGAGCATTCTGCCGTCGTCTCGTCGGTGTGAGTCCTGGGTGTGACGGAGGCGGAGCTGTCAGCGAGAAGGTACGGGCGAATAGGGGCAGTTGCTGTGCGCGTCCTTGTGAAAAGCAACTCCTGGGAGGTGGATACCACCTAATTGAGGCGTGAATTACAGTTGCGCCAAAAGTTAGGGTGTACTAACTTATTTCGTAGTTTCTCAATAACCTGGAGTCCGTTTTTGGCGATCCAACTGGACCAGAGAGCCCGCGCGCCGAAGCGTGAGCCCCCAGCGCCGCTCCCGGTGCCGCCCGGATGGCGACGCGCGCGCATTACGCCATCGCTGGTCGAGGTCTATCGAACTATCCCGATCGGCAAGAAAGGATTGTGGCGCAAGCTGCTCGCATTCGCCGGACCCGGCTACCTGGTGGCCGTCGGTTACATGGATCCGGGAAATTGGGCGACAGACCTCGCCGGCGGAGCGCAGTTCGGCTACACGCTGCTCACTGTCATCCTCGCCTCCAATCTGATGGCGATACTGCTGCAGGGCCTCGCGTCGAAGCTCGGCATCGTGACGGGAAGGGATCTCGCCCAGGCATGCCGCGACCACTACTCCAGGCCGACGGGATTTCTGCTCTGGGTTGGCTGTGAAATAGCGATCGCGGCGTGTGATCTCGCCGAAGTGATAGGAACAGCTATCGCGCTCAACCTGATCTTCAATATCCCGATCGCCTACGGCGTCGTGATTACGTCGCTCGACGTTCTGCTTGTTCTCTACCTGCAGAACAAGGGGTTCAGGCTGCTCGAAGCGCTCGTCATCACACTGATCGCGACAGTCGGCTTGTGCTTCCTGTTCGAGATCATTCTCTCCAAGCCACCCTTTGGCGCGGTCATACAGGGATTCATTCCGTCGCCGGAGGTCGTCAGGAATCCGGCGATGCTTTACATCGCGGTGGGAATACTCGGCGCGACCGTCATGCCGCACAACCTGTATCTGCATTCCTCGATCGTGCAGACGAGGCAGTATGACGAGACCGTCGAAGGCAAGCACGAGGCGGTGCGCTTCGCATTCATCGATTCGACGATTGCGCTCTCCTTTGCGCTCTTCATCAACGCCGCCATTCTCATCATTGCCGCCGCGACGTTTCACGCCTCTGGTCACGCTGGAGTCGGAGAGATCCAGGACGCCTACAAGCTTCTGACGCCGCTGCTCGGCGCCGGCGCCAGTACAGTCTTCGCCCTGGCGCTCCTGGCTTCGGGACAGAACTCGACGCTCACCGGAACGCTCGCCGGCCAGATAGTAATGGAGGGTTTCCTTAACATCAGGCTGCGGCCGTGGCTGCGTCGTCTCATCACGCGGGCTATCGCGATCATTCCCGCTGCGATCGTGGCAATTCTTTACGGTGAGAGCGGCACCGCAAAGCTGCTCGTCTTGAGCCAGGTGATTCTGAGCATGCAGCTATCGTTCGCAGTCTTTCCGCTCGTGATGTTCACCTCGGACAAGCTGAAGATGGGCGAATTCGCGAATCCGGTCTGGCTCAAGGCGCTCGCCTACGCTGTTGCGGTAATCATCGCCGCGCTCAACATTTGGCTGCTGGTCCAATTCTTCGGTAAAGCGGTGAGCTGATGTATCAGCGCATACTCGTGCCGGTCGAGCATTCAGAGTACGACGAAGTGATCCTCGATCACATCCGTAAACTGGCGCGGTCGTGCAGCAGCGGTGCGTCGATCGTGTTGATCCATGTTGCCGACGGGTGGGCGGCCCGAAACATCAACCAGCTCGATCTTCGCGAATCCGAAGAGATGAAGAGCGACCGCGAGTACATCGAGGCGATTGCCGAGACGCTCGAGAAGGACGGCTACCAGGCTGAGGCAATTCTGGCCGGTGGTGATCCCGCCAAGGAAATCGCAGCCTGCGCTGAGCGCGAGGGGTGCGACCTCATCGCGATGGCGACGCACGGACATCGCGGGCTCTCCGATGTCTTGCGCGGCAGTGTCGCCAACGAGCTCCGTCACATCTCCATGCTCCCGGTGTTGATGGTGCGCGGACATCCGCATTCGACTCCGCCCCATGCGGGACCGGTCGCGTGAGCGCCGCGCACGAAACGTCACCCCGGCCAAGCCGTAATCCGCTGACAGCGCCAGTCGAGGATTATCTCAAGGCGATCTACTCCATCGGTAAGGGGACGGGCGCCGCCGCAACCAATGAGATCGCGCAGCGACTTGCGCTCGCACCCGCATCAGTGAGTGGCATGGTCAGGCGACTAGCCGAGCAGGGATTACTCGCCTACGAGCGTTATCACGGAGTCAGGCTTACCGAAAGCGGTCGCCGAGCTGCGCTGCGCACGTTGCGGCGTCATCGCGTGATAGAAGCGTATCTGGCGGAGGCACTTGGTTATCCATGGGATCGCGTCCACCAGGAGGCCGAGAGACTGGAGCATGCCGCGTCGGACGAGCTGGTGGATCGTATGGCTGCCACCATCGGTGAGCCCGACGTCGATCCGCACGGCGCGCCCATTCCAACGCGGGATGGTGCCGTAGATGAAACCGAATACACATCGTTGGCGGACCTTCCAGTCGGCGCGTCCGGTGTCGTGGTGCGTGTTGCGGATGAAGATCCGGAGATGCTCAGGTATCTCGCCGAGCTCTCGATTCTGCCGGGGAAGCGAATCACAGTGAGATCGCGCGCACCGTACGA
>QHVA01000020.1 GCA_003223425.1 Gemmatimonadota bacterium
TGGCTGGTCAATCGAGTGCCGCATTACCAGCGAAGACGCGTCCAACAATTTTCTTCCATCGACCGGACGCATCGAGCATCTTCACTTGCCCAGTGGTCCCGGAGTGCGCTGGGATGGCGGAGTGGAATCGGGAAGTGAAATCGGCCTCTACTACGATCCACTGCTGGCTAAACTCATCGTCTGGGGCGCCGACCGCGAGCAGGCTGTGACGCGAATGCGGCGCGCCCTCGTCGACTTGATTGTTCAGGGTGTTGAGACCTCTCGCGACTTCCACATTCGGGTCATGGACGACGACGATTTCCGGCGTGGCGCGATCGACATCCAGTGGCTCGAGCGGAGGCTCACTTCGATTCTCCAGCGTAAACCAGGCGAAGAAGCAATACGCGTTGCAGCGATCACCGGGGCGTTGCTCGCGGAGCGCGACAGGGTAGCGCGCGTTGTCACGCCAGCAGGGGGAGAACCAGCTCTCTCGACACAGCGCAACGGTGTGGCGCTCGAATCCTGGAAGCAGGCCGCGCGCACTGAAGGGTTGCGCAGCTGATGGCTCTCGCAAGCGTGTCGATCGACTCTATTGCCGCAGGCGGGGACGGTGTAGGCAGGAGCGCCGGACTCGTGGTCTTCGTTCCGCGGACGGCACCGGGCGATACAGTGACGGCTCACATCTCTACCAAGGGCCGGTTCGCGCGCGGCACCCTCGAGAACGTCGTGAATCCCTCCCCCGTTCGCATCGAACCGACGTGTCCTCACTACACGAGAGATAGGTGCGGCGGTTGTCAGTTGCAGCACATGACGTACGAATCACAGCTGGCGGCGAAGCAGCTGATCATCCGAGATACCTTACAACGCATCGGCAAACGCAGCGTTGACTCGCCGGCGATCGAAGGCAGCCCGAAAGATTGGCGTTATCGCACGAAGTTAACTCTGGCGATGCGCCGGCGAGGCGCACGCTGGATTGCCGGATTGCATCCTTACGACGATCCCGCCAGCGTCTTCGCACTGTCGGACTGTCCGATAACTGATCGCAGCGTCGTCGCCGCATGGCGCGAAGTAATGGAAGCGGATGCCTATTTTCCGGAGGCGAATGAGCTGCGTGGCAGCATTCGCATGACGAGCGGCGGCCCGACCCTCTTGATGATCGGCGGCGAGAGTTGGGCGGCACGCGACCAATTCTCCGCTGCCGTGCCATCCCTCTCAGCAGTCTGGTGGGAACCAGCCGAAAAGAAACCGCGGCGCCTTATCTATGATAAGCGGCAAGACCGCACACCCAGCGCCTCGTTCGCGCAGATAAATGCGGATATGGCGGAGATCCTTCGCGGATACGTGCTCGACCGCGCCGGATCGTACGAGCCACGCTCGGCTATCGACGCTTACGCCGGTAGCGGAGACATAGCCATCAAACTGAGCGAGCACGGAGTAAGGGTTACTGCCATCGAGCTCGATCCCGAAGCGTCTCGGTGGTCTGCGTCGAGACTGGTCGCTCCGTCGCGGGCGATTCGAGCGCACGTCGAGGACGCGCTCCCGGGCGTGCTTCCCACCGACGTCGTCATACTCAACCCTCCACGCGCTGGAGTTGACGCGCGCGTCACCGCGACTCTGGAAGCAGAGGTGGAACATCTTCGCGCCGTGCTCTATGTAAGCTGCAATCCCGCTACGCTCGCGCGCGACCTCGCACGCCTTCCCAGTTACCGGATCGAGTCATTGCGGGCGTTCGACATGTTTCCGCAGACGGCGCACGTCGAAACCGTCTGCGAGCTACGTCCCGAGAAGGAGTCATGAGATACGTCGTACAGCTCAACGACGAGCGCAAGACCGTGTCGATTGACTCAGATGGACTGCGCTACGAAGAAGGTCCAGCGATTTCGGCCGAGCTCGCTGACATCGAAGGAAGTCCTGTGCGTATGGTGAAGCTTGGCGTCCACGTTTACCGCGTCGTCGTGGAAAGACGACAGGGAAAAGGTAAGTACAGCCTGTGGATCGACGGGTATCGCTTCGACACGGAAGCCCTCGACGAACGAACGCGTGCCATTCGAGATCTCTCAGCCGCGAATGCGGGACCGACAGGGCCTGCGCCGATTATCGCACCGATGCCCGGCCTTATCGTCAGCGTCAACGTGAATCCAGGCGACCGGGTCGCCGCAGGGCAAGGCATCGTAGTAATGGAAGCAATGAAAATGGAGAATGAGCTTCGCTCAACCGCTGCCGGCACGGTCAAGAGTGTGGAAGTTGTTCCCGGCACGGCGGTAGAAAAGGGGGCGTTACTGGTCGCGCTCGAATGAAACTTTGCCCTGTTTTTCGCAGTGCGTTGCGGTTGACACCATCCTCGGTCGCGCGTACCTTAAAAGGCTGTCGCAAAACCACTTAGTCGCAATCAACCGCTTGGAACCCTACTCGAACCAAAGGGGGCCGGCACTTACATACGTTCCGCTCAATGAAGACATACTCCGCGACCCCGCGGGATATCAAGCACCAGTGGTACATCGTCGACGCCGAAGGCATTGTCCTCGGCCGTCTGGCTACCGAGGTCGCGAAGATCATCCGTGGCAAGCACAAGCCGATGTTCACGCCCCACATGGACACGGGTGACAACGTCATCGTGATTAATGCGTCCAAAGTCCGCGTCACTGGCAAGAAGGCGGAGCAGAAGCGGTACTTCAGACATACTGGCTACATGGGTCACGAGCGCTTCACGCCGTTTGAGACGATGCTCGCCAGACATCCTGAGCGTGTGATCGAGAAGGCAGTCTACGGCATGTTGCCCAAGACTGCTCTCGGCCGCCAGAAGCTCCGCAACAAGCTCCGCGTATTCGCCGATGCGAAGCACACACACGCCGCACAGCAGCCGAAAGTGCTCGAACTCAACAAGATGAGTGATAAGTAATGGCCGCCTCCGATACCACGCATACGATTGGGCGGCGCAAAGAGGCAGTCTGCCGTCTCTATATCAAACCCGGCTCTGGCAAGTGGTCGGTGAACGGACGCACGCTGGGAGATTATTTCCCGCGTCCCGCTCATGTCTCTGCGATCCAGCAGCCATTCACGATCACCGATACTCTCGGCCGCTACGATGTAAAGGCGAAGGTCGAAGGTGGCGGGTTGACGGGACAGGCTGGCGCGCTGAGGCTCGCGGTAGCGCGCGCTCTCGTCAAGATCGACGAGGCGCATCGGCGCAAGCTGCGCGACCTCGCATTGTTGACACGTGATGCACGAGCCGTCGAGCGCAAGAAGCCCGGTCGTCCGAAAGCAAGAAAGAAGTTCCAGTTCTCAAAGCGCTAAACCCGAAGGAATACCTACTTAATGGCTCAGCCAAACCTGGAGCAGCTACTCGAAGCCGGTGTCCATTTCGGACACCAGACCCGCCGCTGGAACCCGAAGATGCGTCGCTTCATCTTCGCGGAGCGCAACGGCATCCACATCATCGATCTGCAAAAGACACTGCGTCAGCTGGAGCTGGCTCAGAAGCTCGCGAGAGAAGTCATCCTGCGCGGCGACAATGTCCTGTTCGTTTGCACCAAGCGTCAGCTCGTCAACATCGTGAAGAGCGAAGCCGAGCGCTGCGGTGCGATGTATGTGACCGAGAGATGGCTGGGTGGACTGCTCACCAACTTCCAGACGGTGAAAAAGCAAGTGCGCCGGCTCAAGGAGTTGGAGGCTGGCAGCGAAGCAGGCGGTGACTTCGAGAACTACACCAAGAAGGAGCAGCTGATGATGAGTCGTCAGCGCGACAAGCTTTCGAAGAACCTCGCTGGTATCAAGAATCTTACGCGTCTTCCCGGCCTCATGTTCGTGATCGACTCCAAGAAAGAGCGGATCGCTGTCAACGAGGCTAACAAGCTGACGATTCCGATCATCGCCCTCGTCGATACGAATGCTGATCCCGATCTCATTACGGTTCCGATCGCGGGCAACGACGATGCGATCAGATCGGTGGAGTTGATGACGAAGTCGATCTCCGACGCGATCGTCGAGGCGCGCCGCGAAGCTCCGATTCGGGAAGAAGTCGAAGAGGCGGAGTCGTACACATACAGCTCCGACCGCGGGGCCGAGCCGGAAGGCGAGGGCGACAAAAAGAGAAAGAGACGGCCGCGCAGACGACGCGCCAAGCCAGAAGCAATTGCCGCGCGGCTCAAGACAGGCGGCGACGAAGGTGGCGGAGCAGAGGAAGCCACCGAGACCGAGCAGGAAGGTTAACTTTCACGCCGCCGGAAAACTCCGGCGGCGTTTTCACGAGACACGATAATGACGACAAAAGAGAAATTCACTGCGAAAGATGTTCAGGCTCTGCGCCAGCGAACGGGCGCCGGGATGATGGAATCGAAGAAGGCGCTCGAGGAGAACGACGGCGACATGGAGAAAGCGATCGAGTATCTCCGCACAAGGGGGATCGCCAAGGCCGAGAAGCGCGTCGGCAAGCAGACGAGCGAGGGCATGATTGGCAGTTACATCCATCACAACGGCAAGGTCGGTGTACTGGTGGAGGTGAATTGCGAGACTGATTTCGTCGCGCGCACGGACGACTTCAAGCAGCTCGTCAAATACATAGCCGAGCACATCGCCGCCGCAGCGCCGGTCGCCGTGGACAGGGACCAGGTTCCCGCCGACAAGGTCGAGAAGGAACGCCGGATTTTCGTCGAACAGGTGAAGGAAAGCGGCAAGCCCGATCACCTCATCGAAAAAATCGTCGCGGGTAAAGTCGAGGCGTATTACAAGGACGTCGCGCTACTTCACCAGGCGTGGGTCAGGGAGCCAAAGAAAACGATCGGCGATCTGATCAAGGAAGCTTCGGCGAAAGTCGGCGAGAACATTCAGGTCAGACGGTTCGTGCGGTTCCAGATGGGCGAGGAATGATCACCAGACGGGTCAAGGCGAGGAACTGCAACTGAACGGGTGCGAGGTGTCAGTGGCACAGATGCGAGTTGCCAGCTAAATACGTCGGGACTGCACTAAGCGCCATTCGCGCCACAAGCAGTGGCTGTCACGCCACTGAGGTACGTCAGGGCGTTGTGAACTGGCATCTGACAACTAAGCTACTCACACCTCGCACCCGTTCAGTTGCAGTTTTTCAGCGTGAGGTTTGTAGTAGCCAGTCCTCGCACCCGTTCAGTTGCAGTTTCCTTCTTCACTAAACCTTAGAACCTTGCCCGATCTTAAGTACAAGCGAGTTCTCCTTAAGCTTTCCGGCGAGGCTCTCGCTGGACAGAAGCGCATCGGGTTCGACTTCGAAGTTCTGAACCGCCTCGCCACCGAGATCAGCGACATCGCGAAGATGGGAGCCAGCGTCGGCCTCGTCATTGGGGGCGGAAACATCGTTCGCGGCGCACAACTGTCAAAAATGGGAATGGAGCGTGCCGGCGCGGACTACATGGGCATGCTTGGCACCGTCATCAATGCGCTCGCCCTCCAGGATGTACTCGAGAAAGCCGAGCTCGAGACTCGAGTGATGACTGCGATCGCGATGGAATCGATTGCCGAGCCGTTCATCAGGCGGCGGGCAATGCGTCATTTCGAGAAAGGGCGCGTCGTCATTTTCGCCGCGGGAACTGGTAATCCATATTTTTCGACCGACACCGCCGCGGCACTACGCGCCATCCAGATTCACGCCGACGTCATCGTCAAAGCAACCAGCGTCGATGGAGTCTATACTGCGGATCCAAAGCGCGATCCGGACGCCAAGCGCTACGAGTCGATTAGTTACCGCGATGTCATGGTCAACGAGCTCGAGGTGATGGACCAGACGGCCATTACTCTGTGCAAGGAAAACAAACTCCCGATCATCGTCCTGAACATTCACCGTCACGGAGAGGTTGCGAAGGCGCTGCTGGGTGAGCGCGTCGGAACGATCGTACAATGACGACAATTCCTCAGATCACGAAGGACTGCCGGGCCGCGATGGAGAGATCGTTCGAGGCGTCGAAGCGCGAGCTCGCGTCGATTCGAAGCGGGAAGGCAACCGTAAGCCTCCTCGACACTATTCGCGTCGAGGCTTACGGGCAGCAGATGCCAATCAACCAGGTCGGTAGCATCTCAGCTCCCGAGCCACGGCTTCTCACAGTTACCCCATGGGACAAGGGACTGGTCTCGGCGATTGAGAAAGCGCTACGCGAGTCGGACCTCGGGCTCAACCCACAGTCGCAATCAGGCGTAATCCGAGTTCCGCTCCCGTCGCTCAACGAGCAGCGCCGGAAGGAGCTGGTTAAGGTCGTTCACAAGCTGGCAGAAGAAGCCAGGATCGGCATCAGGCACGCCAGGACAGCCGCGCGAGATCAGCTGAAGAAGCTGGAGAAAACATCGGAAGACGAACAAAAGCGGGCCGAGAAAGAGCTTCAGAGAATGCACGACGACTACATCGGCAAGATCGATGAGTTGTTGAAGGGAAAAGAAGCAGATATCATGGAAGTCTAGCCCGTGTCGGAGCTGACACGGCGCATCATTTTCGCGGTGATTGCCGCGCCCGCGAGCATCGCGATCGTGTACTTTGGCGACTGGGCGCTCGCAATTGTTCTCTCGGTGCTCTCGGCACTGGCGGCATGGGAGCTATTCCGAATTGCGCGCGAGACAGGGGCGTTTCCCCTTGAGCCTGCCGGAATCGCGTTGGCCGCCCTGCTGCCGATAGCGATTCACGCGCAGCGACGGGGTGTATATACGCTGACCCTCACCGCGATCGTAGCGTTGATTCTGGTTTTGTTCGCGAGCACGATCTGGTTGCGTGGCCCCTCGGGCAAGCCGCTGTCATCAGTCGCGATTACGGCGTTCGGAGTGCTCTATGCCGGACTTTTTTCGTACGTCTACGCGCTTCGCTACCACGACTACGCCGTCGGCGCGGGCGCGGGAACAGTGCTGGTACTGCTGCCTGTGCTGCTGACATGGGCTACCGATGTGGGCGCCTACACGTTCGGGCGGGCATTCGGGCGGAAGAAGCTAATTCCATCGATTAGCCCTGGAAAAACAGTCGAGGGAGCCGTCGGTGGGCTCGGTCTGGCTATTGTCATCTGCCTGCTCTACGTGCGATTCATACTCATGCCCTACGCACAGCTCGGCCTCACGATTCAGGGCGCGGTGCTCTTTGCCATTGTGGTGAGTGTCGCGGCACAGACCGGCGATCTCGCCGAGTCTTTGCTGAAGCGTGAGGCCGGGTTGAAGGACAGCTCGCGCATTATTCCTGGACATGGTGGAATCCTCGATCGGTTCGACAGTCTGCTGTTCGTGATGCCGATCGCATTTCTGCTGCTGGGCCGATTGCTGCTGCCCGTACCCCGATGATGCGCGCTGCCGCACCCAAAGGCGTGGCGGTGCTGGGCTCGACGGGGTCGATCGGTACGACGGCGCTGCGCGTGCTTGACAGGCAGCGCGACCGATTCCGCGTGAATGCTCTCACGGCAAACAGCAATGGCGCCCTGCTGAAGGAACAGGCGCGGAAGTTCTCACCGGCCTTCGTCGGAATGGTGGAATCGCAGGCGGATGCAGACGAAGCCTGGAAGAGCGGAACTGAGGCGCTGATTGCCGCGGCTACCCGCGATGACGTCGATATCGTGGTCAACGCAATCGTCGGTGCGGCTGGACTGGACGCCACGCTTGCTGCGCTGCAAGGAGGAAAGCGTGTCGCGCTCGCCAACAAGGAGACTCTCGTTATCGCGGGTGATCTGGTAAGAGACGCGTGCGCTAAGGGGTTTGGCGAAGTCGTCCCTGTCGACAGCGAGCACAGCGCGATTCTCCAGTGCATTACCGGACATCCGACGTCGCAGATTCGTCGAGTCGTGCTGACCGCTTCGGGGGGGCCGTTCCGCGACTGGACCGTTGAGCGACTCACGACAGCGACGGTCGATGATGCGCTGCGCCATCCAACCTGGCGTATGGGGCGCAAGATCACCATCGACAGCGCGACGCTCGCCAACAAAGCGCTCGAGGTAATCGAAGCGCATTTCTTGTTCGGGCTTCCCTACGAGAACATCGAAGTCGTGGTTCATCCGCAGAGCGTGGTCCATTCATTCGTCGAGTTCATCGATGGCAGCGTCGTCGCGCAGATGAGTGTTCCGACGATGGAGCTGCCGGTGCTCTACGCGCTGACGCATCCTGAACGCGTTGCCGATGATGGTGTACCAGCGTTCGACCCCGTTCGCCTGTCTCCGATGACTTACGAGTCGGTGGATCACGCGCGTTTCCCCGCTCTCCGACTGGGCATTGCTGCTGGAGTAGCAGGAGGGGCTGCCCCAGCCGTGTTCAACGCCGCGAATGAGTGCGCGGTCGCGGCGTTTCTCGCCGGCAAGATTGGCTTTGCTGACATTCCGCCTGCAATCTCATCTGCGCTCGATAGACTCAGTGACTTGCCCGCGGGAACGCGCGAACAACTGCTGGACGCTGACGCCGCGGCACGACGCCACGTGAGGGAAATGTTCAAGTGCTAAGCTGGCTCGCGCCGATTATTGTTTTCGGTCTCGTAGTATTCGTGCACGAGCTTGGACACTTCATCGCCGCCAAGCTTACCGGCGTCTACGCTCCGCGCTTCTCGATCGGATTCGGGCCGTCGTTGCTGAAAAAGCGAATCGGCGAGACCGAATATGTACTTGCCGCCTTGCCCCTTGGCGGATACGTACGAATGGCTTCGCGGGAAGACGAGGCAACCGCGTTTCTCGAGGGAGGCAGCGAGAATTCAGCGGTCAGGGCAGGCAACCCCAAGGACGGATTCGATCCTAACGCGATGATTCCGTTCGGCCCAAAACCGATTCCCGAATCCCGCTGGTTTGAGTCCAAGCGCCTCCCGGCGCGACTCTTCATCATGCTCGCCGGTGTCACGATGAACGCCCTGCTCGCATACGGGATCTACGTCGGTCTGTTGCTTCACTCGGGAATTCCGACTCCCATTCCGGTCGCCGCCGTCGTCAATCCAGGCAAGCCGGCGGCCCTCGCGGGAATTCAGGCCGGAGACAGCATCGCCACACTTAACGGCCGCCCACTCGAGAGCTGGGAGACACTCCTCGACAGCATTGGTGCATCGGCAGGGCGGCCACTGGAGCTTGGAATAATCAGACACGGCGAGATGCTTCGCCTACGCGTAACTCCCGCCGCGGAAGTAGTTCCCGATCCACGCACGGGGGTCAGGCGACCCCTCGGTAGAATCGGGATGATGGCGACAGAAGGCTTCACACCGATCTCCGTGGGCCAGGCATTCACCGAGGCCTGGCGTCTCACGATAGACAATGGCAGCAGGATTTTCGCAGCGCTGGGCGCTCTCGCGCACGGTGTCGGAGTTTCCGACCTCGGTGGACCGATTGCGATCGCGCAGGTCTCCTATCAGGCCGCGCGCGGCGGGATAGAAACGCTGCTGCTCCTCGTCGCGCTCATCAGCATCAACGTCGCCGTGTTCAATCTGCTTCCGATTCCGATCCTGGACGGCGGCCAAATTCTTCTCAACGTCGCGGAGACGATCAAGGGCAGCGCGTTCAGCACGCAAACCCGCGAGCGTATTCTGCGGGGCGGCCTCCTGATCATCGGTCTTCTTTTCGTCACGGTGATGTTCAACGACATCAGCCGCAACATGCAGAACATCG
>QHVA01000235.1 GCA_003223425.1 Gemmatimonadota bacterium
GACAAAGGTGGTCGAGACCGCTCCACACTGCCCAAACCGGATCGCAGCCCAAATCATAATCGGGAAAAAGACATACGCCTGTGCGAAAGCAGCGCTATGTGTAGCGGTCGGCACGAGAAAAACGAAAAGACTCGCGACAAGCACCGACACTGCGAGTGCGGCAGCTTCGGGCATCCGTTGAGGGCGGAGCAGTGGACGACGTGCCGAAGCCCAGACGAGGATGGGCGGCGCGACGAGAAGCGCGCCGATTGCATCACCAAGCCACCATGCACGCCACGTCTCGACGACGCTCCCGCGCGCGACCACTGCGCCGAGATGGAGGCTCGTGACTCCGATGGTTGCGCTCACAATGGTTGAGAGCACCGCGGCGAAAACGATGAGCGCGAGAGCATCCCTCACGCTGCCGAGCGATAGCCGAAAACCGGGAAGACGCCGGAGTGCATAGGAACCCGCCAGTGCTTCGAGCGTGTTGCCCGTGGCGATGCCCATCGCGACGATGACCGGCGCCCCGGTCCAGACATTTACTACCAGCGCACCGAGGAAGATTCCGGGCCAGAGCCAATAGCCGCCGAGGAGGAGAGCGGCGAGCGCGATGCCAGTCGGCGGCCAGACCAGTGTGGCGAATCCGGAAACGGCATCCAGTTGAAGGCCGCCTCGTGCCGCGAGGACATATAGAACGGCGATGGCGGCAACCTTTCCGACGTACTTAACCCGAGTCATCGCCTGCGCGCTCGGCGGCTCCTCGGAGCCCGCCGATTTCTTAGCTCCCTTCGTACTTGAACGATACTTTGATTTTCGCGCGGTAGCTCTCGACCTTGCCGTTATTCAGATGCATGTCGAGCTGCGATACCTCCGCTATACGCAGGTCGCGTAAAGATTTGGACGCGCGCTTGATCGCTGCGGCGGCGGCTTTCTCCCATGACTCGGTGCTGGTCCCAACCAACTCGATCACCTTGTAGACGCTCTCTGCCATGCCAGTCTCCTTGTTCGTCATGCGTTGGTCGTTTGCCTAGACATGTAGCGGCCTGATTAGACTGGGCAGACGCCAGCATCACTGCAAGGGCGTGTCAGGAATTGATGTGGGAACGGCTAACGCCAAAGACGAGCTACTAGCTGTTGCACGCTCCGACAAAAGTCGCAACAGCCGGCGGTCCGGAGCCGCCGTTCTCGTTCTCGTCATGCTTGAAGAAGACGTACGCCTCTTTCCAGTGCTGACTGGTAACGCACTTCGCCCACTCGACGAGTCCTGTTTCGTCATAGTTGAGCCGATGCAGACGCAGGTATCCCCAAGACGCGGTGGACACAACGGGACACTTGAAATCGTCCTGCTCTATGACGCACATGGCGATGTCGCGCTCGCGCATCGCGCTGAACACCTCGTCGTCGAACCAGCTCTCGTGGCGGAACTCGAAAACGTAGCGACGATCTGACGGCAGGAGTCCGAGAAAACCTCGGAATCGCGCCACATCTTTTTTCAGATTCGGCGGCAGCTGAAAAAGAATCGGTCCCAACCTGTCGCCGAGCGTCGCGGTGTTCTTGAGCAGAAAATCGACGAGGCTCGCTGACTCTTCCTTGAGTCGCGCATGATGCGTGATGCGCTGGCTTGCCTTCAGCGCAAAGGTGAAAGTCTCCGGTACCTGCGCCGCCCACTCACGCAACACGTTCTCCTTCGGCAATCGGTAGAACGTGTTGTTGATCTCTACAGCCGGGAACTTCGTCGCGTAATAGCCAAGGAATCCGTCGTCCTTGAGATCAGCCGGGTAGAAGTTTCCCTTCCACTCCTTGAACGCGTAGCCGCTGGTCCCAGCCAGGATCTTCACGAGACCATGCGCTTCGACTCGGCCTTCTCCTTTTTGCCCGTCTTCTCGCGGGCGAGGCTCGCCTTCAGCGCTTCCATGAGGTCGAGCATCTTCGTCTCCGAGCCCGGGGCGACGTCGGCGGTGATGTCCTGTCCGTCGATCTTGCGCTGAATCGTCTCGAGCATCCGCTCGCGCACAGTGTCCTTGTACTTCGTCGGCTGGAAGGTCTCGTTCGACGTCTGATCGATCAGCTGCTTCGCGAGCTTCAGCTCGGCCTCCTTCACATCACCCGGCGGAATCGTGACTTCGGTCGTCGGACGGAGCTCGTCGGCGTAGTGCAGCTGCTCCATCACCAGCACTCCATTGAGTGGCCGGAGAAGCACGAGATGCTGTTGACCGCGTGCTGCATATTGGCCGAGTGCCGCACGTCCGGTCTCTTTCAACGCTGCGGCAAGCAAACGGTAGGCGCGGTCCCCGCCTTTGTCGGGGCCGAGGTAATACACCTTCTCGAGATACTCGCGATCAACGCCGGCGAGTGGGACGAACTCGAC
>QHVA01000236.1:0-3817 GCA_003223425.1 Gemmatimonadota bacterium
CGACCACAAACCGATCGACGTCCAGACCGGTCAGCAATTGATAACGGCCGTCGGGCCAGATCACTTCCAGGCTATCCACGTGCGTGACTCGACCAAGTCCAAAATGAGGGCGGTCGTCCATTGTGGACATGAAGCCCCTGTACGGTGACTGGTACATGTACTGTTTCTGTCCGCCGGCAGTGAGAATCAATTTGGATCCGATTCCGCGCCTGTTGAGAGAATCCCCCTCGAGCCTGATCGCGAGATAGTGATGGGCGTCGTCGATCGGTTGGACATTCTCATAGATGAAGGCAGGGGCATCGATGTTATTCACGACGAGGTCGAGCCTGCCGTCATTGTCGAGGTCGGCGTACGCCGCACCATATGAGAAACTGGGACGATCCATTCCCCACGCTTTGGTCTCGTCGGTGAATGTGAGGTCGCCGTTGTTCCGAAAGACGTAATTCGATACGTCGTAAGAGGGCAGCTGCTTCAGAAGCCTCAGTGCTTCCGCTGTATTTCCTCTTCGGCGTGCGGCGAACGCGGCAGGCATGTAATCCAGATCATTGACCGCTTTCGGATAGCCGTTGCCGATGAAGATGTCTTTATTGCCGTCGTTGTCGAAATCCGCAAAGAGGGGACTCCAGCTCCAATCAGTCGCCGCGACCCCGGCGAGAGCGGCAATGTCGCTGAAAGTGACATCGCCATTCCTGGTGACACCGTTATTCAGTTGCAGCGTATTGACGCCGTAGTCATCGCGAAATCCACGGCTGCGCAGCTCCATGAAACTCCCAGTCGTCATGAATCCGCTCATCCTCTTCCTGCGACTCAAGTCGCGCGGCTGCATGTCCACCTGAAGGATGTCAGGCCACCCGTCGTTGTTGAAATCGGCGATGTCGACACCCATGCCGGCGAAACTCGTGTGCTCGAGCCACTGGCCGCGCTTGTTGGTGAACGTGCCATTCCCGTTGTTGACGTACACCACATCATTCGGCGCGACGTCGTTGGAGACATAAATGTCGGGCCAGCCGTCTCCATTCAGATCTGCGACTGCCACGCCTAGACCAAAGCCGGCGTCGCGAAGGATGCCCGCTTCCTTCGACACATTCGTGAACGTCCCATTGCAGTTGTTTCGGTAAAGCTCGTTGTGACTGCCCGGCGTTGTACCGCGAATGCCTGAGGGCTGCGATGATACGTTACCGCGCGAAAAATCCCGGGGCGAATTGTTGAGCAGAAAGAGGTCGAGGCATCCGTCTCCGTTGTAATCCAGGAAAGCTGCGTGAGTAGTAAACCCAGTGTCGGCGATACCGTACTTCGCAGCCGCCTCAGTGAATGTGTGGTTCCCGTTGTTGATGAACAGTAGGTTCGCGCGTTGCTCCGCTTTCGACCATTCGGGTCCCGAAACGGAGACGTAGATATCGAGATACCCGTCGTTGTTGATGTCCACCATGGTGGCGCCGGTCGCCCATCGACTCGTCTTGACGCCTGCTCGCTCGGTGATGTCCTCGAACCGCATGTGCCCTTTGTTCAGGTACAGGCGACTCGAGACCATGTTGCCGGAAAAGAAGATGTCCGGCAGTCCATCATTATCGATGTCACCGACGGCGACGCCGGCGCCGTTGTAGATATAGACGTCGGTCTGCACGTTGAACGAGTCGGTCGTCGTGATCGTGTTCGCGAAGGTGACGCCGGTTTCTTCAGGGCTCAGAAGCTTGAATACCGGGCGTTCACTCTTTCCCGTGCAGCTGGCTAACCAGAGAAGGGGGATCAAGAGTGCGAAGAGATCCGTGCGCGCCCGCTTCGGCCGCGTATTAGCGCTCACTCGTTTCGATCTCGGGGCGCGGTCACGTGCCTTTGCGGTCCGAGACCGCCGCCGCGCCGGAAGTCCACTCCCGCGAACGTTTGTACGTCAGCGCCGTTCAGTCATGGATTGTAGCCGGCAGTTATCCGAGGTAGACGCGCACGAGAACGGCGACCGTCGCCGCCACCTGCACTGCCCATGCCGCGTAATAGCCTCGAGTTTGCTCCCCTAGCCGCCGTTCGAGAAACTCGCGCTGTTCGGCGAGTGTTCTGTCCATTCGCGCCTCGAGTTGCACAAAGCGCTGCTCAAACTGAACAAAGCGCTGCTCCACCTTGGCGTCGAAGCGCGCAAAGTTGAGCTCGTTGAGCTCGCGAAGATCAGTACGATACGTGGCGTCCACCTGGTTGAACCAATCTACCAACTCGTTTGCAAGGTTGCACGTGTAATACACCGCTCATCTCCATTGTAGCTGCGGCACCAGAGGGAAGGTATTTTTCCGCATGGGCCAACAACTCCCGATTTCCCGCGTCATCAACCTGATTTCATCAGATTCTCAACGACTCTGGACGACCGACGAATCTGAAGCTCGACGCCGATTGCTCGCCGGTGACGTCGGGCCGGTACTCAGCATCGACGGCTCCTTTGCCCTCATAGCACAGGATGGGGAGCGCGTGGTGCTAGCGCGAAGTCTCGACCGTCCAATGCGGTACTTTCTGGCGAAGTCCGCCGATGGCCCGGTATTGATCGTAGCCGAGCGCATCGACGAGATCGCAGCGGAGCTCGGGCGTCGTGGGTGGGCCGATCAGTTCCACCCGAGTTATTCGCGCATGGTTCCCGCACATCACGTCACCACGCTTCGTCTGATCGGATGCCCGGATCCCAACCCGGTGCATCGACGATTCTTCGACCCACCGCGCGGTACGCTGCCAAAGGATCTCGACGTCATCGGCCGGCATTACATCGAAGCCGTTTATAGCGAGCTTCGTCGGTGGCTCGCGGTACACGACCCTGCTGCGCCGATCGGCGTTCCGTTTTCTGGCGGCATCGACAGCGGCGCGATCCTCCTCTGCCTTTACAAGTTGCTGCTCAACGAAGGTCAGTCGCCAGCACGT
Organism: Gemmatimonadota bacterium; assembly: GCA_003223425.1. Lineage (GTDB taxonomy): Bacteria > Gemmatimonadota > Gemmatimonadetes > Gemmatimonadales > Gemmatimonadaceae > UBA4720. The sequence continues at coordinate 2,893 of QHVA01000236.1, forward strand.
CTGAAAGCGTTCACGCTCTCGGTCGACGGCGAAGGAGAAGACGCGCTACAGGCGGACGAGTTCCTGCGTCGTACGCAGCTCGAGATTTTCGGTGAGGCCATCGACGTCTCCTCGAGCGAGCTCGATCCGCTACGCGCGGTGGCTGTGATCGAGGATTACAAACCGCTCGACGTCGAATGCGCGGCGGTGAACCTCGCGCTGCTCGCTGGCATTCGAGAACGCTATCCCGATTGGCGCCTGCTCGTTGACGGCGATGGCGGCGATGAGAATCTCAAGGATTATCCCATTGAGGCGAACAGCGAGCTCACCATCCGAAGCGTCGTCAATAACCGGATGCTCTACCAGGAAGGCTGGGGAGTGGAGTCCATCAAACACTCGCTCACCTACTCGGGTGGCTACAGTCGTGGCTGCGTCCGCAGCTATGCCTGCGCTCACGAATTTGGATTCGAGGGGTTCAGTCCGTACACGCGGCCATCCGTCATTGCAGTAGCCGAGGCAATTCCATTCGCCGAGCTGACTGAAGGTTCGCACGAGCGACTGTACGCGTTGAAGGGGGAGATTGTATCGCGCGGGATTCGCTCGGTGCTGGGGCTGGAGATGCCTGTCTTCCCCAAGCGCAGGTTCCAGCACGGATCAGTGTCGGCCGCGCAGGCCGCTCGAGTGTTCCCGCAGAACGAGACGCGCTATCGCCGCCATTTCGAGACACTACACAGCGCGGTCGCGTGAGGGCCTCTGAAGTCGATCGGCGGATTCGGAGTCTCCGCCCACCAAAGCCTTACATAGATCCATTCAAACCGCTCGGCTCTGTCCTCGAGGAAGAGCGCCGGCCGAACGGGAAGATCGAGCGGGCGCTCACCGTTTTTCTCGCCGGCGCGGAGTGCCCGTTCACCTGCTCGTTCTGCGATCTATGGCGGATGACGATCGA
>QHVA01000236.1:3906-8165 GCA_003223425.1 Gemmatimonadota bacterium
CCGCGCGGTTCCGCCCGAGGATCTCGCCAGAATCGCTGCTCTGGCGGCGCGCTTCCCGGCTGTGACTGTGGAGTCGCACGCGCGAACGATCGGCCCGAGTGCACTGGCATTCGCGTTTGAGATTGCGGGGCGCCTCGAGGTTGCGGTCGGTCTCGAGACAATACATCCGGTTGCCGCCGCACAGCTCAACAAACGTTTTGATCTCGCGCGCTTCGATCAGGCAGCGCGCTTCCTCACCAGCAACGGCATCGATCTGCGCGTCTTTGTCCTGCTCGGCGCGCCCTATGTACCGGTCGAGGAATCGATCGAATGGACGATGCGGTCCGTGACATACGCAGCTGAACGCGGAGCAGCCGTCGTCTCCATCATCCCGGTGCGCGGCGGAAACGGAGAGCTGGAAAGACTGCAGGCGCTCGGAGACTTCACTCCGCCGACGTTGGCACAGCTCGAGGAGGCGCTCGATCGGTGCTCGGCGTTGACGAACGTCGCCGTCACCGCCGACCTGTGGGACGTGCACCGGCTGCCCGGCTGCGAGCATTGCAACTCAGCGCGCATCGAGCGGATGCGGCGAATAAACGTCACTGGTCGCGTTGAGCCGCGGATGGCTTGTACGATGTGCGGAGGCGAATGAAAGAATCGTGTGAGATCGTCATCGTCGGCAGTGGATTCGCCGGATCACTGCTCGCTCGCGTGCTCGCCGTCCTCGACTACGATGTCGTACTGCTGGAGCGCGGTACTCACCCGCGTTTCGCGATCGGCGAGTCATCGACTCCGCTTGCCAATTTGTCTCTGGAGCGGCTCGGGTTGCGCTACGGACTCGAGGATTGTTATCAGCTGGCAACGCACGGTCGCTGGCTCCAGCATTTCCCGGAGCTGCGCCGTGGATTGAAGCGCGGCTTCACGTATTACCGTCATCACCCGGATCAGGCATTCGAGAATCGCGGCTTCGATTCCGAGCGCCTTCTCGTAGCGGCGAGTCCGGCCGATTCCCTTTCGGACACGCATTGGCTGCGCGCTGATGTCGATCACCATTTCGTGCGACAGGCCGTCGGGGCTGGCGTCGATTATCGGGATCGCGTCGAGGTGACGAGCGCGACTTTCGCCGCAGATTCCGCGCTGCTCAAGGGCGCACGCGCAGGCATCCCGTTCGAGCTACGCGCGAACTTCGTCATCGACGCCTCCGGGCCCGGTGGATTTCTGGCGCGAGAGCTCTCGATTGCTTCCGGTCTCCGGCGCACCGCGACCCGCGCGGCGCTGGTATTCAGCCATTTCGACGGCATGCGCCTGATGAGGGAGGTCGTGCCCGGAATGCCGGAAGGTCCCTACCCGGACGACTGGGCAGCGGTTCACCACATTATCGACGAAGGTTGGATGTATTCCCTCCGCTTCGACGATGGCATAACGAGCGTTGGGTTTCTGCTCACACCCCGCGGTCTCTCGAGTGTCGCGTTGCCAGATCACGCGGACGCGGCGACCGTCTGGCAGACACTGGTTGCGCGGTATCCGACACTGGCGACGATCTTCGCCGAGTCGTCGCCTGTGATGCCGATCGCATTTCGACCACTGATTCAACATCGCCTCACCCGCGCCACCGGAGAACGCTGGCTGCTGATGCCGCACGCGTACGCCTTCGTGGATCCGCTCTTTTCAACCGGCATCGCCTGGAGCCTGCGCGCAGTGGAGCGACTGGCATTGGCGTTCGAGGGATCCTCTTCGCGTCGCGGTCGGATTCCGGATGTCGCGACCCTCGTGCGCTACGGTGCAATGCTCGCCGCCGAGGCGGACCAGATCGATTCCATGGTCGCCGGATCGTACGAAGCGATGGCGCACTTCGACCTCTTTGCCGCACACGCGATGCTCTACTTCGCGACGGTGTCTTTCGCGGAAGTCAGTCAGCGACTCACGCCCGACGACGCCGTTGCCTGGAGGGGATTTCTCGGAGTGGGCGATCCGGCGCTCGAGCGTCTCCCACGGGAGGCGCTGCGAATGCTGAGACAGATAACGCAGCGTCGCGGCGAAGTCGGAGCACCGTCGGACCGGCAGCTCTTTTCAGGGTGGATCAGTCAGGCGATCGCGCCACGCAACATCGCCGGACTTGCCAACCCCGAGCGACGGAATCTCTATCCGGTGGATTTCGACGCGCTGGTCGAGGCGCACTCACGACTGGGAATGAGCCGTGATCACGTCGTCGCGTCCTTGCCCCGACTCCGCGGCATGTCGCCGCAGCCTGATTTCGCCGACCGAGCAATCCAGCCAAAGCCCGACCTTGCTGCACCAAACCAGGAAGCCGCATTCTTTACGCTGGAGCGCGGCAATCACCCATGACCTCAGGCTAACCGAGACCACCAATGGCACAGGCGACGCTCAGGAACCAGCAGACGATCATCGCGAACGAAAGGGTGATCATCAGAAACCAAACGAAGATTCTGGATAATCAGAAGCGCCTCCCCGTCGTGATAGGGAACCAGCTCAAAATCCTCCGCAACCAGAAAGCAATCATACGGAACCAGAAGAAGATCCTTGCGGCTCACGCCAGGTTGATCACGAAGTATTCTGCTGCTGCCCCGCGCCGATGACGAGGTCGACGGCGCCGGTGTAGCCCCGCCAGCGCGCGATCTCTTCGGTCAATGCATGCCTCCCTGCCGCGGTGAGCTCATAGTACCGCGCGATTCTGTTGTTCTCGGTGGTCCGCCAATAGGACGTGACCCAACCGCGGTTGTCGAATCGATGCAGTGCCGGATAGATGGACCCCTGTCCAATCCGGAAGACGTCCCGCGACATCCGTTGAATTCGATCACTGATTCCCCACCCATGCGTGGGCTCGATCGCCAGCGCCTTGAGAATGAGCATGTCCAGCGTGCCCTGCATGACATCCGCGGCTTTCGTCAATTGCATTCTCTCCTGTCGGAGCAAAAGGGAAGTATTGTCATTTTTGATTCTTGCGCAAGACTGAATCGCGCCCCTAAATTTGCGCGCGGTCAAAAAATCCCGGGTTTTCCCTCCCCTCCTCGTTGATTCGGAATGCGTCACTCCTACGCTGTGATGGTGAGTCTTTTTGTCGCTCCGACGCTTGCCGTAGCGCAGATGTCACCACGCGATCGCAACGCTGCCAAAGCCACCGCAGAATCTCCACCCGCTACCGCCTTGCCAGCGTGGCTGAGCGTCGGCGGACAGGTCCGCGCCCGCGCCGAGGCGTACCACAATGGCGGCTTCAGACCCGATAACTCGGATCAGTACATCCTGACTCGCGCACTTCTCAACGCACGTGTACGACCGACTCGCAATACCTCGTTGTTCGTCGAAGGCATGGACGCCCGGGGCCCGTGGAAGAATAAGACGCCTACCGGTGCGCCCTTTCGTGACCACGCGGACCTGCGGCAACTGTACCTACAGATAGGTGAGGACAACCGCGCGCAACTGTTGCGGGCTGGCCGGCTCGAGCTCGCCTTCGGCGACGGGCGACTCGTTGGCTCGCTTCCTTGGGCAAACACGGCGCGCACGTTCGACGGCGCGCGCGGCACCCTCGGCGGAACCGGATACCGCGTCGATGCATTTGCTACGTCGGTAGTGAAAGTCGAGCAGGACAAGTTCGACAAGAACGTTCCGGGCAACAATTTCTACGGCGTGTACAGCAGCATCACCAAGCTCGCGCCAAGAGCGGCCGTCGAGCCCTTCCTGTTCTGGCGCCGCCAGTCCGGTCTCACCAGTGAAGCGGGCGTGCGCGGCACCATGAACTTCGGAACCCTTGGCCTGCGCGCCCTCGGCAAGCTGCCATCGAACTTCGATTACGACGTGCAGATGGCTTCACAAAACGGTAAGCTCGGCGACGAATCGATTCGCGCCTGGGCGGGACACTGGCTCCTGGGTTTCACACTCGCGACGGCGCCGCTCACCCCACGCCTTTTCGGTGAGTACAACGAGGCGTCGGGAGACGAAAACCCAACGGACAACAAGAAGGGGACTTTCGATCAGCTCTATCCGACCGGTCACGACAAATACGGCCTCACCGATTTAGTCGGCTGGCAGAACATGAAGCACGTCCGCGGTGGATTGGACTTCGCGATTGCGAAGGGGTGGAGCGCGACGACCCGATACAGTCGCTACTGGTTGGCCGACGCGCACGACGCGTTGTACTACGGCGGCGGCGCGGTGCTCGCGCGTTCGCCGACCGGTGTCGCAGGCACTGATGTCGGTGAGGAAGTGGATGTTATCGCGTCGGGCAAGTTCCGCCCTAGCCTCGGCTTCTCTGCCGGTCTCGG
>QHVA01000021.1 GCA_003223425.1 Gemmatimonadota bacterium
CTGCAACTGAACGGGCGGGAGGCGCCAGACGCTAGGCGAGAGGGCCGAGGTCACGACGCCGGGACGTTCCTACTCGTTGTACGGCACAGGCAGTTGTTTGTGCTCGGACTGGTGCTGGTGACGTCCCGACGTAGTCACCTAGCGCCTCGAAACTAACAGCTGACGCCTCCCGCCCGTTCAGTTGCAGTCCTCAGTCCCGCCCGTTCAGTTGCAGTTCATACCGTTATCTAACGCGCAGCGTCCAGTTTGCTAGACCTGCGACTTCGAGAATGCCGGCTCCCCGTCGAATTCCTGCAGCTTCTCAATGTGCATCCAGCGATGTTTGGCGCTGATTGCGCCGAGAAGGGAAAGAATCTCCGCATCTCCAAAGCTCGCCGTCGCTTCTCGGAGCACGAATCGACACCGGAAGTGATCGACGAGCGATACGCGGCGGTCATTCGAGGGAAAGACCAGCGCGCCACGATTCGTGATCATCTGAAGTTTGAGCGGCGACGTCGTGGTCAGCTTCTCGAGGTCCGACGCCAGGTTTCTTGGATCCATGTCCGTCTCGATGTAAACGTCGAGACCCGCCAACCGCCGGCTTTTCGCTGCTACCACGTTCACCCCAACTTGCGCCGGTGGCAGTTCCACCGCCCTGTATTGTTTCGGTGGACTCACCTTTGAGCGCTTGCCAAGGTTGCCGATTACGGCCCTGGTAAACTCAGTCGTTGTGGCCGCTTTGTCAGCGCCCATCATGTCACCGGTGCGAACTCCACTCTCGAGCGTAACGAGTACTGCCTGCTCGACGTCGTTCGCCGCTTTCACTTCGCCGATTTGGCGCAGCATCATCGCCGCGCTAAGAATTAGGGCCGTTGGATTTGCTTTGTTCTTCCCCGCGATGTCCGGCGCAGAGCCGTGCACGGCTTCGAAGATGGAAACGTCGTTGCCGATATTGGCAGAGGGAGCGAAGCCGAGGCCGCCAGTCAGACCAGAGGTGAGATCGCTCAGGATGTCGCCATTCATGTTCGTCGTGACGATGACGTCGAACTGCTCGGGGCGCATCGCGAGCTGGTGGGCGCAGTTGTCGATCAGAATGTGCTTCGATTCGATAGATGGATATTGCGCGGCGAACTCCTCGAAGGTGTGCTGGAGCAACCCTTCGGTGAGCTTCATGATATTCGATTTGGTAGCGCAGTGGACGCGCTTCCGACCCTCGGCCAGCGCGAAAGCGAATGCGAGCTTGACGATCTTCTCACACCCTTCGCGGGTGATCAGCTTGAGACCCTCCGCCACGCCGGGGGTTTCCATGTACTCGATGCCAGCGTAGAGATCTTCGATATTCTCGCGGACAATCACGATATCGAGTTTGCGTCCGGTGAACGCAGTCTGCACCCCTGGGAGCTCGCGCACCGGTCTGATGTTGCCGTACGTCTCGAACAGCGTGCGCAGCGTGACGTTGGCACTGCGGTTACCGTAGCCGATGGGCGTTTCGAGCGGGCCTTTCAGCACGACGTGCGTGCGCTCGATCGACTCGATCGTCTCTCTCGGAATTCCCGTGACGATGCCTTTCTGAAACGCGCCGGCCCCAGCCTCACATTTCTCGAACTCGATGGCGATGGCGGTGGCTTGTATGATCTCGAGGGCGGATTCAACGACCTCCGGGCCGATACCATCACCCGGAAGTACAGTTATCTTTCGTTTTGCCGGTGTCATCAGAGGAACTTAATCCCTCTGAGAAGTCGCTTTATAGCGCGCGTGTAGCTCAGTTGGATAGAGCGTCGGCCTCCGGAGCCGAAGGTCGTGGGTTCGAATCCCGCCACGCGCATTCATCTCCCTCCTTGTCGCGGATTCCTGATCTCTGCGCGGGTCAGTCGGGAGGACGTCCTCTTCAGCAGAGGACACCCCGCCTCGACCCATACAGGGATGCAAAGGAAACGCAGCGCCGACAGCTACGCGGACTTGAGCGCCTGACCGATCTGAGTGAGCGACTGGCGCGCATCGCCGAACAGCATGCGGGTCTTCTCGTGATAAAAGAGCGCGTTGTCGATCCCCGCGAAGCCGTGCCCCATGCTGCGCTTGAGCACGATGATGTTGCGTGCGCGATCGACATCCAGGATCGGCATGCCGTAGATCGGACTCGATGGATTGTCGCGCGCAGCGGGGTTCACGACATCGTTCGCGCCGACGACGAGGACGACGTCGGTCTGCGGGAATTGTCCGTTCACCTGATCCATCTCCAGCAATTGATCGTACGGAACGTTCGCCTCGGCAAGCAGCACGTTCATGTGCCCCGGCATACGTCCGGCAACTGGATGGATCGCGTACTTCACATTGACGCCGCGGTTCTCCAGATCGGTTGCCAGTTCCCGCACAGTGTGCTGCGCTTCCGCGACGGCGAGTCCGTAGCCGGGCACGATCACTACACTTCGCGCGTAAGCGAGCGCGATCGCCGTGTCCTCCGGGGTCGTCTGACGGACAGTATGTCCGACCGCAGAAGCCGCGGCACCAGTCTCGTTACTGGTCGCGCCGAATGCGCCGAACAAAACGTTGGCGACGGATCGGTTCATCGCCGTGCTCATGAGCAGCGTCAGCAGCGTACCCGATGCGCCGACCAGAACGCCCGCTACCACCAGCATCTGGTTGTGGAGCACGAATCCGGTCAGCGCAGCAGCAAGACCCGTGAGTGAGTTCAGGATGGAGATCACAACCGGCATATCGCCGCCGCCGATCGGCAGAACGAACATCGCACCCAATACCAACGCCGCGGCAAACACCGTCCAGAGCGTCGTCGATCCGCCCTGCGTAACAACCATGACCCCGAGTATGAAAAGAGCAAGAAGAATCAGCGCATTGACGACGCGCTGAAGCGGAAACTGGAGCGGCTTTCCGGGAAGAATCTCCTGGAGCTTTCCGAAGGCGACGATACTTCCCGTGAAAGAGATCGCACCAATCGCGGTTCCAAGTACGATCGATGTTCCCTCTCCAAGTCCGATCCGTTCACCGGCTCGCGTCAGTCGAAGAAACTCCGCCACTGACACCAGTGCCGCGGTTGCTCCGCCCATCCCGTTGAACAGCGCAACCATCTGAGGCATCGCCGTCATCTGCACCGTTCTGGCGAAATACACTCCGATTGCCGCGCCGATGAGAGTTCCGATGGCAATCGTCCAGAACGAAACGATTTGTCGGTCCAGCAGGGTGGCGCTGAGCGCAATCGTCATTCCGATGGCCGCGAGTCGATTCCCGGATCGGGCAGTCGAGGGGGAACTGAGTTGCTTGAGTCCGAAGATGAAGAGGATCGCGGCGACGATGTAGCTCGAGGCTATCACCGATCCGCGGACATCAAGCATCCTTCTTTTCTCCCTGCGGTATCTCCCGTTTCTTGAACATCTCGAGCATTCGATCAGTCACCACGAAGCCGCCAAAGACATTCGCCGCTCCAAACACCACGGCGATGAATCCCAGCGTGTGTAGCAGTGGAGTGTCGGCTGATCCCGCTACCAGGAACGCGCCCAGTACTACGATTCCGTGAATCGCGTTGGTACCTGACATGAGCGGAGTGTGCAGCACCGATGGCACGCGGCTTATAACCTCGAAACCGACAAAGATCGCCATGATGAAGACGTAGATCCCGAGAACCAGTTCCTGACTCACCTGGCGACCTCCGCTGTTTTGAGAGGAGACATTCCAAGCCGTCGGCGCGTCGGCTCGTGCCGCACTTCACCGTTAGTGGTAATGACGACAGCGTCGATGATGTCGTCCTTGAAGTTGAGATTGAGCTCGCCCTTCGGTGCGAGCAGCGTCACCAGCGCCGCAACGTTTTTCGCGTACATCTGGCTGGCGTGAAAGGCGAGATCGCTGGAGATGTGCAGCGGCGCAATGATCGTGACGTCGTATCTAACGACCGTTTCGCCGGGTACACTCAGCTCGCAGTTGCCGCCCTGCTCGCCGGCGAGGTCAACAATGACCGACCCGGGACGCATCGCTCTGACAGTCTCTGCGCTCACGAGCATCGGCGCCGGCTTCCCTGGCACGAGTGCCGTGGTGATGATGACGTCGGCCTGCAGTGCGCGGTTGTGAATCAGCTCCTTCTCACGGCGGATGTGCCGCTCGCTCAGCTCCTTGGCGTAGCCGCCGGCGTCCTGCGCGTCTTCGAGGTGCACGTCGAGCTCGACAAAGGTTGCACCCAGACTCTTAACCTGTTCTTTCACTGCCGGACGCGTGTCAAAGGCTTCGACCACGGCTCCGATGCGTCGTGCCGTGGCAATCGCCTGCAGTCCCGCTACGCCAGCGCCAATTACCAGTACGCGCGCCGGCCGTACGGTGCCGGCCGCCGTCATGAGCATGGGAAAGAATTTCTGCAGCGCGTTCGCCGCCAGCAGGACTGCCTTGTAACCGGCAACGGTACTTTGCGAGGAAAGAGCGTCCATCATCTGCGCGCGAGTCGTGCGCGGCACCAGCTCCATGCTGCAGGCGATGATTTTCCGCTCTGCGAGCTGCTGAAAGAGAGCTGGATCCCCCGAAGGCTGGAGCAGGCCGATGAGAACCGTTCCTTCCCTCAGCATGTCCAACTCGGCCTCGCCGCTGGACTCTTCGCGACCGGGGCGCTGGACTTTCAGCAGCATCTGCGCGGTCGAATAAACGTCGTGCGCGGAATCGACGATGTCGCAGCCGGCTGACCCATACGCATCATCGGTGAAACCGGCACGCAATCCGGCGTCGTGTTCTATGACCACGCGGTGACCGACGCGGGACAACTGCGGGACGACTTCCGGCACGAGCGCGACGCGCCTCTCACCGCTCGCAATCTCTCGCGGGACGCCTATCAGCATTCCGTAGCGTTATTCGCGGGCATGATATGCCGCATAAAATACGGTTCAACCGGTACTTCTGGCATTAGGCGTCCGAAGGATAACTACTACGAACTGCGGACTAACTGCTGCGGACTGCGAACCAAATGCACTTCGGACTGCTGACTAATTGCGGATTGGGACACTAACTGCGGACTGATGACTAACGGCTACGAATTGCGAACTTCGGATCGAGTCCGCAGTCCGTAGTCAGTCCCCCAATCCGTAGTTAGTCAGCAGTCCGCAATGCCGTTGGTCCGCAGTCCGCAGCCGTTCGAGAACGCCCCAGGCCCGCCACATTTCTTCTATATTCGCTGGGTGCCCCGCCATCTTCGTTGGAGTGAGCTCACCGGTGGCCTGATTGCAGCGGGCGTAATTGCCGCAATCACGCTCGTCGTCCTGGTGTTCGCACGCGTCGGCGCCCTGCACGGCAAGAAAGTGACCTTGTACGTCGTCACGGACGAAGCGGAAGGTGTCCTCACCGGTACGGAAGTTTGGCTGGCCGGCCACAAGGAGGGTCTTGTCAAGGAAGTCTCCTTCCGTTCGGCAGCGACCGACCCCTCTGAACGGCTGTTGATCAGAACTGAATTCCTCAAGGACGCGTTGCCAAACGTACGCAGAGATTCGTACGCGCAGGTTCGGCCAGGGGGAAGGCTCATTGGAACGCCGGTCGTGTACATATCGTCGGGAACGGCAATGTCACCAGCGCTGCGCGATGGCGATACGATCCGCACGCGGCCAACCGCGGCGATTGCAGCTGTCACTGACGAAATCGCTGCAATGGTACCCGAGTTCAACGCCCTTGGCGCCGCCACCAGGGAGTTGGCCGCCAAGGTAAGGCAACCGGTTGGCACTCTCGGCAACATCCACTCGGAGGGGCTGCCCGATTTTGCCGACATCAGCGCTGGTTTTTCAAGCCTGAATGCAAGAGCACGCGGCAACGGAACGTTTGCCCGCCTGACTCGAGACAATCTTCGGACACGCGCATCACGCGCGATGGCCGCAGCTGACTCAATCCGGACTCTGTTGTCATCCAAAAGGGGAAACATCGGTCGCTTCAGACGCGACACCACACTCGTGGCGAAGACGAGTCATGTTCTTGCGGAAATCGACACATTGCGTGCATTGCTTACAAATCCAGTCGGGACAATAGCGGCCGTTCACTCCGACAGCCTTCTCAGACGACAACTGGACCGCAGTCACGCTTCACTTGCTTCGCTGATGCGAGACGTCAAAAGACATCCGGTGCGATACATCCGATTCTGACTTGACCTCATTTTTTGTCGCCATTACCTTCGGTAAGCACACGCAGTGACGCGCGCCATTCCCTCCCCCTCCCCCTCCCGCTCCCCCTCCCCGCTCCCGTTCTTCCCTTTCTCTCCTCCGCACTAATCCCCCGCACCTTCTGAGCTCTATCCGGCTCAGTACTCAGCACAAGCGCCCACCTTTTTTTCTCCGCACAACGTGGATATCGCCGAGTTAAAGCGAAAATCCGTGAGCGAGCTGCAGGAGATGGCCGACGGGCTCAAGATTGACGGCTCGTCGGGACTCCGAAAGCAGGATCTCATCTTCCAGATCGAGCAGAATCTTCTCGACACCGACATCATGCTGCATGGTGATGGCGTCCTCGAGATCCTGCCCGAGGGTTACGGATTTCTGCGGAGCCAGGACTGGAGCTACCTGCCTGGTCCCGACGACATCTACGTCTCGCCGTCGCAAATAAAGCGGTTCGGGCTGAGAACCGGCGATGAAGTCCGTGGACAGGTGCGGCCGCCCAAGCCGTGGGAGCGCTATCTCGCATTACTCAAGGTGGAGAGCGTCAACGGCGACGATCCGGAGAAGGCGAAGGATCGCGCCCCATTCGACAATCTGCGCCCGCAGTATCCCGACGAGAGGCTTCGGCTCGAAACAAAAGATGGCGATCTCAGCATGCGCGTCGTCGACATCATGGCCCCCATCGGCAAGGGCCAGCGCGGCCTGATCGTATCCCCACCGCGCGCGGGCAAGACGATCCTGATGCACAAGATCGCGAACGCGATCGCGGAGAATCATCCGGAGGTCACGATCATCGTGCTGCTCATCGACGAGCGCCCTGAAGAAGTGACGGAGATGATCGCCAGCATGATCCGCGCTGAGGTGATCAGCTCGACCTTTGACGAGGGGGCCGCGCGTCACGTCCAGGTTGCGGACATGGTTCTGGAAAAGGCAAAGCGACTGGTCGAGAGTGGAAAGGATGTCGTGATCCTGCTCGATTCGCTCACGCGATTCGGACGCGCGCACAACACTGTCGCGCCACAGTCGGGTAAGATTCTCTCTGGGGGTGTCGATGCGAGCGCTTTGCACAAGCCAAAACGCTTTTTTGGATCGGCACGCAATATCGACGAAGGTGGCTCGCTCACCATTATCGCGACCGCGCTCACCGAGACCGGATCGCGCATGGACGACGTGATCTTCGAGGAATTCAAGGGCACAGGAAACATGGAGCTCGTGCTCGATCGCAAGATCGCGGACCGACGGATCTATCCGGCTATAGATATCTTCAGATCGGGAACGCGAAAGGAAGAACTGCTTCTGAGCCAGGCGGAGATCAACAGAGTGATCCTGCTCAGACAGTTCCTTGCCGACATGCCCGAGGCAGAAGCGATCGAGTTTCTGTTGCGTCAGATGGCGAAGTCGAAAAACAACAAGGAATTCTTCACGCAGATGGCACAGGGGTAGCTCCGAGTGAACGCCGCGCTTGCTCGTTTTCTCGCGGTGGACTACGGCCGGAAGCGAATCGGCTTCGCGATCAGCGATCCGCTTGGCATGATTGCGTCTCCCGCTGGCTTCCTCGTCCGGCGAGAGGGTAAAAGACCCCCCATCACAAAAATCATCGCACGCGCAACGGAGCTGGGAGCCTTGGGGTACTTAATAGGGCTTCCGCTGGACCAAGAGGGCAACGAGACGGGCTGGACAGCGGAAGTGCGTGCTTTAGGTGCAGAAATCTCGAAACGTACCGGCATGGCTGTTCGTTTTTATGATGAACGGTTTACCACGGCGGCTGCCTTGCGTACAGTCAAAGAGCTGGGAGAATCCACCCGCGGCAGAAAGGGCGATGTTGACGCGCTCTCGGCGGCGATTCTGCTTCAGCACGCGCTCAATGTTCGGAACTAAACTGCGCCTCGCGCTTGTCGCGACGTGCGTGTTTTCGGCTGCGTGCGACGGTCAACCTCACGGCGCGCCGACACGCGTAATCGTTCCCCGCGGAGCGAGCTTCGGACAAGCAGCCGACTCACTCGCGCGCACGGGAATCGTCGGCTCGCCGCGGCTGTTCCGATTATACGGCCGATTCACCGGCGGCGATCGCAACATCAAACCTGGTACGTATCTGCTCAAGCACGGCACTCCGTGGAAAGACATCGTCAGCGCGCTCAATGGCGGACACGGACTTGTGAATACGATCACGATCCCGGAGGGCTACACTGTCGCCGAGATCACTCCTCGTCTGGCGCGAACGCTCAAGATGCCGGCGGAGTCGGTAGAAGCCGCCATTCGTGACACAGCGCTGCTTGCGCGACTCGACGTTCCGAATCCAACACTGGAAGGCTACATGTTTCCCGACACGTACGCGTTCCCGATCGGCACGACCGCACGTCAGGCGGTGCAAGAGATGGTGTACGAATTCGAGCGTCGATGGAAGCCGGAATGGGATTCGAGTCTTGTTGATCTCAAGATCAATCGGAATGACCTCGTGACGATGGCATCAATCGTTGAGAAAGAGGCTCGCGTACCCGAGGAGCGTCCCGTCATTGCGGCGGTGTATTACAATCGGCTGCGCAAGGGCATGCTTCTGCAGGCGGATCCAACAATCCAATACGCGCTTGGACATCACGTCGGACGAGTGCTGTACAAGGATCTCGCCGTCGAGTCACCGTACAACACCTACACGCACAAAGGGCTGCCGCCGGGTCCGGTGGCGTCGCCGGGTGCAGCCAGTCTCGCGGCTGCCGCCAATCCCGCCAACGTTCCATACCTGTACTTTGTCGCGACTTCGGACGGCCACCACGAATTCCGGATGACGCTCGAAGAGCACACGACCGCGGTGAGACAGGTACGCGCAACGATGCCGGCGAGGAAACCGGCGCCACGCATGCTCGCAATGGCATCACCCGGGACAGCAACGCGAAGCTCGGCTGTCTCATCGGCCAAGACATCCTCGCGCGGCGTCGGCAAGACTCCGATGAAGACGGTGAGCCGATCGACGACGGCCTCGACCAAGTCAGCGGCCAAAGCGGGAAGCAAGACTGCAGCGAAAACAACGAAACCGACGGCGAAGAAATCCAGCGGTCACGCAACGACAACCAAGAAGCTTCGCCGCACCTCAGGAACGACGAGTACGAGCCGATAGGACAAATGCTCGATCCAAAGATCCTGCGTCTGGTCGCGATTACGGACGACACCGAGGATCGGCGGGCTACACTGGTGGACCGCGTGGCAGCAGCAGTTCGCGGGGGCGCCACCAGCGTTCAGGTGAGGCTCAAGACGGCGACGCCCCGCGAAGTGGTCGAGATCACACGATCGATCATGAGTAGAGTCCCAGTGCCGGTCATCGTCAACGACCGCGCTGACATCGCGCTCGCAGCTGGCGCGGCGGGTGTGCACGTCGGTGAAGCCGATCTGCCGGTCACGGCAATCAGGAGATTCGCGCCGGCTAGCTTCATTATCGGTGCATCGCTCGGCAGCGATGCTGAGCTACCGAACGCGAAGGACGCGGATTACGTCGGTGTCGGCCCTGTATACGGCTCTGAATCGAAGAACGACGCCGGCACAGCGATCGGTGTGGAGGGATTCAAGCGACTCGCCGCTCTCGTGAATCATCCCGCCATTGCTGTGGGCGGAATCACCGCCGACCGCGCGTTGCAGATCACGGTTAATGGCGCGGCGGGTGTCGCGGTTATCAACGCCATCTTCAAGGCCGATGATCCCGAGAGCGCGACGAGAGCGATCGCTGCCGCCATCGGAAAGTGATATCCGGCACGCGCTGAGTCCGTCCTCGCCGGCGGTTGCCCCGCTTCGTGCGCGGCGTGTGCGCCTGACGCATCGCCTTCTCGATTTTCGCGAGCACCGGCGGACTCAGAAACAGATCGACTAAGTCCGGATCGAACTGAGTGCCCTTTCCTGCGGCGATCGCGCGCGTGGCTTCGGAGAAGCTGCGCTCATGACTGTAGCGGCGGCGGTGCGTGATCGCGTCGAAACTGTCGGCAATCGCAACCACTCGGGCCTGTAGAGGAATTCGCCGGCCCTTCAGGCAGCGCGGATATCCGCTTCCATCCCAGCGCTCGTGGTGGGCAGCGACGCCCTTTCCAAGGTCCGGATAGAACACGCTGAGTGGCTCGAGCACCTCCGCTCCCCGCAGCGGATGCGTCGTCACTGCGCGCCGCTCCTCGGGAGTGAGTTTTTTTGGGTCGTGGAAGATATCTGTCAGTGCTTCGTGCAGCTTACCGACGTCATGAAAAAGCGCGACTCTTTCGATGCTGCGGAGCGTGCGGTTGTCCAGCCTCGCCGCTTCGCCGAGGATGAGCGCGTAGGTTGCGACGCGGCGGACGTGAGCGCCAGTGTCAGCGTCATTCGCATCGATTGCATTCAGTAGCGTCTCCAGTGTGGCCGCGCTCAGACGCTCGGCATTGGTGCGCATCGAGTGCTCGCGCACGAAGAGCCCAGTTGCTGCGGCACCAACAGAAAGCGGGACGAGTTCTCGCATGGCTGAGACTTTCGCAAGAACTGTACGGACTCACTCGGCTCGGCGTATAGATCTCGGCCTTTTGAATGGCATCCACAGAACAGAAGCGGGGAGCGGACAGCGTTACAGCTCTTAAGCCTGCAGCTTTACCAGCAGGCGATAGGCTCTGGGCTAAGCAGCTGCCACGCTCGCCGCTGCCCGCTTCTGTTTTCTGGTGGCCGTTGATCCCTCGCGATCAACGGCCCGATAACTTTCACGAATGACTGTAGCCCGAGTCAATGTTAAAGGAGCCCGCCGCTGGCTGAACGGACACCCGTGGATTTACCGCACGGACGTCACCGAACGACCGTTGATGGACGCCGGCGCAGTACTCGTTCACGACAATCGCGGCAAAGCCCTCGGCTGGGCGCTTTGGAGCCCCCTCTCGGAGATCTCGCTGCGTCTGCTCGACCGTGATCCCGAAGCGGTCATCGATCAGGCGTGGTGGGACGAGCGAATTGCGTCCGCGATCGCGAGGCGCGTTCCGCTCGAGGATCACACCAACGCATTGCGTCTCGTGCATGGTGAGGCTGACGGCTGTCCTTCACTCGTGTGTGATCGTTATGACGAGTGGCTGGTGGTGCAGTTCATGAGCGCAGGACTCGAGCGCTTTAGAGAGGAGATACTCGCCTCGCTGCGCTCGCTGGTCGAGCCTTCGGGAATTCTGGCGCGGAACGACGTGCAACTGCGCGCGAAGGAAGGATTGCCGCGGGAGATAGTCGTGCTACACGGTGAAGTTCCTCGCGAGATCGAGGTCCACGAGTACGGAATCAAGTTTCTGGCGGCGCCCTGGACAGGACAAAAAACTGGTGCCTTCCTGGACCAGCGGGAGAATCGCCATTTCGTCGGAAGCGTGGCGCGCGGCAGGGCGCTCGACTGTTTCAGCTACCACGGCTCATTTGCGCTTCATCTGGCAAAAAAAGCAACGCACGTCACCGCGCTCGATGCGTCGGGCCCCGCGCTCATGAGAGCCGCCGACAACGCAGTGCGAAACTCGCTCAACAACATCTCTTTCGTCGAAGCGAACGCGTTCGATTATCTCCGTGAGAGGGAGCGCGAAGGAACCACGTTCGACACCATCGTGCTCGACCCTCCAGCCTTCGCGAAAACACGCGCTGCGCTGCCCGGGGCGATGCGCGGATACAAGGACATCAATCTCCGTGCGATTCGGCTGCTGGCTCCTGGAGGCTTGCTGTACACCGCGAGCTGCAGCTTTCACCTGACCAAGCCGTTGTTTCTGGAGATGCTGCAGGACGCAGCCGCGGACAGCGGACGCCGCGTCGCGCTGCGCGCAATCACGGGCCAGCCGCTGGACCATCCCGAGGTGCTATCGATCCCGGAAACCGGCTACATCAAGGGCGCTCTACTCGAAGTGATGGACTAGCAGAAGATGGTACGCAGTCGTCACAACTGGCATGACGAGCAGAAATACGTCGACCGCCCGGCTTGCACGATACGCTCGATTGTGCCGCCGCAACGGCGACAAATCATTCCCTCGCGATCGTAAACAGCAAATCGTTCGACACCGCGCGTGTCAGTGTACCGCCCGGGACGCCGCCGCTTCGGACTAAGTACGAGCCTGATGGCGGTAACGAGCTTTTCAAGCTTTGCACGTTCCACCCGAGCCGCCGATGTGCGAGGATCCATCTCCGCCTCCCACAACGCCTCGGCAGCGTAGATGTTGCCGAGTCCGGCGACAACGGACTGATCCATGAGCGCGGGCTTGATCGCGATTTTCTTGCGCTTCAGGACATCACTGAGATAATCCGCATCCAACGAAGAATCGCTCGCCTCACGTCCGAGTCGTGGAAGTGAAGACGAGCCTTTCTTGTCGAGAGTGATAGCAGATAGTGCGCGTCGATCTACCAGCGACACCCGGGTTCCGTCGGTCAGCTCGATCACAGCTCGCGCAAATTTGTCCAGGGGGTCGCTCGTGTTTCCGAATTCCCAATCGCCGTTCATTCGGAAATGCACTACGAGCGTGTCGCCGTTGTCGAGGCGTAGCAGCTGATGCTTGCCGCGGCGCTCGATCGATTCGATTCTTTTCCCCTTGACCGCGCGTGATTGGGACGGCGAGAACTTGCGCTTGAGCGACGGGTGGATCGCTCTCGCCGAAGCAATCGTCTTACCCAGCGCTACGCGCGCGAGGCGTCGCGCAGCTTTTTCGACCTCAGGAAGCTCCGGCATCAGTTACGTTGTCTCCGTGGGAATCTCCAAGCTCTGCCAAAATCTAAGAAGTCCGAGGTAGCGACGTTGTCACGCGGCTGTTCTCTATGGATTGCCGTCGATTGCGCACCCAAATATTTTGCGAACGAGCCCCGTAACGCGTTGCAATCCACCGAAGGGAGCTCATTGCCGCGCTCGGGCGCGCCGAGTGTTCGGCATTCTGTTGAAGATCCCACACATATGACAAAGCCAATACGCGTTCTGCTGCTATCGGATAAGGAGTCTGACGCCGAGCTCATTTCTTCCGCCTTGTCTCGCTCCGGAATGTCTACGGTTACAAGTCGCGTCGACTCGCAAGAGACTTTCACCGCCGTACTAAGCGAGCTCTCGCCTGACGTTGTCCTCTCCGAGTTTTCGTCGACGCGATTCGACGCGCGCGGAGCGATGGATGTCATGCGCCGCATTTCGCCCGCGACTCCGCTCATCGTCGTCACCGAATCGATCACGGGTGCAGGAGCTGTAGCATGTTTGCGCGCTGGAGTCGAGGACCTGGTTCTCAAACAGAACGTGACGCGTCTCGCAGCTTCCATCGATGACGCTATCTCTCGGCGTCGTCCCCTCGGAAAACTCACTTCACGCCAAGTCGAGGTCCTCCGTCTGGTGGCCGAAGGAAACCGCACCCGCGACATTGCCGAGAAGCTCAAGCTCAGCGTTAAGACAGTGGAAAGTCATCGCGGAGAAGTCATGAAGAGACTGGGGATGCATGATGTCGTCAGCCTTGTTCGCTACGCGATGCGGGTTGGATTAGTGGCGGCGCCGTAAGTACTGATCACAGTTGAGCTTGCCGTAATTGACACTTGCGGGCGCGGTCAGGTCGTCTAGCTTAAACACCTGGCTACAGCACCTGCCCCCCTGCCCGACGCCATGGCGCAACACATACCTCGCTCTCTCAAGCACGAGTACGAGCTGTACGTAGAGAACGAGATCGAGAATTACAAAGAGTCCGTGTCGCGCTCCGCCATTCTGAAGATTGGTGACGAAGCCGCTGCATCTCTGCGAGCCGGCGAGCAGTTTGCCATGGATGAGCTTCTGCTTTGGGCCGAAGTCGATCGGATCATTAGAAAGCGCCTGCGCATTCCTGGATACGACACCTGGCGGAGAAAGCGGCTGAAGCTGCTCGAAGAGTACCGTCGTCCGGAGCACTGGGGCATCCGTCCCGACGGCGTCCTCGCCCGCGAAGTTCACCCGCCTGCTGAATCGAACGTCCTCGTCGCGGGTGGAGATATTGATCGCACGGCGCTTTATCTCGCCGCGCACGGGTGTGAAGTGACGGCGGTCGACCGCGAATTGAATTCATTGGAGCGAGTAATGAATGCAGCCCAGGCGGCAGGGCTCGCCGACAGGATTCAGAGCTACGTCGCCGATATTACTGACTGGTCGCCAGACGTACCACTCGGCGCGGTGGTGTGCACACCCGACGCGTTCACGGGACTTTCGGCAGCAGAACGCGGTCGGGCGTTCGAGCTTCTTCAGGGTGCGACTCGAGATGGCGGTGTTCATCTCGTGGGGACGATCGTCCGCGGGCAGCGCGGTTTATCCGTGTCGGAGCTGCGGCGTCAGTACAGGGGCTGGTCCATCTCGATCGAAGACGACTCGAGCTCGTCCAAGAGCTTCCTGGCCAGGAAAATCGCCAGCTGATCCTAGAAAAAATCGGCAGTTCGGGCTCAGTGTCCTAAAGACACGGGTGTCCTCTCACCGGGTGTCATTTTGCGACACTTCCAAAGAGTCTGTGAGCCGGTCGATCCGTAAGCATTTAATTAGCAATAAGATACGGCGAGCGTCGAGCGTGGCACGCGCACTGCTTTCAAGGGCGGCGCGCACCAGTGCGTAGCAGCGCAAAAAAACTCAACGCGAGACAGTCGATGAAGAAGGATCGTAAGGAAACTGAGTCGTCCGAGCCGCTCGGCATCATCATTTCGAGGGGAGACAGGACGGAACCCACTCCCGTCTTTTCCGCATATATCTGGGGACCGGTCCCCGAGGCAGCAGCTACTGAAACCGCGACCCGCGCCGCCTAACTGGTCCGGGATCTGACACGCTTAAGCCCCGCTAGTTGTGCGGGGTTTTTTGCATCTAAGCCGTGACGATTGAAAAAAGAAGACTACCGGCTGGGGGCTTTGGGCTCCACGGCTTGGGGCTGCGGGCAGGGTCAGTGGCGCGTTTGGCCCGCAGCCCCGAGCCGCCCCGCCCGTAGCTCCCAGCGGGTAGTCTTCAGTTGCAGTTACAGAGTTTTTTGACTTCTTAATGCTTTTAGGTGGGTACGCGGCTTGCCCGATCAGGCGGTGTGGAACACGCGGCTCCCAATTGGGAAGGAGAGCGTCACGCGCTCCTGTCGCAGCGCATCTCGGACATTGGTCTGGAGATCCGCGGAACGCTGCTCGAGAAGCTGGTCAACCAGCTTTACGAAGAGCTCGCGGCAAAAGGTCTCGATTTCCGGCCGCCGGTCTATCTGAGCGACCAGTGGGGTTGTCCCGACGGAACCCCGCTAATCGGGGTGCCGTTCTATCTCGCCGACGCGCGGCTCTCCAGGATCGAGGAGGATTACTCCTCGGCTGTCGAGACCGCCGAAGAGTCGATGCGGTATCTGCGGCACGAGGCTGGTCATGCGTTCAACTACGCCTATCGCCTTTACGATCGACCCGATTGGCGAAAGATGTTCGGACCGTACTCCCGTCCGTACCGGGAGCGATACCGCGCCGATCCGTTCTCCCACGAGTTCGTACGACACATCCTCGGCTGGTACGCACAGAAGCACCCGGACGAGGATTTTGCCGAAACATTCGCGGTGTGGCTGACTCCCGGACTAGACTGGCGCCGCGCGTATGAGGGGTGGGGAGCGTTGGCCAAGCTTGAATACGTGGACAGGATGATGAAGGAG
Source organism: Gemmatimonadota bacterium (assembly GCA_003223425.1). Taxonomy (GTDB): domain Bacteria; phylum Gemmatimonadota; class Gemmatimonadetes; order Gemmatimonadales; family Gemmatimonadaceae; genus UBA4720. Next base: position 15,689 of record QHVA01000021.1, read on the forward strand.
ATCGCACACCAGATTCCTGACGTTCCCGAGCCGTCCGCTGACGATCTCCCCGTGACTGCGATGCAGTACACCGTGGCGCAGCACTACGAAGAGAACGAAGAGAAGATTCCGATTCGCGATCAGCGGCTCTTCGACGGCGACCTCAGGACGATCTTCGTGACGGAGGAGCATGCACCCGCCGCGGCATCAGCCGCGGATTTCATCGCGCGGCACAAGCGCGAGATCGTCACGCGCATCGCTTACTGGACCGGAGAGAATGCGTCGGTTGTGCGCCAGTTCGTGGATTTTCTCGCTGAGCGCGCGGCGCACCTCGGCCTGCGCCTGGGCGGGCTCGAGGCAGCGACGCTCATCGAGCTCACGGCGTTCGGAACCGCCGTCATGATGAACTACCGTCACACCAACGCAATTGACGGGACTGAATCCGCAGGGGATTCGTGAAGATCACGGTTTTGCGCATCAAGGACGCTCTCGATCCACCGGTCGACCCTCTTCTCGACCAGCTCGATGCAGCATTGGCGCAAAATGGTCACACGACCCGACGTCTGGCAGTCGACGATTCTGTCGAGCCACTGTTATGGGACCTGACCAACCCACAGCCCGATCTCGTTTTCAATCTGGCGGAATCGTTTCGGGGAAGGAGTGCGCTGGAGTCCAATGTCGCGGCGCTGCTCAATCTTCTGGATCTTCGTTACACCGGGTCGAGTCCTACTGGACTCATTCTCGCCGGCGACAAAACCCTCACCAAGAAAGTGCTGACGTTTCACGGCATTCAAAGCGCCAAGTTCGCGACAATGTACCGTGGACAGTCCGATTGGGTCGGCGACATCGACTTCCCGCTGCTGGTCAAGCCTCCGCAGGAAGACGCATCGCTGGGAATCACGCAGAAGTCTGTGGTCAACGACGTGAAGGAGCTGCTCGATGTAATCAGCAGCACGCAACAGGAATATCAGTCGCCAGTGCTGGTCGAAGAATTCATCGACGGCCGAGAGTTCTACGTTGGCGTCATCGGCAACAGCAGGGTGGAAGCACTCCCGCTCATTGAGCTCGACTTCTCGAAGTTTCCGGCGGGCTTGCCCAAAATTGCGAGCTGGGAAGCGAAGTGGGGTGACGATGGCGACGAGAAGGGAGCGCAGTTCGAGGGGACGCAGTCAATTTTTCCGACTGATCTCTCAGAGGAGCTGACGAAAAAGATCCAGCAGGTCGCTGTGGATTCGTTTCAGGCGCTTCGGCTCCGCGACTACGCCCGCATCGACATCCGTGTCACCGCCAAGGAACAGATCTACGTGATCGAGGCAAATCCGAACTGCTATCTCGAGCAGAAGAGCGAATTCGCACGGGCGGCGGCGAAAGGCGGACTCGAGTATCCATCGCTCATCGCTCGGATCGTAGAACTGGCGAGCGGCAGATACTCGCAATGAATTGGCTATCACGCAGAAAAGCCGGCGACCGCCGGCTTTTCTGTCTGTCTGTGTCGAAGTGAC
>QHVA01000237.1 GCA_003223425.1 Gemmatimonadota bacterium
ATCGGTGGCGGACTCGCCGTCACGTACGACGTCGAGCGCTCTGTGGATGTTCGCCATTTTGGTGAAGTGATCAGCGCACTCGTAGCCGGCTCGCGATTGAAGATCATTCTTGAGCCCGGGCGCTTCCTCGTCGGCAACGCCGGTATCCTGCTGACGCGCGTGCTCTATCGAAAACGAAGCGGCGGCAAGGAGTTCATCATCACCGACGCCGGAATGACCGACCTGCTC
>QHVA01000238.1 GCA_003223425.1 Gemmatimonadota bacterium
GCGTGGAGGAGCTCGTAGTGCGGGTTGGTGTAATGTCAGACACGCACGACCGCCTGCCGGCGATCGCCGAAATCCTCGATCGATTTGCCTCCAAGGGCGTGACAATGGTAATGCACGCCGGAGATTACTGCTCGCCCTTCTCGCTATCTCCGTTTCACCAGAAGGGAATGGCGCTCCTCGGCGTGTTCGGCCGGAACGATGGCGACCGAGAAACGCTCAGCGCGTACGCGGCTCGCGGGATGGGAACTGAGATCTACGAGTCGCCACACAGCTTTGAAGTTG
>QHVA01000239.1 GCA_003223425.1 Gemmatimonadota bacterium
GCAGCGTTGAATGGATCCGCGAGTGGAAGCCAACCGGCATCATCCTGAGCGGTGGACCAAACTCAGTTTACGGCGACAAGGTCCCACTCGCGGATCCCGCCATTTTCGATATCGCGCCCGTGCTCGGCATTTGTTACGGGATGCAACTGATCGCGCACATCGAAGGCGGCAAGGTGATTCGCACCAATCGCCGCGAGTACGGACGTGCCGAAATGAAGGTGCTGGAGCCGAAGGGTTTGTTCGCTGGCTTCTCATCCGACGAACCGGTGACGACGTGGATGAGCCACGGCGACCACATTGAGCAGCCGCCGAAAGGCTATCGCGTCACCGCGGAGAGCAACGGCAATCCGATCAGCGCATTCAGACACGAGAAGCGTCCGATCTTCGGCGTTCAGTTCCACCCGGAGGTAGCGCACACACCCCGCGGCCAGGAAATAATCTCAAACTTCTTGTTCGCCATCTGCAAAGCCGAGCCAACGTGGACGGCCGGCGCGTTCATCGACGAAGAGATCACCGACATCAGAAAGACTGTCGGGAAATCTCGAGTCATCTGCGGCTTGTCGGGCGGCGTGGATTCGTCGGTAGCCGCGGCTCTCGTGCACCGTGCGATTGGCGATCAGCTCACCTGCATCTTCGTCGATACGGGGTTGCTTCGACTTCACGAGCGCGACCAGGTCGAGCGAACGTTCCGGGCGCATCTCGGCATCAAGCTCGTTACGATAGATGCGGAGAAGCGGTTTCTCAGCGCGCTAGCCGGCGTGGAGGATCCCGAGGAGAAGCGAAGAATCATTGGGCACACTTTCATCGATGTGTTCGAGGACGCCGCCGCCAACGTTGGCGAGGATGTCGATTTCCTCGTGCAGGGAACGCTCTATCCGGACGTGATCGAGTCGTTCTCACCGCGGGGCGGGCCCTCGGTAACGATCAAGACGCACCATAACGTCGGTGGGCTCAAGCCGGAAATGAAGTTCAAGCTGATCGAGCCGCTGCGAGAGTTGTTCAAGGACGAAGTCCGTCAGGTTGGCCGGGAGCTGGGACTGCCCGAGGAAATGGTCGCCAGACATCCATTTCCCGGTCCGGGCCTCGCCATCCGCGTGCTCAGCGACGTGACGAAGGAAAAGCTCGACCTGCTGCGAGCCGCGGACGCGATTTATCTCGAAGAGATCCGCGAAGCCGGACTCTACGACGAGATATGGCAGGCGTTCTCGGTGCTGCTCCCCGTTCGAAGCGTCGGAGTGATGGGCGACGAGAGAACCTACGACAATGTGCTC
>QHVA01000240.1 GCA_003223425.1 Gemmatimonadota bacterium
GGATTCGAGCGCCACACCGTTGCCCTGTGTCGAGAGAGCTGGTTCTCCCCCTGCTGGCGTGACAACGCGCGCTACCCTCTCCCGTTCCGCGAGCAACGCCCCGGTGATCGCTGCAACGCGTATTGCTTCTTCGCCTGGTTTACGCTGGAGAATCGAAGTGAGCCTCCGCTCGAGCCACTGGATGTCGATCGCACCACGCCGGAAATCATCGTCGTCCATGACCCGAATGTGGAAGTCGCGAGAGGTCTCAACACCCTGAACAATCAAGTCGACGAGGGCGCGCCGCATTCGCGTCACAGCCTGCTCGCGGTCGGCGCCCCAGACGATGAGTTTAGCGAGCAGTGGATCGTAGTAGAGACCGATTTCGCTTCCGGATTCCACCCCGCCATCCCAGCGCACTCCGGGACCACTGGGCAAGTGAAGGTGCTCGATGCGTCCGGTCGATGGAAGAAAATTGTTGGACGCGTCTTCGCTGGTGATGCGGCACTGGATTGACCAGCCACGCGGTGCGATTTCTTCCTGCTTGAATGGGAGCTTCTGCCCAGCCGCGATCCGTAGCTGCCACTGCACAAGATCGATTCCTGTGACGAGCTCCGTCACTGGATGCTCTACCTGCAGCCGCGTATTCATCTCCAGGAAATAAAATTCGCCGGCCTGATCGAGAAGGAATTCGCAGGTTCCGGCGTTTACATAGCCGGCCGCCCGCGTGGCGCGCACCGCCGTCTCACCCATTTTTCTTCTGAGATCCGAAGAGACCGCAACACTCGGAGCCTCCTCGATCATCTTCTGAAGGCGGCGCTGAACCGAGCACTCCCGCTCGCCGAGCGAGAGAACGTTGCCGTAGGAGTCAGCGAGGACCTGAATCTCGACGTGCCGCGGGCGTTCGATGAACTTCTCGAGATAGACCCCATCGTCTCCGAACGCGCTCTTAGCTTCTCTCCGAGCCGCGTCGAGAGCGCCGGAAATATCCTTTGGTGCCGCCACTACTCGCATTCCCTTGCCACCGCCTCCGGCAGCAGCTTTGAGCAGCACCGGGTACCCGAACTTCTTCGCGACCTTTTCTGCTTCCGTTGCGTTGGCGAGCGGCTCGGTTGTTCCCGGAACTACGGGAACGCCATTCGCTACTGCAAGCGTCCTAGCCGCGGTCTTGCTTCCCAAAGCAGCGATTGCTTCGGGTGGCGGCCCGATCCAGACGAGACCAGCGCTGCCAACGGCTCGCGCGAACCATTCGCGCTCGGAGAGAAAACCGTAGCCGGGGTGAATGGCTTCAGCCCCGGTGGACTTTGCGACCTCAATGATCTTCTCGCCAAGCAGGTAGCTCTGGCGCGACGGCGGTGGTCCGATCAGGACTGCTTCATCCGCCTCCCGGACGTGTGGCGCGCGCACGTCTGCCTCGCTGTAAACCGCGACTGTCTTCACCCCCAACTCCTGACAGGCGCGAATGACACGCAGCGCGATCTCGCCGCGATTCGCAATGAGGACTTTACTGAACACGAGCTACCTACAGTGGGATGTTTCCGTGCTTCTTCGGCGGATTTTTGTCGCGCTTCGTCTGCAGTGTCTCCAGCGCGGTTATGAGCGCCGGCCTTGTGTCCCGCGGGTCGATGATGTCGTCGACGTAACCTCGACCAGCGGCGACGTAGGGATGCGCAAACTTCTCTCGATATTCCTCGATCTTTGCTTCTGTCGCAGCAGATTCGTCTTTGCTTTCGGCGATTTCCTTGCGAAACAAAATCTCCACCGCTCCCTTCGGTCCCATCACGGCGATCTCGGCCGTCGGCCACGCGACGTTGAAGTCGCCGCGGATGTGTTTCGAGCTCATGACGTCGTAGGCGCCGCCATACGCTTTGCGCGTGATTACGGTAAGCTTGGGCACGGTCGCCTCGCAGTAGGCATAGAGCAGCTTCGCCCCATGTTTGATGATACCGCCATGTTCCTGCGCAACGCCCGGTAGAAAACCCGGCACGTCCTCGAAGGTAACGAGCGGGACGTTGAACGAATCGCAAAAACGTATAAAGCGTGCCGCCTTTAGCGACGCACTGATGTCCAGAACTCCAGCCAGTACCGCTGGCTGATTGGCTACGATGCCAACGCTGAAACCGCCGAGGTGCGCAAAGCCGCAGATGATGTTCTTCGCGTAATCGCGCTGCACCTCATAGAACTCCCCGTCGTCGACCACGCGCGCGATCACGTCGTGCATGTCGTACGGCTTGTTCGCGTTGTCAGGAACGATGTCGAGCAACGACTCTTCGCGCCGGGTTCGTGGGTCGGTACCTGGGCCCCGCGGCGGGTCGCCGAGATTGTTCGACGGAATGAAACGAAACAGATCGCGAATGTGCTGCAGGCACTGAGGCTCCGAGTCGCACGCGAAATGCGCGACGCCCGATTTGCCAGCGTGGGTATCGGCGCCGCCCAATTCCTCCATTGTCACATCTTCGTGGGTGACCGTCTTCACT
>QHVA01000242.1 GCA_003223425.1 Gemmatimonadota bacterium
TGGCAGGTGAGAAGGAGATCGAGGCGCTCCGGCACGTCGGACCGACCCTCGCCAGGCGCATCGTTTCCGACCGCGATTCGTTCGGACCATTCGGCTCGATGGAAGGACTGAGACGTGTGAAAGGCATTGGTCCCTCTATGGTAGAAAAACTTGACTCAAGCGTAACCTTCTCCCTCGTCCCGCGTCCTACCAACACAGTCATATCCAGGCGTTCCGAACTGCCAAAAGCACGCAGGAAGCCTCACCGGAGGGACATGCGTCCTTGACAGCTCCTGCCGCTAAAACGCCGAGGATCGGCGATCTGCTTTTGAGAGAAGGGCTGGTCACACAAGAACAGCTCAACAAGGCTCTCCAGGAGCAGAGACACAACGGCACGCGCGTTGGCTACAACCTGGTCAAGCTCGGTTATGTAAAAGAGACCGACCTCACCAGGATGCTCGCGCGGCAGCACAAGATGCCTGCCGTCGACCTGACGAAATTCCAGGTCGATCCGCGCATCGCCAAGCTCATTCCCGGTGAGCTTGCGATCAAGCACAGCGTTCTTCCTCTGAAGCGCGATGGACGCACTCTCACGGTCGCAATGTCCGACCCGGCGTCGATGTCGGTCCTCGACGACATCAAGTTCATTACCCGTCTCGACATCTTCCCGGTCATCGCCGGCGAGTTCACGCTTCGCAACTGCATTACCAAGTTCTACGAATCAGGCGAAGCGCAGATGGAGAGCCTGCTCAGCGACATCGCCGACGAAGACGATGATGTTGAGATTCTCGAAGCGGAAGCCGAGGAAGCGGCCAATGCCGGCGCAGCTCTCGTCGATGAAGCGCCGGTCGTAAAGCTTATCAACGCCATCATGACCGACGCGCTCAAGAAAGGCGCATCGGATATTCACTTCGAGTGTTTCGAGAAGGAGCTCCGCGTGCGCTACCGCATCGACGGAGCCTTGCAGGAGATCATGAAGCCGCCGATCAAGATGCGACCGGCTCTCATCTCCCGCTTCAAGATCATGGCTAACCTGAACATCGCCGAGCGCCGCGTCCCCCAGGACGGGCGCATTAAGCTGAAAATAGGCTCCAAAGTCATCGACTTCCGTGTTTCCACCCTCCCGACCCTGTTCGGCGAGAAAGTGGTGCTCCGTATTCTCGACAAGGGCAACCTAACCCTCGACCTCGGGACCTTCGGAATCGAGCCGCGCGCCGAGCGCGAACTGATGGAAGCGATCTCCAACCCTTACGGAATGGTGCTCGTCACCGGTCCGACGGGTTCCGGTAAGACGACTACTCTGTATTCAGCGCTGTCGAAGATCAACAACATCGACGTCAACATCATGACGGCCGAGGACCCGGTCGAATACAACCTCTTCGGCATCAATCAGGTTCTGGTTCGGGCCGACATCGGAATGTCATTCGCCGCAGCCCTGAAGGCGTTCCTGCGTCAGGACCCCAACATCATCATGTTGGGAGAAATTCGAGATCTGGAGACGGGTGGCATCGCCATCAAGGCCGCCCTTACCGGCCACCTCGTCCTCTCAACTTTGCACACCAACTCGGCGCCCGAGACGGTGACTCGTCTTATGGACATGGGTGTCGAGCCATTCAACGTCGCTTCCGCGCTCAACCTGGTGCTCGCGCAGCGTCTAGTCCGCCGCGTTTGCAGCAAGTGCGCTGAAGCCTACAAGATGGACCAGGCGGAGATCGCTGCCGCCAAAGTCGACCATGGGGTAACGCTCCGCGACATGCATTTTACGGACATGGCGCTGAGCGATGCGAAAACCCGCGCCACCGACGCGGCGAGGCCCTTCATGGATCAGATCACTCTCGACAGCAAGATGCAGGACATTCCCGTTTTCCGCGGCAGGGGATGCGAGCAGTGCGACGGCTCAGGCCTCCGCGGACGTCAGGGGCTCTACGAAGTGATGAACATGACGCCACGGCTCAGAAAGCTGATCATGCAGAGCGCGGGCGCCGCAGAAATCCAGAAAGTGGCCATCGAGGAGGGAATGTTGACCCTCCGCATGGATGGCTGGTTGAAAGTCCTCAAGGGGATCGCACCCCTCGATCAGGTAATCCGCGAGACCGCGGCCGATGCTCAACACACTCATTAACCGATGACATTACCGTTCATAGACACCTCGTCACCATCCGGACCGTCGAAGCCGCAGGGAGCGAACCTCCGCGCGCTGCTCGAGGAGATGGTCTCCCGCAACGCTTCCGACCTGCACATCGTGGCCGGTGAGCGTCCCAAGCTCCGCGTCGATGGCGACATAACGAACTCGTCGTCGGATTTCGACCTAACACCGAAGGACACGCTGCAGCTGGCGTACTCTGTCTTGACTGAGCAGCAGAAGAAGCGCTTCGAGCTCGAGGACGAGCTCGATTTCTCGTTCGGAATCCAGAACCTGGCCCGGTTCCGCGGCAACGTCTTCAAGCAGCGCGGCTGCGTATCGATGGTTGTACGACAGATCCCTTTCGCGATAAAGACGTTCGATCAGCTCGGCCTGCCTGGCTCCATCGCCAAGATGGCGGAAAAGCCCCGCGGACTCGTGCTCGTAACCGGTCCCACCGGCTCCGGTAAATCGACGACCCTCGCCGCCATGATCGACAAGATCAATCGCGAGCGTAAGGGTCACATTATCACCGTCGAAGACCCGATCGAGTTCATTCACAAACACCAGAGCTGCATCATCAACCAGCGCGAAATCGGTAGCGACACGAAGTCGTTCGCCAACGCTCTCAAGTACGCGCTGCGTGAAGATCCTGACATCATTCTCGTCGGCGAAATGCGCGACCTTGAGACAATCGCCGCGACTTTGACGATTGCTGAAACAGGTCACCTCGCGTTCGCGACACTGCACACCAATTCGGCGGCGGAATCCGTCAACCGCATCATCGACGTATTTCCGTCGCACCAGCAATCGCAGGTGAGAGCGCAGCTTTCTTTCGTCCTGGAGGGAATCGTCACCCAGACGCTTCTTCCAAAGGCGCAGGGCAAGGGACGCGTGATGGCGGCAGAGATACTTGTCGTCACGCCAGCGATCCGCGCGCTCATTCGTGACGACAAGGTTCACCAGATCTACTCGTCGATGCAGGCCGGGAAGAAGTTCGGCATGCAGACCCTGAACGACGCGTTATACCAGTTATACATGAGCCGCGAAGTGACGGCGGACGAGTGTCTTCGTGTAAGTGGTGATCCGACCGAGTTCCAGCGCATGATCGGACAGCTCGATCCTGCAGATGACGGCAGTGGCAAGATAGCGCCCGGCAAGCCCGCGGGGACACGCGGGGCAGCACCGGGCTCCCCAGCGAGACGTTAGGAGAGGGTTAGTAAATGGCTACGTTCACTTATACGGCGAGAGCATTCAACGGCGATCTGCGCACCGCGACGATCGACGCTGCCTCGCGCGACGATGTAATCGCACAGCTCAGAAAGCAGCGGCTCAGTGTGGTCAAGATCGACCAGGATGCGACCAAGAAAATCGGTCGCGGATCGATCAAGACACGCGACGTCGTCATCTTTACCCGTCAGTTCTCGACGATGATCAACTCGGGCCTGCCGCTGGTGCAGGCTCTGACGATTCTCGCCGAGCAGACCGATAACAAGGCACTCGCGGAAGTCACCAAGAAAGTCGTTTTCGATGTGGAATCGGGTAATACGGTCGCCGACGCAT
>QHVA01000114.1 GCA_003223425.1 Gemmatimonadota bacterium
TGATCGAGGACAAGCCGATTGAGCGCCATCGCCGATTCGAAGCTCCGCCCGAACGGCTTCTCGATAACGACGCGGACCCAGGGACGCTCCTCATAGGAGTGCGTGCGCCAGGCAAGACCGCTGCTGCACAAATGCTTGAGCGTCGTCTCAAAGACGCTGGGCGGAATGGCGAGATAGAAGAGGCGGTTTCGATCGTATTCGGCAGAGCGTGACTCGATCTCTTTGAGTCGGTTCTCGATGTTCACATAGGCATCGCTCTTCGAGAAATCTCCGCCGGCATAGAAAGTCCGCTCGCAGAGCCACTGCCAGACGTCGTCGTGAACTTTGTGGATCTCGTCGGAATGAGTCATCGCCTCGCGCATGACGGCGCGATATCCCTCGTCGGTGTTCTGATCGCGTGCGACCGCCAGCAGCGCGAAGTTGTCGGGTAAAAGCTTCTGCTCGGCGAGATAGTAGATCGCGGGAATGAGCTTGCGCTTGGTGAGATCACCGGCGGCACCAAAGATTACGAGTGTGCACGGGTCTGCCTTGTCACGGTTTCCCCGTCGCCTCGGCGCTCGTATCAGCGGAACCGCGTGCGGAGTCTTCATGATTTCTTTACCGCATGACCGCCGAATTCGTTGCGCAGGGCGGCGATGACCTTCGCTGAAAAGGAGTCGGTCTGCCGCGACCGCAGCCTGGCCAGAAGAGACAGAGTGATGACGGGCGCCGGCACGTCGAGATCGATCGCCTCCTGCACCGTCCACCGCCCCTCACCCGAATCCTCTACGTATCCTCGCAAGTCTCTTAGCTCGCCATCTTTTTCGAACGCCGTCTCGGCAAGCTCGTTGAGCCAGGAACGAACCACACTGCCGCGATTCCAGACCGACGCAATCTTGCGCAGATCAAGCTTGAAGTCCCTTGATGCGTGGAGAATCTCGTAGCCCTCCGCATAAGCCTGCAGCATACCATACTCGATCCCGTTGTGAATCATCTTCACATAGTGACCCGAGCCTGGCGGACCCATGTGGGCATAGCCATCGGGCGGCGCGAGCGTCTTGAAGATTGGCTCGCAGAGTTTGAAAGCCTCAGGCGATGCACCGATCATCAGGCAATATCCGTTGGCGAGCCCCCAGATCCCACCGCTCGTTCCGGAATCGATGAAGTGAATTCCCTTCGCTTGCAGATCGGCGGCACGCCGCATCGAATCGCGATAATTCGAGTTTCCGCCGTCGATGATCACATCGCCTTTGGTCAGACCCGGCAACAACGATGCAATAGTCTCTTCAACCGGTTTGCCTGCAGGTACCATGATCCAGACGATGCGTGGGCTCTTGAGCTTGGACGTGACGTCGCTCAGACCGCTCGCTCCGGTTGCACCCTTCGAAACGTAGCGCTGGACTTCCTCAGCCTTGCGAGCGTAGACCACCACCTCGTGGCCGCCCTTAACTAACCGCTCCGACATGTTGCCGCCCATACGGCCGAGGCCGATCATCGCCAAGCGCATTATCTAAGCTCCGGGAATCTCGAGGTGGAGAAAACGCTCCAGGTCGGAGCGAAGCTGTGACGCGGACTGAAATAGAATCACGTTCATGCCGAGAGTAGTCGCCGGCGTAAGATTCTGCTGTCGATCGTCGATGAACAATGTTCCGGCGGGCTCACAATGCGCGATACCGAGAGCATGGTGATAGAATCTGCGGATCGGTTTGCGAACGCCTATCCAGCACGAGCTAATGAACGCCTCGAAGATCTCGGAAATTCCGAATTTTTCTATCCGGTGAATGTTCAACTCTTCCGCCTCGTTATTGAGCGTCATCAGGGTGTACCGTGGGTCATCCGAGAGCGCACGCGCGATGCGAATGGTGGCGTTGTCCGGCACACTCTGTGAGTACATGAAGTCGACAAACTCCCCCCGGGAAAATGGGCGTCGGGTATAAAAAACTGCGATATCGAGATACTCATCGAGAGTAATTCTCCCCTCTTCCCACTCTCCGATGACTTCTTCGTGCCGCCACTGAAAGTCTTCCGGATCGAGATCAAATCGCTCCACGGCATGTTTTCGCTGTTCCCGGTCCCAGCCATTCGAGCCGAGTACTCCACCGATATCGAAGAAAATGTGTCTGATCTCCGTCATGCAATCAGCACCGCGCGCGCGGGCGCGCCGTCGCAGCCCTCAATCCGCAGCGGAAGGCAGATGAAGTGATACTCGCCCGACGGCGGTGCGGATAAGTCGAGCCCTTCAACGATCACCACTGAACGCTCGAGAAGCGTGCGGTGGGTACGATGATGTCCTGAGTGAAATTGTTCAATTGACAGGTAATCGATCCCGACCAGTTCCACACCCTGATCCACCAGATACTGCGCGCCGTCGGGAGCCAGGTACGTGTAGTCCCTGACGAAGTCGTTCCTGGATAGCAGCGCTGAGTTGCGTGTGCGAAGGAGGACTCGCTTGTGCCCATTCAGCTTGTGCTTCCTCAGCTCCCCGGCTCCGACAGAGCGAACATCGTCGCTGAAGCTGACGAGCCGCGCCGGCCCGATCAAACGCTCCAGCGGAATCTTGTCGACCGGTTGCCCATCATCGAAGAAATGCCGGGCCGCGTCAGCGTGAGTGCCGGTGTGTGAGCCGAACCGGATCGTCGATACGTTAGCACTGGCACCTTTGGCCACCGCCTGTTGCAGCGTGATATCGATCTCTGGGTTTCCCGGATAGACGAGCCCGCCCGAACGGATCGGCACGGAGATGTCGTAGATGCGGCTCACGGCCGGATGCGAAGCAACTGTCGTGCGCGGCTTACGATGGCAGGCTCGTCGACTCGCTCGCGCTGAGGATGAAGCGCGGGATCGCGGCCTCGAACGGTGTTCCGTCCTGGCGGAGAAAGCCGTAATGACCCTCCATCCAGCCCTCTCCCGACTTCAGGATACAGAAACTCTGGTACTCGTGAACTGCGCCAGGCATGATGGTCGGCTGTTCACCGACGACGCCTTCGCCAATCACTTCGGTATCGACTCCCTCGCCAACCGAGTCGTGAATGAGCCAGCGGCGAGTAAGAAGTTGCGCCGCCATCGCACCAACGTTCTCGATGCGCACGAAATAAGCGAAGACATAGTGGCTTTGCGAGGGCTCCGAATGATCGCGGAGATAAACTGGTCGCACAGTAACGCGAATTCCGTCTGTCTCGCGATAGAAGAAGCTGCGGGCGGTCATGATTGGAACTTAGTCTCGCGCGAACAAAGATAAAACTACAACTGAACAAGTCTCAGCTGGAGCTTCGCCGTTGACGACTTGTTCAGTTGCAGTTGCAGTTCCTCACCAGATCACCGGCCTCAGCGAATCCGGCCGCACCATCGGATCACCCGGCTTGCAGCCGAATGCCGCCGCGAACTGCGGCATGTTCGATAAAGGACCGTTCGTTCTCCACTGACCTGGCGAATGCGGGTCGGTGTTGATTCTCACACGCTGAGCCTCCGGCGTGATGTTCTGCCTCCAGATCTGCGCCCAGGCGAGGAAAAAGCGTTGTTCAGGCGTGAAACCATCGATCAGTGGCGGACGTCCTTTCTCGGCGAGTGCCTTCTCCAGGGCGGCGTAAGCGATCGACAAACCACCGAGGTCGGCGAGATTCTCGCCAAGGGTCAGCTTTCCGTTCACGTGGAGGCTGTCGAGGACGGTGTACGTATCGAACTGCGATGCCACGAGTCCAGTGCCGCGCTTGAACTTCTCGAGATCGGAAGCGCTCCACCAATTGCGGAGATTCCCCTGCGCGTCGAATTGGGCGCCCTGATCATCGAAGCCGTGCGTCATCTCATGCCCGATGACGGCACCCATGCCTCCGTAGTTCACCGCGTCATCTGCGTTCGGATCGAAAAACGGCGGCTGCATGATTCCAGCCGGAAAGACGATCTCGTTCATCGACGGGTTGTAGTACGCATTGACCGTCGGCGGCGTCATTCCCCACTCGGTGCGATCGACTGGCTGACCGATTCTGGCCAGGTCCCGATGGCGCTCGTACTCGCGCACAGCGATCTGATTGTTGAGGAACGGTCCAGGCTTGATGGTGAGCGTGGAGTAATCACGCCACTTGTCGGGATAACCGATCTTGTTGGTAAAGGCTGCCAGCTTTGTCACAGCCTGCGCTTTCGTAGTGTCGCTCATCCAGCCGAGGGTCCGAAGTCGATCGTGAAAGACGGACTCCAGGTTGCGAACCATCTCGAGCGCCCGCTGTTTTGCCTGGGGACTGAAGTATTTGGCGACGTACGCCTGGCCGAGTGCGTCTCTCAACCCAGCGTCTGTGGCCCGGGCGCAGCGCTTCTCGCGCGGCAGCATTTCCTTCGCACCGCTCAATGTGCTGGCGAAGCGGAAATCTTCATTCACGAACGCCGAGCTGAGGCTCCCAGCTGCGCCGTCGACGATTTTCCAGCGGAGGTACGCCTTCCAATCGTCGAGCGAGGTGGACGACAGTAGGCTGTCGACCGCCTTGAGGAACACCGGATTCTGGACGTTGACCGTCGAGATATCGGATCGCCCCTCGCCGGAAAAGAAGCTCGGCCAGTTGAAGCCGGGTGTAAGCTGAGCGAGCTCCGCGGTCGTCATCCGGTGATAGTTCGCGTTCGGGTCGCGCAACTCGACGCGGGTCTTCGCTGGTCTCGCCAACGCGGTCTCGATCGCGAGGACTTTTTGTGCGTCCGTCGTCGCCTGCGGCGCGCTTTCGCCGAGGAGCTGGAACATGCGCGCAACGTGGTCAGTGTAGTTGGCGCGGATGTCAGCGTACCGCTTGTCGGGGTTCAGGTAATAATCGCGATCCGGAAGCGAGAGCCCACCCTGGCGAACACCAGCGATGACCTCGGTGCTGTTCTTGGCATCCTGCTGGGCGCCGAAGCCGAAGAGCGCTGGTACGCCTTTCGAGTGAAGCCTCGCAACTTCTGCCTCGAGTTGCGCACGATTCCGAATGGCAGCGATCCGCGCCAGTTCGGGCGCGATCGGCTGGGAGCCCGCCCTCTCAGCGCTCGCGGAATCCATGCACGACGAGTAGTAAACGGCCAGCTTGCGAAGATCCGCACTAGCCTGCGAGTCCCCGCTCGCGGCCGCATTGCGCAGGATGGTCAGGAGGTTGCTCTGATTGTTCTCGGACAGCTCCGCGAAGCTGCCCCATACCGAATACGCTGGTGGTACCGGATGTGACTTTATCCAGCCACCGTTGGCGAACTGGTAAAAATCCGTGCAAGCCGGCACTGAGCGGTCCAGGTTTGCTGGATCGAGCGGCTTCGACTGCATCGGTACGGCGTTCTGTGCGGTTGCCGAGACAGCAACGGCGAACACAAGTGCGAGAGCGCGTAAGACGACACGCATTAGGATACTCCGGGAAAAAATTTTGAGGTCCTCACCATAACGTCGGTGCACTGATGAAGTCCAGAGGCGGAAAAATCTTGTCAGCTTCGCGTCATTACTGGCCTTCGTTTGGATCTTGATGTCGCCCGTGAACTCCGAGAACCGGACGGCCGGCGAAGCTTCTTCGTCGCCGGCTTCATGATGCTGCCGCGGCAATTGAGCGCGCCGCACTTGCAGAAATAGAATTTCTCCAGCTTGTCGTCGTTCTTTCCGGTTCGCTCATATTGGTAGTCGTACGCGAGCTCTTCTCCGGGCTCGATGGTGCGCTTTGCGTGGATGTAGATTCGCTTCGCCCGGATTATCGCTTCGCAATTGGGGTCGCAGGAGTGATTGATGTAGCTAGCGTCTCCTCCGCCGGCGGAAATCGCGCCGTCGACCACCGTTTTCTTGTCGAGGTTGAAGAGAAAGGTGTGGTGGCGCTTCATCGTGGTGTCGTCGTACCGCCGATCGGCCTCCCTGTTGCTTATTCGCTCCCCCTTGTACTCGACAATTCGGGTGCCCCTTCGAATCCGCCGCGCGGCGAACACACCACGCCCATGAATGTGCGAGGGGCCAACCATGTATAGAGGCTCTCGCCCGTTGTCTGACATCAAATCTTTTTGAGAGTTACCGCCGATGAGACGCGACTATGAGACCAGAACACTCACCGAGGCCGATCCGCGCGGCGCCTTCGCGCTGCAGGTAAGCGCGAAGGATGACCTCATCTCCATCATGGAGGAATTTTCGTTCCTCTCCAGTAGGAAGAACAATTGGCTCAGCACCGCGACGGGTCAGCTCGAGCATGCATCCTTGCGAGCCAGATTCGGGGCCCGAAACAGTGCCGCTGGCGAAGAGATCCCCGGGCCGGAGATTGCAGCCGTTGCTGGCGTGATGCGTGAGCATCTGAGCTGGGGTCCAGTACATGTCCGCCAGCGAGGCTAAGCTGAGTCGCGATGGGCGCAACCGTCCCTCGCGCATCAGCATGGAGCGGATGTAGACCTCGATATTCAGATCGATGCCGCCCTCGTTTCTGTCTTTCTCCGATGCGAGATAGGGAAGCGGCTGCGGGTCTCCGGGCGGCCGGAAAAACGCGGGCACGCGATATGGTTGCAGCGCCTCCCACGTCACTACCCACGGCGAGATCGTCGTCGCAAAATTCTTCGAGAGGAAAGGGCCGAGCGGCTGGTACTCCCACGACTGGATATCGCGGGCCGACCAATCGTTGACGAGACAGATCCCGAAGAGGTGATTCTCTGCTTCATCGATTGGAATCGGTTGACCTCGCTCGTTTCCTCGCCCCACGAAAAAGCCGACTTCCGCTTCGTAGTCGAGCATCTGGGTGGGTCCAAACACGGGAGTGTTGGCGCCCCCGCCGGAGGCCGTTGTCTGCCCGCTGGGTCTCTGCACCTCGGCGCCACTAATGATGATCGACGAGGCGCGCCCATGGTATGCGATCGGCACGTACTTGTAGTTGGGAAACAGCGGGGTATCTGGGCGAAACAGCTTACCGACATTGGTGGCGTGATAGATCGAAGCGTAGAAATCGGTATAGTCGCCTATGTCGGCGGGTGGAAACATTTCCGCTTCGGCCATTGGCACGAGCGCGCCCGGCGGAAGTGGGTTGATGACGCTGTCATCACCGGGAGTGCCCGCAAGCAGCTCGCTCAACCGCGCGCGGAATTGCGAGAGAGACTCCCTTGGCGCCTGCATCAACTCGTTGAGATTCGGCCGATCACACCAGCGAGCAACGTCGCGCGCCTTCCCACTCCACAGATTCGCGCTCAGCGATTCTCCGATGTCGATGATCTGGTCGCCCACCGCGACACCGACGCGCCGCTCCGTATCCCCTTTCCGCGAGAACACCCCGAAGGGAAGATTTTGGATCGGGAAATCCGTGTCAGGCGAGTTCGCTGACTCGATCCACGACGTAAGAGAAGGGTCGTGGGTCTCGTTCACTGAATCGTGGATTTGGCTCGTCGGGTCAGACGCGCGAGCTCGTCGATGGGCTCACGGAAGGAGCAGGAACCGAACGAAATTGCGAACTCGGCACGCGCAGCACGAATCTGCTCGGCCGCGATGCGCTTATCCCGCCATTGAATCTCCTCTTCTTCGAATGAGAACGCTGACGGGTCGCTCTCCTCGAGCTCCGAGAGCGCCGTATCATCACTCTCACCGGCATACAGAAGCACGGCACCGATGAACACATTGAGAAACCCGTACATCATCCATTTCTTGCTGTTCGACTCGTAAGTCAGCCGGTATTCGCCGCGTACCGGGTGATGAAGGCCGGCTGTAGCCTTGAAAGGAACGGTCTCCCGTCGGCACGCGCTCATGAAGTCGATGATCGTGTGCGCCGGAGGAAACGCTTCCGGCGTTACGCCACCAGTGCGAATCTTTGCGCGCGCGCTAACCCGGGCAAGCGCTTTCACCAGTGAAGAGACATCGCCGCTGGAAGGAATCTCGAAATACGCGGTGATGCCAGGCGGCAAATCCGCAGATTGGTGATCGATCTCGCCCACGGTGCTCGCCTTGAGCTCGGCCACGTCGATCACCACGCGCCCACGCGCCCCTCCCTTCGACGACGCGCTGGAATGACGCCGATTGAACTTGAGGATTTCGCCACGCGCGGCACGGACATCCTCTGAGATCAGTACGCTGAGATGCCACGATCTGGATTTCGGTCCGCGAGGCATCAAGTCGGAGCCGGATTCTTCGAGCTCCTGAAGGCGCGATATCGGCACGATAAAACGTCCGAGTGCTTTTCGGTCAGAGCCTCGCAGGTACGCAGCGTAATTCTCGAGCGCGGGCCGCATGTCTTCGCTCGCCGGTGGAAACAGCCCCGCGTAGTCAACCAGCCCTGTCAGAAGCGCGTCGATGGATTTCACTGAGGACGGCTGCCAGTAAGCTCGATCATCGCAGAGAAGTTAATTCCCAAACGACGAGGGCGCGCGATGTCAGCGATCCTTTAGCCTGCGCACGAACTTGAGTCCCGACCAGGTGTCATCGATGGCGCAGACCTTTACATCCACCAACCCGGACTCCAGCCCGAACTGACGTACAACACCTTCGGTAAGGTCAGTGTCTACGCCTGACGCCTTCTTGGGCCACGCTACCCAGAGCATGCCGTTCGTCTCGAGCCTGTCGCGCAGTGGGGCAAACCGTTTGCGCAGCTCGGACAACGCTTTCACAAAGAGGATCGCGAAATCGAGCGTGCCTCGCGATGCCATCCTCGTTCCGTATGGTAGCGTGCCCAGCACTGCCGAAAAATTAGCCGGCTCAGAAACGAACTGTAGTCGCGCCGACGATTTTATTCCGAGCTTGTCGATTAACGGTGTGCCGGAATAACCGAAAGTCGCAGGGCTTGCGCGGTCTATATTCGTCGTGTCGATCCCCGTATCAGACGCAGGATGAGGAGGAGCACGACAGCTCCGATGAAGGCGACGAAGATCGTCCCGCCCATGCCACCGAACGGCGTC
>QHVA01000115.1 GCA_003223425.1 Gemmatimonadota bacterium
TCGGATACGGCGGCCCAACCGGGTCCACCGGGCCGCACGCGCCGATAGAAAGACTCGAGCATCCGATCGGGCTCAGGCTGTGTCGCAAAGGTCACTACTAACCAGACGATCGTACTGGTTGCGACGGTAACGAGCATTACCCACGCGTCGCCGCGGAGATCACCAGCGGCGAAGCGTGGCTTGATGACCGAAATCGCGACGAGGGAGACCGTGAAAGATGAAATCATCGCGCTTATCTCGCTCCATGCGTTGATGCGCCACCAGTACCAGCGAAGAATCAGCACCAGTCCGGTGCCTGACCCGAGCGCGAGGAGGAACTTCCAGGCACCTTCGATCGTGGTGAGATAATGAGTGACAATCGCAGATGCGAGAAACAGGAAGACGGTAGCCCAGCGCGAAATCGTCACGTAATGCCTCTCGCTCGCATCCCTATTGAGAAAGCGCTTGTAGAAATCGTTGACGAGGTAAGACGCGCCCCAGTTGAGTTGGGTGCCGACCGTCGACATGTATGCGGCTGCAAAGCCCGCGAGCATGAAGCCGCGCCACGGAGTCGGCAGTAGATCGACGAAGGCTTGCACGTATGCCGCTTCGTGATCGTGTGTCGGGCCGATTCCAGCTGGGTAGAGCAGGACGGTGCAGAGTCCGGTAATGATCCACGGCCATGGTCTTATGGCGTAGTGTGCGACGTTGAAAAAAAGCGTGGCGAGGACCCCGTCACGTTCCGTTTTCGCGGAGAAGATTCGCTGTGCCACGTAACCGCCACCGCCGGGCTCCGCACCAGGATACCACGCCGCCCACCACTGGACAGAGAGAAATACGGCCAGCGCGAGCAGCGGCATCCACGCATAAGCCTCGATCCCGTTGGCGGTGATTTTGACCGGAAGAACCGAGAGCGCGGCGTCGGCGCTCCCGAAGTGCGCTGTCAATCCATCCTTGAGTTTGTCCATGCCGCCGACCGCCCGGACGGCGAACACAGCCAGAATGATGACGGCCGTCATCTTGATCACGAATTGAACGAGGTCCGTCCACAACACGGCCCACATTCCAGCCCCGGCCGAGTAGGCGACGGTGATCACGAAGCAAATGCCGACGGCGATGACTTCGCCCGACACGGTCTGCCCGAGGATGGTGACATCGCGGAGACCGAGAGAGATCGTGAGAATCTTGATCATCGCCTTGGTGACCCAGCCGAGGATGATCAGGTTGATCGGTATCGCGAGATAAAGTGCGCGGAAGCCGCGCAGTACAGCCGCCGGCCGACCGCTGTATCTGATCTCGGCGAACTCGACGTCCGTCATCACGTGGGCTCTGCGCCAAAGGCGCGCGAAAAAGAACACGGTGAGCATTCCGCTCATCAGCATGTTCCACCATAGCCAGTTGCCTGCGACGCCATGTGCCGACACGAGGCCCGTCACGACGAGTGGAGTGTCCGCTGCGAAAGTCGTCGCAACCATTGACGCTCCGGCGAGCCACCATGTGACCTGTCTGCCGGAGAGGAAGTATTCGTTGAGACTCTCGCCTCCACGCTTAGTGAAGTAGAGGCCGATGCCCACCGAGAGGAGGAAGTAGGCGGCGACAATCGCCCAATCGATCGGAGTTATTGCCATAGGTGGTGGATTCGGGTAGCCAGGCAAGACGCTTGCGTTAGTACTGCCCGCTCGCGCCAGTCAACGTAGAAGGACGCAAGAGATTATCATTTGGTACCACCAACACGACCAACTTACCGGACAATCGTCAATGATGCGATACTATCGGCTGCTCGCAGTGCTACTTCCAATCTGCGGTGGCTGCGTTGTCGTCAGCAAACAGATCGACCCCACTTCCGAGCTCGCCGAAGCGAAAGTCAGGCCAGGCATCAGTGTCCTACTGACTGACAGCCTGCAGCTGATCAGAGGAAAGCGAATCGGGCTCCTGACGAATCAGACGGGCATCAACGAAAGGGGAACCTCTGACATTGACTTGCTCAGAGACAAACGAGCCCGCGAGGCCGCGGTAAACCTGGTGCAGCTTTTTTCTCCCGAGCACGGGCTCCGCGGTACTGAAGATCGACAGGATATCGCCAGTGGAGTGGATCAGCGGAGCGGACTTCCAGTGTTCTCGCTCTACGGTCAACAAACAATGGCGCCGCCTGACAGCATTCTGCGCGGACTCGACGCGCTGGTGTTCGATCTTCAGGACATCGGGACGCGCACGTGGACGTACGTCGGCGCGATGGTGTACTCGATGCGCGCCGCCGCTCGGCTTCACAAGCCGATGATCGTGCTTGACCGGCCGAATCCGATCACCGGTTACATCATCGAGGGTCCGCTCCTTGACAGCTCGCTTGCCAATCCCGCGGACCCGGTACCGGGAAGACCAGGGCAGGCGTACGCGCTTTGGCCAATGCCACTAAGGCACGGAATGACGATGGGTGAGCTTGCCCTGTACTTCAACGACGTGCTGAAGATTCGCGCGGATCTGCACGTCGTGCCGGCGCAGGGATGGAGGCGCGATGTCTGGTATGATCTAACGGGCCTACCATGGGTGAAGCCGTCGCCGAACATGCCGTCGCTACACAGTGCGATGCTTTACCCAGGCCTGGTGGCGTTCGAGGCGACAAACGTGTCGGTCGGGCGTGGAACCCCGGAAGCATTTCAGCGAGTGGGTGCACCATGGCTCAACGCCGCCGCGACGGTCGCGATTCTGAGGGATCGGGAGATCCCGGGCGTGCGATTCTACGTCGAGAGTTTTACACCGCAGGATGCCACCGATGGCAAATATTCGGGCCAGACCATTCCGGGGATAAGGATCGAGGTGATCAACCGCAGCGCATTGCAGGCGGCGCGCGTAGGTGCGAGTTTGCTGTGGGCAATCAGGAAAACGGCCGGCACTAAGCTCACTGTCAGGAATCGAGACTTCGATCTTCGGTTTGGCTCACCATCAGACAGAGAAGCGCTGCTGCGGGGCGATGATCCGGACGTCCTGATCGACAGAGAGTACAAGGCGGCGTACGCCTTCAGGGAGTCGACAAGGCAGTACCTGATATACAGGTAATCGTGGAAGCATCAACTGCAACTGAACGGGTGCGAGTTGTCAGTGGCACAGATGCCAGTTACCAGTTCACTACGCCCTGACTTATCTTGGTGGCGTGACAGCCACTGCTTGTGCCATGAATGGCGCTTGGTGAAGTCCCCGACGTCCTGAACTAGCGACTGGCAACTACGCTACTGACACCTCGCACCCGTTCAGTTGCAGTTACGAGCAGCCTCGCACCAGTTCAGTTGAAGTTGAAGCACATCTCTTGCAACGCCTAGCGATCTCTCATCCAAAAGAATTCGGAGGCACGGCATGCGCGTTCTCATGGTCTCGCTGTCAATGCTGTCGCTCGCAGCATGTGGTCCCCGCCAAGTCGAGGTACGCACTGGCCCCGAGCCCGCAGCTGAAGTCGCGCTTCACGTCACCAACAATCTGAGTCAGGCCGTCAACGTTTATGTGGTGAGCGGTGGCAACGATATTTTTCTCAAACAAGTCGCAGGCAACAGCGTCGAGCACATACCGGTTTCAGGCATTGCCGCGGGGGCGACGGTCAATCTTCGCGCCAGCACCGTCGATGGAACTCGCACCTATACCAAGAACAACGTCACGCTTTCCAGCATGTACGACTGGCGCCTGCCGTAACGAACATGCGGGATTTAGCTCGCAGGTGGAAATAGATCGTTGACGGACTTACTTTTACGGGGCCGTCGTGTTTTTCACGGCGGCCCTTTTTTCTGCGCCGCCAGCCGGTGAACCGGCACGTCGGCTAGCTCGTGCTTACCGCCGGCCCCAGCTGAATGCCAACTCCCACCGATTATGTAAAAAAAGGAACGCTCCGCGTCATAGAGCCGGCCATCAGCCTCCTGGCGCGGAACAACGTCAGCCCGAACAAGATCACAACGGCCGGGACCCTCGTGACCGTGGCGGCAGGCGCCGTCTACGCCTCCGGCCACATCATGACCGCCGGATGGATCATGGCGGTGACAGCTTTCTTCGACGTCATTGATGGTGAAGTGGCGAGAAGAACCGGGCGCTGCACGGTGTTTGGCGCATTCTACGACTCGTCACTCGATCGAGTGGCGGACGGCGCATTGATGGCAGGCCTCACCGTCTTTTACGCGATAAATCCGATCCACCACAACTTCTACATGATGGTGGTGTGTCTCCTCGGCATCATAGGGACGTTTCTGGTGTCCTACACCAGGGCTCGAGCCGAATCGCTTGGGATAGATGCCAAGGTTGGCGTGATGCAGCGCCCCGAGAGGATTGTGCTGTTGTCGGTTCCACAGGCACTGTTCGGGCTCTTCTGGAATGGCTGGGTGCTCATGGCTATCATCGTCCTTCTCACGGTGACAGCATGGATCACCGCGGTGCAGCGGCTAGCGTTCGTCTATCGTGCTACCCGGCACCTGGAGTCGAAGCCGATTCGAATATTTACTGAACCTGGCCCCGCTCCTCCCGCTCCCACCCCTTCTACCTCGGCGCCGAAAGCCGGGGGCATGCCGGCCACACGCCGAGCGCAATCATAATCAAAACGGAGAAAGAATTTGGCCAGATCGTCTTCTGGTGATGTTCCTAAATCGATAGCGCCGGCTACCGGACGGCTGGGCATCATGACACCGGGTCTCGGTGCGGTCGCAACGACGTTCATGGCAGGCGTCGAGAGTATTCGACGCGGACACTCGAAGCCGATCGGCTCGCTGACGCAGATGGCGACAGTCCGGCTCGGGAAAAGGACCGAAAAGCGGGCGCCCTTTATCAGGGACTTTGTTCCTCTCGCGAAGCTGGACGACATTGTGTTCGGCGCGTGGGATCCGATTCCCGACGATGCCCTAACGGCAGCTCGCAAGGCTGGCGTGCTCGAGGAGCGCGACATCGAGCCGATAGCCGATTTCCTGAAGGGCATCAAACCAATCCCGGCGGTATTCGACAACAAGTACGTCACGCGCATTCACGGAACGAACGTGAAGAAAGGGAAGACGAAGCGTGACCTGGCGGAGCAGCTGCGCCAGGACATCCGCGACTTCAGGTCGCGCAACAAGTGCGACCGCGTGGTGATCGTCTGGTGCGCGTCGACTGAGATCTTCATCAAACCAGGACCGCAACACGCTACCATAGAGCAGTTCGAGAAAGCGATGGAGAAGAACGACGACGCCATCGCGCCTTCCATGCTCTACGCCTACGCGGCGATCATGGAAGGCATTCCGTTCGCCAACGGCGCGCCCAATCTCTGTGTCGATACTCCCGCGCTGCTGAAGCTCGCGCAGGATCGCGGCGTCCCTATCTCGGGAAAGGATTTCAAGACCGGCCAGACGTGGATGAAGACGATTGTTGCGCCGGGGCTCAAGGCGCGCATGCTCGGTCTCGCCGGCTGGTACTCTACCAATATCCTCGGCAACCGCGACGGCGAGGTGCTGGACGATCCCCAGTCGTTCAAGACCAAAGAGGAATCCAAGCTCAGCGTGCTCCATACCATTTTGCAGCCGGAGCTGTATCCGGACTTGTACAAGGATTTTGCCCACGTCGTTCGCATCAACTACTACCCACCGCGTGGCGATAACAAGGAAGGCTGGGACAACATCGACATCGTTGGCTGGATGAATTATCCGATGCAGATCAAGATCAACTTCCTGTGTCGCGACTCCATTCTTGCTGCTCCCATC
Source organism: Gemmatimonadota bacterium (assembly GCA_003223425.1). Classification (GTDB taxonomy): domain Bacteria; phylum Gemmatimonadota; class Gemmatimonadetes; order Gemmatimonadales; family Gemmatimonadaceae; genus UBA4720. The sequence continues at coordinate 5,679 of QHVA01000115.1, forward strand.
GTGCTCGATCTCGCCTTGTTCTCTGATTTCGCGCAGCGCGCCGGGATGAAGGGGATTCAGGAATGGCTATCCTTCTATTACAAGAGCCCAATGGCCGCACCAGGCCTGCTGCCGGAGCACGACCTCTTCATTCAGCAGACGAAGCTGAAAAACACGCTTCGACATCTGATGGGCGAAGACCAGATCACACACCTCGGCCTGGAGTACTACGCCTGATGCTTCGCCGCTTGGCGCTGGTCCCGCTTGTCGTCGCGGCGATTGCGAGCTGTGGTCCAAATCCCAAGGCGCTCGAGCTGCGACTGTGGTCGGATAACTACGCTTTTCGTGTGACGATGGATCCAATGCCTCCGCGCGCTCTCGAGCCGATCGTCTATCGGCTTGTGGTGCAGGACAAGAAGACGGGTCAGCCCATCGAGACCGGTGAGGGAAGGATTTTCGCGACAAGCGCCGATCGCGCCAACACCAGTGATGGCCTGAAGAAAGAGAAAGAGGTCGGCACGTACTCGGGGAGGCTGTTCTTCGCGACAACTGGCGACTGGGCGGCGGCAATTCAGTTCCGTCGAGAGAAGAACCCACGGTTGCCGCTCGAGCGCGTCGACTGGACTCAGGCGGTCAATCCGGCGAGCGAGCCCGGTACCTGAGTTCCAGATGCGTCATTTTTTTCGAACACAGCTCACGCCAGTGACCGTGCTGAGGATCGCGGACGAATTTTTTCCCGAGATCGGGATCGAACGGAGCGGTCACACCGCACGCTCGCGCACTTTTTCCGGCGACCTTGGAACTTTGCAGCTCAGCGTGCGCAAGGAAGGCGGCCACTACACTTTCGTCGAAGTCTCGACTGATCAGATGGGTGAAAGCCGGCTGGACCGAAACGCGAAGAAGTTTTTTGTCGCGCTCCACAAGGCGGGCGACCCGCGACACCGCATCGAAGCGGCATACTAGTATGGCGCGGTCCGGTACCGCCGCGTCGAGGCCGGCGAAGCTGGCGCACGCGGGCCAGAGCGGTGATCTCTCTCGAGCACAGAAACTCGAGCTGTACTACTACATGCGACTAACGCGCTCTCTGGAAGAGCGGCTGGTCAATCTCTATCGACAGACAAAAGTTATCGGTGGACTCTTCCGCTCTCTCGGACAGGAGGCGGACGCAGTTGGAAGTGCCTACGCGCTGGATCGCTCGAAGGGCGATGTGCTATCGCCGCTGATTCGGAATCTCGGCTCGATGCTGGTACAGGGCGCGAAGCCCAACGAGATCATAAAGCAGTACATGGCGAAGGGCGATTCGCCGACGCGCGGTCGCGAGCTGAACATCCATTACGGCGATCTAGTGCGTGGATTCATCGGCCAGATCTCGCATCTGGGCGACATGGTTCCAGTGATGGCAGGCGTTACGCTCTCGTTCAGGATGAGGAAGCAGGATCGCGTCGGCCTGGTTTACGTCGGCGACGGCGCTACTTCGACAGGTGCCTTCCACGAAGGAATCAACTTCGCGGCCGTGCAGAAATGCCCGCTGGTGGTGATCGTCGAGAACAACGGCTACGCGTATTCGACCCCGTTGAGCAAACAGACCGCAGCCAAACAGCTCGTCGACAAGGCAATCGGCTATGGAATCGCCGGAGAGCGCGCAGACGGCAACGACGTGATCGCCTCGTATGAGGTGACGAAGCGCGCGGTCGATCGCGCGCGCGCAGGCGGGGGCGTCACTCTGATCGAGCTGGTGACATACAGGCGTAAGGGTCACGCCGAGCACGACAACCAGTCGTACGTTCCAGCCGGAGAAATCGACCGCTGGGCTGGCGAGAATGATCCAATCGATCGATACGTGAAGCGGTTGTTGAGCGAGGATTTCGATCGATCCGACCTCGCCTCGGTCGACGCGCGGGTGAAGAAGGAGATCGATCAGGCGACAGACGAGGCGGAAGCTTCTCCTATGCCAGATCCGACTGATACGCTCGTCGGGATCTATGCTGATCCGCCGACTGTTGCTCCACTCTGGTTCAGGGAAGGGATCAAATCGGCAGTTGAAGTGCACGAGCGTCCGGCGAGCTGGGGGACGCACGATGTCTGAGGCCACCTATCTCGAGGCGATTCGCGAAGCGCTCTTCGAGGAGATGGAGCGCGACGAGAACGTATTCTGCCTTGGCGAGGACATTGGCGCCTACGGCGGTGCGTTCAAGGTCACCGAAGGATTGATGGCGAAGTACGGCGAGCAGCGGGTGATCGACACGCCCATTTCGGAGGCGGCAATCATTGGCGCGGCGGCCGGCGCTGCACACATGGGTATGCGGCCAGTGTGCGAGATGCAGTTCATTGACTTCATCTCGACTGGATACGACATGCTCACGAACTATGTAGCGACTGCCCGGTATCGAGCGATGCTGCCGTGTCCGATGGTGGTGCGCGGTCCCAGTGGCGGGTATGTGAGGGGAGGGCCGTTTCACTCGCAGAATCCGGAAGCGGCGTTCCTGCACACCCCCGGCCTCAAGATCGTGTAGCCTGCGACCGCGAGCGACGCCAAAGGATTGCTGAAGTCAGCGATTCGCGATGATGACTGCGTGCTCTACTTCGAGCACAAGTATCTCTACCGTCGCATCAAAGAAAACCTGCCGGCCGGTGAGCACCTCACGCCGATCGGGAAGGCGCGGGTTGCAAGAGAAGGCAAGGACGTTTCCATCGTCACCTACGCAGCGACCGTGTGGAAAGCGCTCGAAGCGGCGGAGCAGTTAGAAAAGGAGGACGGACTCTCGGT
>QHVA01000040.1 GCA_003223425.1 Gemmatimonadota bacterium
CACGGGCTTCCGACGCACGACGTACACGCGGGCACCGACGATACATCAGAGCTGATGGCGCTAGACCGACAGCATCGCTGGATCCGCGCCGATAAGCTAGCGCCAAGCGAGGGAGCGCAGACAGCGCGCACAGGTGTCGACGGTGATCCAACCAAAGCGTCGGCTGCACTCGGTGATATTTTCCTTCGCTACAAGGTAGACGACGCGGTCCTGCAGGTTCGCCACCTTCTCGGCTTGCGCTAGTGGGCGAATCTACATAGCCCGCGCGATTGCCTGAAAGCGGGCGTACTGCGAAGAGGATCGAGATCGGAGTCGTTGTCGAGAGGAAACGTGTCAGTCAAGGAGCTCGCGTTCTTTCGGGGAGGGGGAGGGGGAGGGGGAGGGGGAGGGAGGCGAAGAATCGGAGACGATCGGAAAGACATCGTACTTCCACTGCACGTGCGCCATCCGGTCAAGCAACCTGTCGAATTCTTCAGCAGAGAGAGTGCTGCAGAACCTCGCGATTCTGCGCGCGATCTCGCGGCGCGCAGCTTCGATTGCTTCTTTTCTCCGACGGTCATCCATTGAGTCTGATCTGCCTGATGTCAAACTCGCGCTGCGCTGCAAAAATTGTCCCGCCGGGAGCGGCTGAGCCAATGTTGAGGGCAAACTCGCGCTACATCAGTATTTTTTGGCGGCCGTGTTCAGTATTTCCACTGAGCGATTTTCAGGGCCCACGCGTTCGGTATTTCTACTGATCACTCGTTCGGATCACGCTCGAAACGCGCGTCTCTCTTCGTCCAACGATGCGTCTGGTGGCAGGCTGGACACTCGATCGGGTCCATCTCCTCGATTGGTGACGCCTCGAACGTCTCGGGATCCATCGAGAATCCGGTGTAGATCATCTTCCCCGTCGTCGGACACTTGATCAAGATGCGGTTCACAATCTCCTCGGCGACACCTGAGTCCACTGTCGCGTGATGCAAGGAGAGTTCCGCCCTTAGTTCGTCGCGATTTTTTTGGCGGGTTTGACGATGATCATGACGGGCACTTGCCAGCCGGCGAGGCGCGTCTGAATGCTCAATCTCTGGAGCCCTGGTTGTTCGGGCGTAAAGAGATATTCCCCGGTCTCGCCCGGGCCCATCGTCACGAAAGCTGCTCTCGATGTTGCCTGTTCCGGAGGAAGGTCGGCGCCATCCTTGGCTACCGGCGTCCACCGCGCCGTGGTGCTGTCCGTACCAAGTCGAAACAGAACCACGAACTGCGGATGGATCTGAATGATGTGCAGTCGATAAGTGTTTCCCGCCTCGAGCTCCAGCTGCGGAGAAGCCGTTCCGTTCACCATACCGGCTGATCGCACCTCGATATTGCCCGGCCCACCGCCTCCAACCAGAATGATCTTGTCGATGCGCGGGTTGAAGGAGTGAGCCGAGTCGGTCACGATCAACGCACCATACATCCCGGAGTTCGTCTGCATCAGCTCGTTCATGTGCGAATGATAGATGAACGTTCCCGCGCGGGGCGGCGTGAACTCGGCGATGAATGAATCATTCGGCTGGATCATCGGAGCGATCCTGTTCGCCATTCCGCTCCAGCCGGCAACGCCGTCGGGGTAGCTCTCGATCTCCAGTCCATGCCAATGCACGGAGGTCGGCGTCTTCAGTCTGTTGACTACGGTGATACGGGCTGGCCTTCCGCGTTCCAGAAACAGCGTCGGACCAGGGAGCGTCACCGAATCGCTTTTCGGCTCGGCGCCCTGCTGCAGAACAAATCCCATCGCCGGCTTGTGGCTGTAGCCGTACGGCGAGCTTTGAATCAGCAGACGAAGTCGCTGTGGGTTCTCGGTCGACGCCGCTAGCTGCTCACCGCGCGGCAACACGTGAATCCCGATAATCAGTCCCGCCATCTCGTGAACGCCGTGATTCATCGCCACGTGCTCGCGGTCCATCGTCTCCCAGGGACGCCTGTCGATCATGTTGCGGAGTGTGCCCTTTCCATCGACGTGCAATGCAAAGTGACAGTGAAAAAGCCAGTTGCCGGGCCGATCGGGGAGGAAGCGAATAGCCATCGTGCTCAAGGGTAAAATGACCCTCGTGTTGGCCTGACTGATCGCACTCGGGACAATGGAACTGTCCACGAGCTCTGTACCGCTTCGCTCGACATTGAAATAGAAGCCGTGCAAATGCATCGGGTGCGGAGCGCCGCTGACGTTGATCACCCGCCAGGAGACTGTATCGCCCGCGGTGAACGTGAACTGCTCGGTGTACGGCCACGATTTTCCGTTCGCCACCACGATCTCGCGCGGATGCGGAGTGCGTCCCGCCAAGCTGTCCGGATCATCGCGGTAGACTCCGATTACGAAAACACGATCTTTCCTCGGCGGACCGGTGCGGGGGTCAACAACGATTGCGCCGGAGAGCTGGGAGTCCTTGCTGCGATAGTTGAACGGCGCCGCGGTCATCCTCGCCCAGTAGAAGTAGGTGCCGGGCGCTCCGGCCTGGAACGACACCTGGCGGGTAGCGCCCGCGAGAATCTTGACCGCATCATCAGTAGTTGCCGGCCGGATGTGAAGCCCGTGAACGACGACTTCGACGTCGAGCGAGTTATGGAGCGTGACGGAGATCTCCGTTCCCTCCGGCACGCGAAGCATGGGTCCCGGAATCTCCGGCGCGTGTCCCTCCTCGGCGAACGCCTGCATCGTCACGCTCGGGCCATCCTCGGCTTCGGGAAACCATTGCGCGTTCACGATGTCGAGCCTCAGCTCGAGCCTGCCATCGCGCATGGTCCCCGCCGGGCGACGATCGTCGTTGGCGGTGACGCGCGGTGGAGTGCGACCGCTCGCGTCGACGCGATGCGGCGCGTTCGCAACGCCAGCGCCAATGGAGATGAGGAGACTGCTTAGAAGTACGGCTGATGGAGCGGTCATCATCCGTCCACAAGTTGGGACGGACCAATATGTCGGAGTTTTTTAGTGCGGCAAGTCTTTTAATTCAAAAGCAACTGATGACGACCGGCTGAGGGCGGTGGGCAGAGCGGCAAGGGGCTGCGCGCCGATCCGATTCGCGTGACGGTTTAGCCCGTAGCCCTCCGCCGGCACGCACAAAGCCCCTGGCCGGTAGTCATCAGTTGCAGTTTTTTCGATCGCAGTCCAGTTGGACTCTCTAGTGCGCCAGCTCGCTCAGCCGATTTGACAACGCGACCATTGCGGCGGTGTCTCTCTTACAGTACTCGAGCAGCGCCTCACGCAGCTCGGCCTTTTCCTCGGGATGCACGGTCGGCCCGCCGAGTAGCATTCGCGATAGCTGGATCGATGCAGTCTCCGCTTCGGCAATTGGCAGATCATCATAGCCGAGATCAGGCACGAGTGCCGGCACCACTCTCTTGATGCTGAAGCTGCCGGCAAACTTCTCGTCGTAGACATTCTCCCGCACGATCGGCTGTAGATCAACCAGATTGTCGGCGATGCCCTTTAGCAGCGCCGCTTTGTCGGGACACGCCTCCGCGACGAGCTCGATGCAGCCACGCTCGAATTGCGAACTGTAGGCGGTGACCGTCGCCGCCGACTTGCAGGCTTCGAGAATCGCGTTCGCCATTCCGGGCCGAGGATCGCCCTTACCGTCGAATAGCCACTGAGAGTGCGTCTCGGTGTGATCTGCGTTCACCAGATGACAGCTCAATTGCACCGGAATCTGATCGTACGGCCTGCAGCCGTTCCAGATTGGAATTGCGGGCTGGATGGTTTCGAAGTCGATGTGCGCGACTGGGTAGGCCAGCGTCTTCATTGCCTCGAGCAGCGTTTCACGCTCGACGACGCGGTGCCCTTCGCGCAGCGCCCGTCGTTGTCTCGCCGCGATCGCGCTGAGCTGCACATCATCGGGCAGATCGCGGATGCTCGCCCAGCCGGATGCCTCGAACTCCGCCAGCATTTTTTCCGTCACCTTGTACAGATTGCTGACATGATCGGTCGGCGCGACCGGCCAGCAGCGATTCATGAACGGACAGGGCTCGGGCCGCTTGCAATGCGCGCCAATCTCGACGTTTGGAGCGATTGGAAGTTGTGCGGTGATCAGCTGGTCCCTGATTTCGCGGTCGAGAGTCTGAAGACGAGCCTCGACGAGCTCAGTGACGTCTTCGCGCGCAAAAAGGTTTGACAGGTCCGGGTACACGCATTCACGACTGAGGTGCATGATCTCGCAGCGCACGATCGGGATGCCTGCTGCGCGCAACACGTGCGTCTGGATCGCAACATCCGGAATGTGTTTCTGCTCGCTGACCGAGGTCTTCGACTTCACCTCGATGAGACAAAATCCGCCGTCGACTCGCTGCAGGATGTCAGGAAAAACGAGAGCGTTGTCGGCGATCACCGCGCATTCGTAGATGGCCGGCACGGACAGATCAGCGAGCGCCTCCTTGCTGTCGGCGAGTATAACGTTCAGGCTGCGGCCGCCGCGCTTGATGAGTCGTCCGCCAGGCACGAAGGTGCGAGCGAGAATTCCGACTTTCGCGCCCTCGTCCATCCTGAATCTCGACACCAGACCGGGCCGCGTCTCCGGTGCGGAGGGATCGTACATCTCCCACCACATGCGCTTGAGGCACTGCGCGCCGGCGAGAAAGGTTTTCTTGGTGAGCGTGTAGTGGCTGATCACGCGTCCAAGCTAGGATCGGCAGTGAAAGCGAGCAACACAAATCGGGCGGCTGACGAAATGGCAGCCGCTTGTGCCACTCTTTAGCCGATCAACGGATGGGCGGTGTCGTAACGGCGGAAGCTAGTGGACGCACTTCACCTGCGCCTTCACTGCGACGGTCTGCGGCGTGGGAGACATCTCGTTCGATACCACGAAGTGATAAATGCCCGCTCCCGGTAATGCGTAGTCCAGCCTGTTCTCGGATCCTCTGAAAGTTTCCCATGACGACTGCGCGATTGCCGCCGGGTTGGCGTGCCAGAAGACGTACTCGTCGTCGGTGAGCAGGAACACTTCGATGTTGCGTCCGAATCCGCCGACACCTTTCGTCGAGCCAACGAGCTTGCACTTCTGATCGGTTTCGGGAAGCTCGAACGAGTACTGAAGCGCGTCGCGCGGCCGGATGCTTGTTGCTTTCGTGTCAGCGACCTTGATATTCATCAGCGCCGACTTCGAGATCGATGGGGCGGATACCGATGCGACGCCTGCGGGAAGCGTACCGATTGCTGTCGCCGGCTCGCTCACTGGTTCAGCGATCAGTTCCGGCGGAGGAACATAGCGCGGAGTTTTTTGAGCTTCGGCACTCGCCGGAGCGGGCGTGCCCTGGACGAGGAACCACAGAACTCCATAAGCGACAGCAAGTCCCATCGCGACCCCAATGCGCGCTTTTCTGTCTCCGGGATCAGTAGTCGGTGGACCGTTTTGAGAGACATCCCAGCCGCACTGCTTGCACTCCTTCGCGTCGGGGAGCATTGGCTCGCCGCAGAAATTGCAGTACCTCTTCATGCTCGATCCTCAGGCGCATTTCACGTCGCGCCGTTCTTGAATGTTCAGAGCCGCCGCGCTTCGTGGTTGCAGACTCTCGTTTTCGCGATCGCAGGCTCTGTTAATGAGGACGAGCCAGCTTAGGCCAGGCAAACTCACCTGAGGATTGTTGTCGCCCGCGCCGTATTCGCATACTCCCGCGGAAAGCTCGCCCGCAAATCCAGTTGCGGGCGGCATCATTCAGGAACGATGATCCGGATCCCGGCGCGGGTCGGACTGGCAGCGGCCGCTGTGGCGGCCCTTGGCCTAACCAGGAATTCATCCGACCGAATTCCAACCAGCGATACGAGCGTCGGCCGCCTGGCTGGTCCGAGTGCAAACGCGGCTGCTCTTTCGCGCGCCACAGCAGATTCCGCCGACACCGTGACCCAGGTGTCGATGCGCAAAGTCAACTTCTACATCATCCCGCGGGCCGCCCTCCGGATTCGCACCCTTCGCGGCCAGATGCGCTCGTTCAAAGGCGGACCCGTAACGTTCGACGACAAGAACGCGTTCGTAATCCATCTCGACTACGCCGAGATCGGATTGAACGGCAACGACATCACCGCGCTGATGAATAGCTACATCTTCGCCTACCCCGGCGCCCCGCTGAAACATCTCAGGGTGCACACGTCGGGCTCGCAGGTGGTTCAGTCGGGAGTGATGCACAAGATCGTCGACATCCCGTTCGAGATCAGGGCAGATGTATCGGTCACCCCCGAAGGCCTGATCAAGCTTCATCCGGTGCGGACGCGCATATTCGGTGTCAACGGCAACGATCTCATGCGCGCGTTTCATCTGAGCCTCCAGAAGATTCTCGATCTCAGCAAGGCGAAGGGCGTGACCGTGAAGGGAAACGACCTTTTTCTCGACCCAGTGCGCATCCTCCCGCCTCCCGCAATCGAGGGACACGCGACGGCGATCAGAGTTGATGGTGACGAGCTCGTTCAGACCTTCGGCACTGTCGACGCCCTGCCGCCACTAACTCCTCCCGATACCTCGTCTGGCGCCTACATGTTCTACAGGGGTGGCACGCTTCACTTTGGAAAGCTGCTGATGCTCGACGCACAGATGCAGATCGTGGATCTGCGTCCGTCTGGCTTCTTTGACTTCTCCCTCGATCGTTACAAGGAGCAGCTGGTTGCTGGCTACTCGCGCACCCTCCCGGACCTCGGCCTCCAGGTCTACATGCTGGGTCTGGACAAGCTGTCATCTGCTGGCAAGGTCTCTGCGGATCATTTGTCTTGTTCCCGAAGCACCGGAGCCAGCCAATGCGACCCTACTTCCTCGATCGGTACGACGCCGGCCAGCGCCTGGCCGAAAAACTATCACGTTACGCGGATCAGTCCGATCTACTGATTCTGGCGCTGCCGCGCGGCGGCGTGCCGGTAGCCTATGAGGTTGCCCGCGCGCTTCATGCTCCGCTGGATGTCTTCCTCGTTCGAAAACTTGGCTTTCCGGGCCACGAAGAGCTGGCCATGGGAGCGATCGCCACCGGCGGGGTGCGGATACTCGATTGGCAGCTGGTCCAGATGTACGGTGTGCCGCCGGACGCAATCGAGCGAGTGACGATGGCGGAGCAACGCGAGCTCGAGAGACGCGAACGACTGTACCGCGATGGGCGAGCCGCGCCGGATGTCAAAGGCCACACAGTAATCCTCATCGACGATGGCCTGGCAACTGGCTCGACGATGCGCGCCGCCGTCGAAGCGCTCCGCGAGGAAGGCGCGCGCAAGATCGTCGTGGCAGTACCCGTCGCGCCGCAGGACACCTGCGACGCGATGAGGGAGGAAGTCGACGAGATCATCTGCGCCGTCACCCCCGAGCCGTTTCGCGCGGTCGGGATATGGTACGCGGATTTCAGCGAGACGTCGGATGAAGAGGTTCGGGAGCTACTCGCGCGCGCGGCGAGGGAGTTGCCCCAGCATCATACTGCTTCATCGTGACTGCCAACTCCGCTGGAACTACAACTGCTAACTACGCTGCTTCAGCGCGTAGCGTACAGCGATCCGCGGGTAGCGGGCAGCAGGGTAGTTATTAGTTCCAGTGATCCTTGCGCCTAGAACTGCGGCGAGACCCCCGTCTCCGTGAATCCCGTGCCGGTCTCGCGCGGACGCGACCGGTTCGACGGCTGCGAGATTTGCTCGAGTACGAGCGCCACTTCCTCGTCGGTGACCGTCTTGTCGGTGACCGCGGCCCGGGCGATGTCGGCCTGCGAAATGATTCCGAGGCAACGTCCGCCAGCATCGACGATCGGAATCCGCCTCACCTGAAGCTCGGCCATCTTCTGCTCGACGTCGCGCAGATCGTCGTCCTGCCCGCAGGTCACCGCCACCGGCGTCATAAGATCGTTGAGCCTGGTGTTGACGTCCTTGCCGGCGGCGATTCCGCGGATGGCGAGATCACGGTCAGTCACAATGCCGACGACTCGTCCACCGTCATCCACGATCGGAACGACCCCACAGTCGTGGTCGCGCATCACCCGCGCTGCTTCGCGCGCGGTATCGTCGCGGCGGCAACACTCGGGATTCCTGGTCATGATGTCTCGGGCTCTCATCGTTCAGCTCCTTCGGTGGGACGGGTGACGGGGTGGGGGGAACGGAAACGGGAAATCGCTTCTATGATATCGTCCTGCTCGGTGGCCATCATCCGGGCCGAGGATTGGTGTCAGGTGAGAGATAGCGCACGAACCACTCCCGTGCGAGGTGCGCCACCTGCTCGAGAGTGCCCCGCTCCTCGAACAGGTGCGTCGCGCCGGGAACGATCTCGAGGCGGACCGGCGCTTTCATCTGCCTCATTGCCTGTTTGTTGAGATCGATCACGACCGAGTCGCGACCGCCGACGATCAGCAATGTCGGCGCTCGAACGTGCGGTAATTCTTCTGCCGCGAGATCGGGACGACCGCCGCGAGAAACGACCGCATCGACGCGGTCAGGTCTCCGCGCCGCAGCGACCAGCGCTGCGCCGCCGCCGGTGCTGGCCCCGAACAGACCCACCCCTAATCCGCGCGTGTCGTCCTGGGTATCGAGCCAGCGCATGGCGCCAATCAATCGGTCCGCCAGCAGTCCGATGTCGAACCGGATATGACGGGTGTGCATGTCAACCTGCTCCTCGGGGGGAGTGAGCAGATCAAGCAGGAGCGTTCCAAGATTTCCGTGTCGCAGCTCCTCGGCGACGTAGCGATTGCGAGAAGAGTGTCGGCTGCTTCCGCTGCCGTGCGCGAACATGACGAGGCCCTGCGCACCGTGAGGAACCGCCAGATCGCCGTGGAGCGCGACGCCTCCAGCGTCAATCAGGACATTCCGTTCATCGACATCGAGCGAGTGCGTTTGCATGTGACAGCCCTACGCAGAGGGGGGCGGGGGGACGGGGGGAGGCGAAGCTCGCGCGAGCCTCGCCAGATAACGTGCGAATTGCCTAATGGCCGTGTCTCGCCCTCGTCTGCGCCGCTTTTCTCGCCGCAGCCGAGCGAGCGGAAGCGGGCCGTCGTCTCGCCGCCATGTGAGCCTGCCTCGAGAGCGCGCGATGCGACGCCGCCGAATGCCCCTCACGCTTCAACGCCCCACGTACCGCGACAGCGCGAGTTCGCGACACCTTTCGGTGACTGCCGCTGGCTGCCTTCCTTGTTTCGCGTGCCGCCTGTCGTCTCGTTCTTTCCGATGCTGCGCGTTTGCGCGGCGGGCGCAGCTTCACTCCGGCGCGGCGCGCTTTCGAGAGTCCGATCGCGATTGCCTGTTTCGTCGATCGCGCACCGTGTTTTCCTTCGCGAATGTGATGCATTTCTTCCCGAACGAACTCACCCGCCTGAGTTGAGGGTGATTTCCCTTCCCGCGCATCCTCGCGCGCCTTT
>QHVA01000241.1 GCA_003223425.1 Gemmatimonadota bacterium
GCGCTTCCGATAAGACGGTTTCCTTCGCCGGGTTGGACGACCGCCATACTGCTGTTATTCGTCTACATGCTCACTCTGGCCCCGGACGTCACGCTCTGGGACTCGGGTGAGTTTCTCGCGGCCATCCACTCGCTGGGCATCCCGCACCCTCCCGGCACTCCGCTCTATGTCCTGATCGGCAAGGTGTGGAGCATGATGTTCGCTTCAGTATTTGGATTTGCGCGCGCCATCAATCTGCTGTCCGCCGTCTGCACTGCATTTGGTTGCGGAATTCTCACCAGCCTGTTCGCCAAATGGACCGATGACGGATTCGCCGCGACCGCTGCGGGGCTCACTGCCGGGCTCATGTCGACGGTTTGGCTGAACGCGACCGAGACCGAGGTGTATGCAGTCGCGTTTCTTTTTGGCTGCATGATTCTTTGGGCGGCAGATCGCGCCGGCGAAAACTCGGACGCACGGTGGGCTTTGCTCGCGGCATATCTTGCCGGATTAGCCTGGACGCTGCACCTGATTGCCCTACTTGTTGTTCCCAGCGCAATCCTGCTCGTCTTCAGCACGGGCGATGGGTACTTTGCAGTGCCGGTGGGGAGGCGCTACGTCGACGGTCGGCGCGAGGCGCACTCCTTCGCCAAGCTCTTGCGCGGCTCGATCATCGTCACGCTCGTGGGGATGTCGTGCATTCTGTTTTTGCTGATTCGAGCGCGCCATGATCCGGCCGTCAACCAGGGCAACCCGTCGACGCTCGGCTCGCTCGTCGACGTGATTCTTCGCCGGCAATACGACGTGCCTCCGCTCTGGCCGCGACAGGCTCCTTTTTATTTGCAGCTCGGAAATGTCGTCGAGTACGCCGACTGGCAGTTTGCGAAGGGTCTCGCACCGGCTGCGCCGCCTGATTGGTGGAGAACATCGTTCACGATTCTCTACGCTCTGATAGGTCTGTACGGATTTGTCGGCCATCGGAACGCCGATCGACGCAGCTGGCGAGCGGTGGCGCTGCTGTTTCTCGTCTCATCTCTCGGAGTGGTCATCTACCTCAACCTCAAGGCAGGTCCGTCGTTCGGTGCGGGACTCCTTCCGTCGAACGCGCCGCACGAAGCTCGGGAACGAGATTACTTCTTTTTCTGGGCGTTCGTCTGCTGGGGACTCTGGTCGGGATTCGGTGCGATCAGGCTTTCTCGCCAGCTCAAGCCGCCGTTCAGCGTGTTGGTGATGGTGATGCCGTTTGCGCCGGCGGTTCTCAACTGGACAGCGGTGGACCGGAGAACCGACCAGGTCGAAGAGCGTGCTCGCATCGAGCAGTCAGAAATGTTGTCGAAGGTCCCGCCTTCCGGGGTCTTACTCTCGTTGGGTGACAACGACACCTATCCAATCTGGTATCTCCAGCAGGCCGGAGGAACGCGAAAGGATGTGACAGTGGTCACTGTGCCGCTGCTCGCTGCAAAATGGTATCGGGCGGAGCTTTTGCGTCGGTACAAACTGCTCGATTCAGCGGCGGTGGAGAGATGGCTTGGGCGCGACAGCACGATCGCTCTTGTCACAAAGCGGTCGTACAATCAAAACCGGCCCGTGATACGCTCGCCGTTTTTCGACAGCGCCGCGCACAGCCGATAGGGACAGGCAGTCGGTTGAGTGACGCTGAGTCGCGTCTTTGCTGTCGAGCGGCTACTGGACTGTGAACGAGTACGCGCCCGTTGCGCCAGCACCGCCAGAGGTCGTAGCGATCTGATAAAAGCCGGTGCTCGGTGGTGTGAACACCAGCTGCGCATCTTTCGTTGTTCCGTCCTTGTCGTCGTTCTGGGCGAGAAGGGTTTTTGTGCCGTCCGGGTTCAAGGTGTAGACCGCGATATAAGAGTCAATTGACGCGGAGCTCATCGATACAGTGGTGAGTTGGCCGCCCGTCAGGTAGATGAAGTACCGGTCTTCGTAAAAACCGTTGCGCGGACAATCGGTGGTTTCCAGGCTCTCAGTGCTCGCTGATCCTCGCGCCAGAAAAACAGTTTCGCAGTTAGTTACAGTGCCGGCTGCGCCCGCCGATGAAGTCAGCGTATATCGGCCAGTGATGTTTGCATCCAGCGAATTGGCGGCGACAACATAGTTACCGGCGGGCAGAATCGCCTTGATCCTCGAGTCGGAGCCTGCTCCAAAATCATCATTGACGCCGAGCGGATTCGCGCTGGCGTCGTACAGCAACAGAAAGGTGTTGAAAGTCGTGGACGTCTGATTGAAAACGTAGGTACCAGCGGCGGTTAGGGTCACCGTGTAAAAATCAACAAAACTGCCATCCGAGTAAGCGCAGTCCGACTTGGTCAGCTCGCCGTTTGTCGTGGTCCCGAGGGTGTGGACGGCTGCAGGGATGCATGGATCCGCGCCGTTAGCCGTGAATGTGACCGCTGGAAGATTACCGGCGGTTGCGGTCAGTGTGTTCGTTCCAGAGGATGGACCGAGTGTCCAGCTTCCTACAGTTGCGATACCGTCTGTATTGGTTGTTGCATTGGCGCCGGTCACAGACCCGCCACCCGCTGTTACAGCGAACGTCACTCGCGCGCCAGCCATCGGCGCGCCATCCTGATCGCTAACGAGAACGGACGGGAGCTCTGACACCTGGCTCCCTGGGGCAGCTGTCAACGTTGTGGGGGAATTCGCGGCGATTGTCGTGGCAACGTGACTCGGTCCGGAGGAATCGCCACCGCAAGAGGTCTGCAGCAACACGATTCCGACCAGGGCGAAGGCCGAGGAAATTTTTTGCGAGCGATTCATGGTCCGCAATATCGGCCCGGCGCAGGCAACGTCAAGAACGGAAAAAACCAGAGGCCGGAGAAAAGAGCTAACGTTGTTTCTCCGACCTCGAGTGAATCAGCGCGACTCGAAACTAATAGCGATAGTGCTCGGGCTTGTAAGGGCCTTCGACCGGCACCGATAGATATTCGGCCTGATCTGGTGTGAGCTTCGTGAGCTTGACGCCGAGCTTGTCCAGATGCAGGCGCGCGACCTTT
>QHVA01000041.1 GCA_003223425.1 Gemmatimonadota bacterium
AGATTTGCCTCCAGGCTGATCGGCACATCGGCAACCGCGCTCGCCCCGGTCGCGCTGTCTCGATCCCCTGCCACCACGGTTCGAGGAAGTTCGATCTGTGCCGAAGCGCACGCTGATACGCTTCCAGTTGCCAAGCCGAGGAGCGTGGCTAAAGCCTTACGATATTTGGTCATCACTAGTTGGTGTTTTCGTGAAGTATTTCATCGTTGACCAGATGTATTACAAATGCCGTTCCAGTAGGATGTCCGTTTCACTACCTCATCCGGGGGAACTTTCCGAGCGACCCCACCCAGCATGGCGAAATCGCGTTAGCGAGGCAACCACAGGCAGTCGCCACACTCGCGAGACGGCGGTATCTGCGGCCGTTGCGCTGCCTCTGCTGGCCTGCACTACAATCGGTCTGCATTTTCTTGGACGATCTGCCGCGCCATCCCAATGTCCTTCATCCAATCAGCAATGTCGCCCAACCATATCAGAGCTTGTCTGATCACCGTAATCGCGGTGGCTGCACCGATACTCGAGTCACCGGCACAAAGAATTGACTCGACACTCTATTCCAACCTCGAATGGCGCATGATCGGCCCGTTTCGCGGGGGACGTACCATCGGCGCTACTGGAGTTCGAGGTCAGCCGAACGTGTTCTATGTTGGCGTGAACAACGGCGGTGTGTGGAAGACCACCGACTACGGTCTTGTATGGAAGCCCATCTTCGATGATCAGCCGACCGGATCCGTTGGCGATCTAGCTGTCGCTCCGTCGAATCCGAATGTGATTTATGTCGGCAGCGGGGAAGGCGTGCAGCGCCCTGATCTCTCCACCGGCGACGGCATCTACAAATCGACAGATGCCGGAAAGACGTGGCGCCATCTCGGGCTTCGCGATGGGCAGCAGATCAGTGGAGTTATTGTCGACCCCCGGGGCGAGAATCGAGTCTTCGTCGCCGTCCTCGGACATCCATACGGTCCCAACGCCGAGCGCGGAGTCTATCGATCGACAAACGGCGGACAGACTTTCGAGCGCGTTCTCTACCGCGACGAGAACACAGGCTCGAGTCAGGTGGGCTTCGATCCGACCAATCCGCAAATCGTTTACGCCGCTCTCTGGGCGGGACGGCAAGGCCCGTGGGAGAATTCTTCCTGGAACGGTCCATTGAGCGGACTTTTCAAATCGGTCGACGGCGGCACGACCTGGCGTCAGATCGGAAAGGGGTTTCCCACCGCTGCGCAAGGTCTGGGCAGAATTGGATTCACTGTCGCACCAAGTGATCCACGTCGGATGTACGCGACCGTCGATGCACCAACGCTCGGCGGGATCTACCGTTCCGACGATGCGGGAGAGACGTGGCGACGCACGAATTCCGAGGTTCGAGTTTGGGGTCGCGCTTCCGATTTCGCCGAAGTCAAAGTCGATCCGCGCAACGCTGATATCGTCTACTCGGCGAACACCTCCACTTACCGTTCGACAGACGGTGGGACGACCTTCACAGCGATCAAAGGGGCACCCGGTGGTGACGACTACCACCGGATCTGGATCAATCCCGACAATCCCGACATCATGCTCATCGCCGCCGACCAGGGCGCGACGATCACGGTGAATGGAGGAAAAACGTGGAGCTCCTGGTACAACCAGCCGACGGCGCAGTTCTATCACGTGATCACGGACAATCGAATTCCCTACTGGGTCTATGGCGGCCAGCAGGAGAGTGGGTCCATCGGAACGATGAGCCGAGGGGATTACGGCGCGATCACGTTTCGTGAGTGGAATCAGGTGGGTGTCGAGGAGTACGGGTACGTCGCGCCGGATCCTCTCGATCCGAACATAATTTACGGCGGCAAGATCAGCCGCTTCGATCAGCGATCGAGAGAGGTGCAGAACATAAGCCCCGAAGCAGTTCGCTCGGGCAAATACAGATTCCTTCGCACCGCGCCGGTGATTTTCTCGACAGTGGATCCGCACACGCTTTACTTCGCGGGCAATGTCCTCTTCAAGACGACAAACGGTGGCCATAGCTGGGATGTCATCAGCCCGGATCTGACTCGCCAGAATTACGACGTTCCCGCCAGTTACGGAATTTTTACCAACGGCGACCTTTCACGCGCGAAAAATCGCGGGGTCATATATACCGTCGCGCCTTCATTCAGGAATCTGAACATTATCTGGACGGGTTCTGACGATGGCGTCATCAACCTGACGCGGGATGGTGGAAAGACCTGGACCAATGTCACGCCGCCGGCGCTGACTCCGTGGAGCAAGGTCTCGCTGATTGAGGCCTCGCACTTTGACGATGAATCGGCGTATGCCGCCGTCAATCGATTCAAGCTTGACGACTTGCATCCGCACATCTATCGCACGCACGACGGCGGAAAGAGCTGGAAGGAGATCGTGAACGGAATACCGGACAATGAAGTCGTGAACTCGGTTCGGGAGGATCCGGTTAGGCGAGGACTTCTGTTCGCCGGCACTGAGCGCGCCGTCTACTTCTCACTGGATGATGGTGAGCAGTGGCTACCGCTCAGGCTGAACATGCCAGCAAGCTCCATCCGTGACCTGGTTATTCATGGTGACGACATCGTGGTCGGCACGCACGGACGCTCCTTCTGGATCCTCGATGACATGACGCCACTTCGTCAGATCGATCCGAAAGCGGTGAACAGCGCGACTGTCTTGTTCAAGCCGAAGCTCACTTACCGATTCCGCCGTAACAAGAACACCGATACGCCGCTACCCCCGGAAGAACCAGCGGGGAAAAATCCGCCTGACGGCGCGATTATCTACTACCGACTGGGATCGGACGCGCGGCCGGTTGTGATCGATATTCTTGACGGTACTGGCAAATTGATTCGAAGCTTCTCCAGTGCCGACTCTGTCGAGCACATCGAAACCGATCTCAACGTGCCGACATATTGGGTTCGCCCACAGCAACGTATCGCGGCGAATCGCGGGATGCATCGCTATGTGTGGGACCTTCATTATCCGCCGCCGAAGGTTCTCGGGCATGAGTATCCTATCTCGGCGATCTATGGCGATACGCCGCGGTATCCGTTGGGACCAGCCGTTCTACCTGGAACGTACACAGTTCGTCTGAGCGCGAACGCCCGCAGCTACACGCAGCCACTAACCATAAGGATGGACCCAAGAGTTCAGATCACTGCTCCAGGTCTCCGTCTTCAACACGACATCGGAGTGCGGATGAACGACGCCATTAGTCGCGATTTCGTGGCGCTCGGCGAAGTGCGGGCGCAGCGAACGCTTCTCAAAACACAGCGAGAGGGTGCCAAGGCAAAGGAAGTGGCGGATTCGCTGGTCGCTCTCGATTCGACGCTCGCCGGCCTCGAGAACGGAACGCAAGCCGGAGCGGCTGCCGGTTTCGTTCGGCTCAACGAGCAGCTCGCGGGCGTTCTGGACATCGTCGAGGGCGCTGACGCGGAGCCTACGACTCAGGTCGTCGCCGCAGCAGACGCCCTGGAAAAGACTCTCGCATCACTCCTCGCCCAATGGTCGGACATTCAGCGAACGAGAATTCGCCGAGCGAGGAAGTAGATTACCGGTACAAAGTGAGCGCCGATCACCGGAGAGGCAGATGACGACGAGCAAGGAAACGGAATGGATGAATCACCCGCGGCTGCGCAAGCTCGTAACTGCTGTCAATGAGCTGACGCTCGCCGAGCGGATCACTCTGGTGAAAGGGCTCGTGCCGGCCATCGCCGACGAACTATCTGATACTGAGTACGAGCGCTTCGTCGACGGGATACGACTCAAGGGTGAGCGTTTCCACGAAGCACAGGCGCACCCAGGGGAGGGAAGAGCAGAGAGGAAGATCCCCGGCGAACGCGACATTGAAGGGCGCTAACGCCGCGAGCTAAATTCCCAGCGCCAACTGTAGAGGCGCGGCCGGCACTGACGCCGAGCCAACGCAAATCGGACCGATAACGTTGTCCTGGGACGCCGCGGTGAGCCGTCCCTTGAACCGGGCACGCCGAAGTGAATCGCCAACGGTGCCCAGTGCTGTTCGCGGCGTGTTGTTCTTCTCACTCAGGTGTGCCAGCACGATGTTATTCAGCCCGGAGTGGATGCTCTGGCTGGCAGCCTGCGCAGCGTCGCGATTGCTTAAATGCCCAAATTTGCCGCGAATCCTCGCCTGAAGTGACGGCGGGTATGGCCCGGCGCGCAACATTCCCTCGTCATGGTTGGCCTCGATGACAAGGAGATCCAGTTTGTCGAGCGCTCGTAAGAGACTCTCGGTCACGTGTCCGAGGTCGTAAACGATTCCGGCCCGAGACCCTTCGCCAATAGACGTCACGATTACTGCCATGGGCTCGTTTGCGTCGTGTGAGACAGGAACCGTCTCGAGATGGAAATCGCCAACTACCACACTGCTTTTCCGGGGAGTGAGGATCGTCCGGAGCTCGGCCCAGTCGGGGCACATCATTCGCGTTCCGGCCGTGGAGACGATTGTCCATCCCCATTTTCGGGCCGCAGCGGCCACACCCTTTACGTGATCTGTGTGCTCGTGCGTGACGACTACAGCGTCGATTGATTCAGGCGGGACATCTGCCACGGCGAGACGCCTTTTCAGGACGCGCGGAGCGAAACCAGCGTCGACCAGAATTCGTGATCGTGCTGTTTCGAGCAAAACCGCGTTTCCGCTGCTCCCACTTCCCAGAACCCACAGCTTCATCAAGTGCTCCAACGTCTCTTGTGCGCTTCCGCCAGGTGCTTTCGCGCTTTGTCTCCGAGCTCGACATGTCGGCGCGCCATCACGCGCTCTGCCACGGTGAGAAATCTAGCAACGTCGTAGGTGTCGTAGGGTTCGCGATCACCCCACGCGAAGGGAGGTACCGCCTTCGGTGGCATCTGGCTGCCAAAGACGTTCGCGCCGGCGCCGATAACCGTCCCGGTGCTCAGCATTGTCCCGATGCCGGTTTTCGCGTGATCGCCGAAAAACGTTCCGAGAAATTGCTGGCCAGTGCTCCTCACCCCCGACGGAGTCCACAGCTGAACCGGACCATAAGTGTTCTTGAGGTTGCTCGTTGTCGTCAGCGCGCCGAGGTTCACCCACCGCCCGAGATAGGAGTGACCGACGAAGCCGGTGTGTGTCTTGTTGCTATGTCCGAGGACGACCGAGTTGCTCATCTCTCCGTGCACCTTGCAGTGATCGCCAATGGAGGATATCGCGACCCGATCTCCGAGAACCTGCGAATCGCGACCAACCGAGATCGGCCCAACGAGGTGCGTGAAGGGCGCGACGGTCGCGCCGCGGCGGACGAGGATCGGACCCGCCGTAGCGTCGAGCACAACCTGCGGTCCGATGTAGGCGCCTTCCTCCACGAAGATTCCATTGTCGCCTACAGTTGTCGCGCTCGTTTTCGCGGTGGCTTCGAGGGATTTCGCGCGCAGAGGGATATCCTCCGTCAGCTGATCGCCAAGTGTGGTGATGAGATCCCAAACTTCGTTGATCCAACGCCCCTTGATCTTGCGCCCCCCGAGACTCGTCTGGATGCTGCCGAGATCGGTCATCCCGTCGGCGAATTGTGAGACCGGGAGCCCTCGGGCGAGCCTCACGGCGCATGCTGCTCCGTCGCACATGAGCAAATCGAACCTGTCCAGATCGAGATCGAGCGGAATCACGCAGCGAGTGTTGACGAGGATAGAGCCCGCAGGAATTTCCGACTTGGGCGCAAGAGCCGACGGCGCGTTGCCCTCCTCGAAGTTCGCGAGGTGACGCGAGCTGATGAATCCAGCGCTTGGAAGAGACGTGGCCCGCTCCCAGCGCCGACGAATGAGAGAGACGCCAACCCGCAACTCGGAGCCCGGACGCGTCAACGCGAACGGCTCGAATTGTCGTGCTCGCGCATCGTCATAGAAATAGAGCGCGCTCATCTAGGCTGCCTCTCCGTCGGCGGCAATGATTCGACCAATCGCTTCAAATCGCCTGCTCTCTCACGGGTAGTGACGAGTGTCACGCCATCGTGCGCAACGACCACCAGGTTGTCGACGCCGTACATCACGACGCTCCCTCTATCGGCGTTTACCACGTTATCACAGCAATCGAGCATGTGTACCGTGCCGCTGGTGGCATTGCCGAACTCGTCTTTGGGGCGCACTCGGCCGAGCGCGGCCCAGGTTCCAATGTCGTCCCAGCCGAAATCGCCAGGAAGTACCATTACGTTCTTGCTGCGTTCAAGTACTGCGGTGTCAACGGAGAGCGGTTTCGCCACGGCGGCGAAGAATTCCGATGCCTCCGCATCGCGCGCAAGATCGAGTGCCTTGGACAGCTCGCGCCCATGCTGCTTTACCTGCGCCAGAAAATCGCCCACCGTCCAGATGAAGATTCCAGAGTTCCACAGATATCCTTCGGCACGCAATTTCTCGGCGCGTCCCTTGTCTGGTTTCTCCACGAAGCGCTTGACGGCCGATCCGCTTTTCTTTTCGGGATCGCTTGGCTGAATGTAGCCGAACCCCTGATCGGCGCGTGTCGGCACAACACCTACGGTGACAAGAGTGTGAGTCTTCCGCGCTAGCTCTTCGCCATTCAGCAAAACTTCACGGAAGGCTGCGTCGTCGTCTATTGCCCAGTCGGCATGAACGGAGATCATCGTCGCCTCTTTGCCGTCGCGACGTTCGATCGTGAGCGCCGCCCAGGTGAGTGCGGCCGCAGTTCCAGCTGGGCGCGGCTCGGCGATGATATTCTCTCGCGGTATTGGAGGAAGCAGCGCACGAATCGATTTCACCAGACTTGCATTGGTGAGTATCAGGGTGTGCGACGGATCTACGATCGGACCGAGGCGGTCGATCGCATCCCGCAGCAGCGGTTTATCAGTGACGAGCGGAAGCAGCTGCTTTGGTCGCTCCGGCGTGCTGAGGGGCCAGAATCGCGCGCCCACTCCGCCGGCGAGAACGACGCCCCAGCGGCTCACTCGCCCGCTATTCCCGCTTCGTCAGGCTCTCCCGTGAGACGCGCGACGAGCGCGTAAAGTTTTTTCGGGCTGAACGGCTTGGTGAGAAACTGCGTAGCCCCGAGCGCGAGCGCATCCCGCTCGTGCTTCGCGTCGCCACCGGCTGTGAGGATGATGCACGGCAGATTCTTGAATCGCTCCTGTTCGCGGATCTGCCGCAGCACGTCGAGACCGCTCAGTTTGGGCATCATCAGATCCAGCACCGCGAGATCGACCTGCTCTTCATTGTTGATGAAGTCGATCGCTTCCTGTCCGTCGTAGGCGAGACTGACCCTGAACGGACCTTGCTCCAGCTTCATCTTGATGATGCGCCCGATGTGTGGCTCGTCATCCGCGACCAGGATGTGGCAAAGACGTGTGGCTGCTTCAGGCACAGTCAGATCAGCGACGCAATGTTGCCGCGGTAGCGACGAACGTCGAAGAGAAGTCCACCGAGATCGGCGGACTGACGAAGTAAGACGAGTAGCAGCGTGTCGTCGGCGAGTGCGGCGACGATCGCGTATCCCTTCTGGTGCTCGAGGATCGCGGTGTTCAACGGGCCCTGAATTGTCGCGAGTCCGAGGCTCTCTGCTTCCGACACAAGAGCCGGAACACGTGCGGCAAGGTCCTCGTTATTCAGACCAGGAGCGGCGAAGCCTTCGATCAAGAGACCGTCTTTTCCCAATACCAGAACCGCATCAACTCCTGGGCGCTGCCGAAGCGCGCTCGTGAAATCTCTAATGGTGGGCATTGATGGGGGACGAAGTTGCGAAGCTAGGAAGCGGAAAGAGTGAAGTCAAGCGCGGCAATCGCTTGAACTGTCATAAGTTACGGGGTATTATCGTCAAGCAACCCCTCCAGTCTCCCATCTGTCTCATCTACTGCATGAAAAGTCGTCTCGCACTGCTCGCGGCGATGTTCGTCGTGACCGTTCTGAATGCTTGTGGCGATGTTACCAACCTCAAGGCATCGGCTCCAACGTCCGTCGACACGCTGTCTGTCTTCGCTCTCTCGGGGACACCTCCATCTTACCCGAGCGGAATTTCCATCCTCGCCAGGCAAGCTGTCCGAGTCGACGGCTTCGCTTCATTCGACGTCGCCTTCGACATTGATGATGCCGGCAATGCGGTCATCTATCCGGTGAAGCTGGTCGTGGCTTCTCCGGGCGGCTCACGTCCGGTCGGATTGCAAAAAGTCGCGGGCACTTTCGAAACCATCGCGGAAGCTCCGAAGACTGGATTTGAAGCGGATTCAGCGCTCGTCATGCTTCCCCGTGAAGTGGTTGTCATCCAGTCCGCCCACAACAGTTCAGGCGATCTCTGCCAGTTTGCGCTCAATCCGAACCTTTACGCGAAGTTTGCAGTCGACAGCGTCAATCTGGCGTCGAGAACCCTCTATCTCCGCCTGGGACTCGATCCGAACTGCGGGTTCCGCTCATTCGCGACTGGAATACCGACGAGCTGATTCGTGCACGACCTGAGGATGGTGCGCGAGCACATCGACGCACTTCGAGCTGGCATGCGCCGGCGCGGAGTTCTCGATGCGCTCTCGCCGACCATCGACCGCGCGGTAGCTCTCGACAAAGCGCGGCGCGAGACCATCCAGGCAGTTGAGGAGCGGAAGGCCGCTCGCAACGCCGTCAGTCAACAGGTAGGTCAGCGAAAGCGTGCCGGCGAATCCGCGGATGACCTCCAGCAACAGTCGCGCTTGCTGGGTGACGAGATCGCTCGGCTCGATCGCGAGCTCGCTCAGACCGAGGGCGAGCTGTCGGCGATTCTGCTCGAGCTCCCGAACATCACACTCGATCAAGTTCCAGCGGGCGGAGAAGACAAAAACGCTGTCGTTCGAAGCTGGGGTGCGCCCCGTGACGGCGCTCGTGTCCAACCGCACTGGGAGATTGGCGCCAAACTCGGAATCATCGACTTCGAGCGCGGGGCGAAGATCAGCGGTTCCGGCTTCATCGTCTTCCGCGAGATGGGTGCGCGTCTGGTGCGCGCACTCATGAACCTGATGCTGGATGTTCACAGTCGCGAGCACGGGTACCAAGAGACGTGGGTTCCGGTCGTTGTTAATCGCGCGAGCATGACTGGTACGGCGCAGCTTCCCAAATTCGAGGAAGACATGTACGCGCTTCGTGACGAGGACGCGTTTCTCATTCCTACCGCCGAAGTGCCACTCACCAATCTCTACCGCGACGAG
This sequence comes from Gemmatimonadota bacterium, assembly GCA_003223425.1. GTDB lineage: Bacteria > Gemmatimonadota > Gemmatimonadetes > Gemmatimonadales > Gemmatimonadaceae > UBA4720. The sequence continues at coordinate 9,135 of QHVA01000041.1, forward strand.
ATCATCCCGGAGTCAGAGCTGCCGAAGTCGTTTACTGCCTGCTCTCCCTGCTTTCGACGCGAGGCGGGCGCGGCTGGCAAGGACACGCGCGGCCTTCTTCGCGTTCACGAATTCGACAAGGTCGAGCTCGTTCGCTACGTCACGCCCGAGAGCTCGGAAGAACAGCTCGAGCTTCTCACTGGTCACGCTGAACAGATCCTGACGCAGCTCGATCTTCCGTATCGTGTGGTTCGGCTCGCGTCGGGTGATACGGGATTTGCCAGCGCCCATACTTACGACCTCGAGACTTTTGCGCCCGGCGTCGGCAAGTGGCTCGAGGTTTCGTCATGCAGCAACTTCACCGACTTCCAGGCGCGACGAGCCAACATCCGGTACAAGCCGAGCGACGGCGGCAAGCCACGATTCGTTCATACCCTCAACGGCTCAGGACTCGCGTTTCCGCGTGTGATCGCATCGATCCTGGAGCACCACCAGCAGGAGGATGGCAGCGTCCGCATTCCCGCTGCTCTTAGCACCTATCTCGGCGCTGAGCGCCTCGGCTGAGCGATGCGCCGGCTGGCTCCGGTAACGTTGGTCACCATTGGCGTGCTCGCGCTGCTCGGCTGGTACGTGATCTACACGCGCAGCGTCGTGAGAGAGCTTCGGCAGGAAGCATCACGCGTTGGTCTGATGTACGCGCGCGTGTACAACGGTCTCAGTGATCCCAACCCTGACGCGGCGAATGCAGCGCTGCTCGATCTCTCTCGCCACATCAGGGAATCCGGGGTGCCGATGGTTCTCGCCGACCCGGAAGGTCGGCCTACGGACACCGCGAACATCCCATTCACGGCTTCGTTGCGCTCGAAGGAAATGCGCAACTACCTGACGGAGCTCGACAGACAAAACGTTCCGGTCGTTGAGCCAGGGGTTGGAACCGTGCACTTTGGTAACACGCCCCTCGTTCGCGGCCTGATCCTCATTCCGGTTCTGCAATCGATCCTCATCGGAATGGTTCTGCTCGCCGGTGCGTATGCGCTTCGCACGCGCGGGCGCGCGGATCGCGAACAGATCTGGGCCGGAATGGCCCGCGAATCGGCCCACCAGCTCGGTACTCCTCTCTCCAGCATCAGCGGCTGGATCGAGCTGCTGCGCGAGGCGGAGCCGGAGGCGACGACTGCAGCGGCGCTGGATCACATGGAGGCCGATCTCGAAAGACTTAAACGTGTGGCGCACCGATTCGAGCGTATCGGCCGACCGCCGCGTCAGGAATCTGTCGACCTGGGAACGTTGGTGGATCGAGTGGCTGCATACTTTCGGGCTCGGGTACCCACTCTTGCCCAGAGAGTCACGGTGTCGTCGTCGCATCAAGGAGATCTCGTCGTTCAGGGTGACGAGGTGCTACTCGAGTGGGCGCTCGAGTCACTGGCGAAGAATGCGATCGACGCGCTGGCAGGAAGGGACGGGAAGGTAGAAATATCGGCGGAGCCGCTTCCTGAAGGACGGGTGCGGGTCCGCGTATCCGATGACGGACCAGGAATTCCCCGCGAGATTCGCCATCAGATCTTCGATCCAGGCTTCTCGACGAAGGAGAAGGGCTGGGGCATCGGTCTCTCCCTCGCCCGCCGAATCGTCCGTGATAGTCATGGTGGAGAGCTCGTGCTCGTTCCATCCGAGCGGGGCGCGACATTCGATATGGTCCTCGGCTAACGAGTTATTTTCAGATGATGGCTGAATCAACGAACGTCGCCACCGCCGAGCGGGCCGAGCCGCTTGCGGGTCTCAATCCAGCGCAGCGAGAAGCGGTACTCCACTTCGAGGGTCCGATGCTCGTGCTCGCAGGAGCGGGGTCCGGCAAGACACGTGTGCTCACGACCCGTATCGCGCGTCTCATCGAGCATCATGGAGTCGATCCGTCACGCATTCTCGCGGTTACCTTCACCAACAAAGCTGCCGGCGAAATGCGCGAGCGCATCACGCGCCTCCTCGGCGAAGAGCCGAAAGGAATGTGGAGCGGGACGTTTCACGCCATTGGCGCACGCATCCTTCGCACATCTGCGCACCAGGTTGGCCGCACCTCCAGCTTCACTATCTACGACGAGGACGACACGCTCGGCGTAGTGAAGAGGATCATGGAGCGCGAGGGCGTCTCGCCGAAGCAGTGGAATCCGAAAGTAATCGCTTCGCTCATTTCGGACGCGAAGAACGCTCTCGTTCCTGCTGCGGAGTATGAATCGCTGGCGATGGATCCCGTTTCCCGAGCGGCCGCCAGAGTATACAAGCAGATGGAGACGACGCTACGTGCTGCCAACGCCGTGAGCTTCGATGACTTGCTTGTCCTTCCGGTCGAGATATTTCTCAAGGACGAAAAGACCCTGGCTCGTTATCGCGACCGGTTCCAATTCATTCTGGTCGATGAGTATCAGGACACGAATCGCGCCCAGTTTCAGTTTATAAAGTTGCTCGGCAGTTCGCACGGCAACGTCGCGGTGGTTGGTGACGATGATCAGTCGATCTACGGCTGGCGTGGCGCCGACATCCGCAACATTCTGGACTTCGAGAAGGAATTCCCCACTTCCCGGGTCGTGCGGCTGGAGGAGAACTACCGCTCGACACCGGACATCCTTCACGTTGCCAACGCCGCGATCACACAAAATGTCAGCAGAAAGGGAAAAACCCTTCGGGCTACGCGCGGTGCTGGCGAGCCAGTCACTCTCGTCGCTGCGCTCGACGAGAGAGACGAAGCCGACTTCGTGGTGGAAGAAGTCAAGACGCGTCGAAATCAGGAGAATCGCGGGCTCAACGAATTCGCGGTGTTGTACAGGACGAACGCACAGAGCCGTGCGCTCGAGGACGCGCTGCGGCGCGATACGATTCCGTATCGCCTGGTCGGCTCCGTTCGCTTCTACGATCGTCGCGAAATCCGCGACCTCATGGCTTACCTTAAGCTCATCGCGAATCCCGCTGACGAAGAGGCATTTCGTCGGGCGATTGCTGTACCGAAGCGCGGCATCGGGGATACAACCGTCGACGTGCTCGCTGCGCGGGCGCGTGAGGCGCGTGTCTCCCTCTCCGAAGTTGCAGCGCGCGAAGAGCTCCAGGAGTCACTGCGGCCGGCGGCGCGCAAAACCCTGGCGGACTTTACACGCTTGATGTCGAGTTTGCGCGAACGGGCAAAGGACACCAGCGTCGATGTGCTGATTCACGAGCTCATTGGCGAGATTCGCTACGTTGAATACGTGCAGGCGGAAGGTCCGGAGTCGGCGCGCGATCGAATCGAGAACATCAGCGCGTTAATCGACGGCGCTGCCGAAACTGTGATCGACGATGGTGGAGAGGTGGGGCTCACACCGCTCGACCATTTTCTGCAGCGCGCAATGCTTGTCGCGAGCGCAGATGCTCTGGATCCGTCAGCCGACGCTGTCACACTCATGACGCTGCATAACGCCAAGGGGCTCGAGTACCCGGTGGTGTTCCTCACCGGACTGGAGGACGGCCTTTTTCCGTTGTCCCAGTCGTTCGACGACCCTCCCAAGCTCGAGGAAGAGCGAAGGTTGTTCTACGTTGGAATCACGCGAGCGAAAGAGAAACTCTATCTCTCGCACACTGAAATGCGTCGGCGTAACGGTGAGCTCCTGCCGTCAATCAAATCAAGGTTTCTGCGCGAGATCGCCGCCGCCAATCTGGATGAAAGAAAGACGCTGCGTGTGACGTCGATGGGTCGCGGTGCGGCTGGCCGGGAAGGTGGATTCAGCGGCGCGTATCCAGCGCGCCGCACTCACGAGGTCCCGTCGTGGCGCCGCGCTGCTCCCATCGCCGAGGCCGAAGCATCACAAGACGAGCCTCGCTACGTGAAAGGGGAGCGGGTGAGACACAAGCTATTCGGCGAAGGATCGATCGCGGAGCTCTCAGGCGTCGGTCGCGAAGTGAAAGCGGTCATCGATTTTGATGATGAAGCTGTGGGTCGCAAGACGATCAAGCTCGCGTACACGACTCTCGAGCGCGGAAACGAATAATGGCCGTCACACGAGAAGATGTGCTGCACATCGCCGACCTCGCCCGACTCGGGGTCGACTTAGCCCGGGCTGACGAACTGACAAAAGAGTTGAGTGCAATCCTCTCGCACATGGAGGTTCTGTCTCAGGTTGACACTGCGTCGATATCACCGACTGCGGGGGTGGGTGCCGGCGGTACACCATTGCGCCCGGACGTGCGGGTTCCGCCATTGATGAGAGGAACACTCGAGTCGTTCGCGCCGGTTATGCGCGACGGATTCTTTATCGTTCCGCGTCTCGCGACGCACGAGGATTCCGCCGAGAGCGGCGCTTGAGCGTCGAGAACTTCACCAGGCTTAGCGCGGCGGCGATCGCGTCCAGCGTTCGCAGCGGAGAAGCATCGCCGTCTGAGATGATTAAAGCTTCGTTCGCGCGAGCCGCCGATATAGGTGCGGGTGCCGACGCGCTCAACATCTTCCTGTATTCAGACGAAAAGGCCAGCCTCGCGGAAGCCGAAGAAATGCGGCAGCGTCTGGGCACCGCGGCTGACATTGGCGTGCTGGCCGGAGTGCCGGTCGCGATCAAGGACAATATTGCGTCGCTCGGATTGCCCACTACCTGCGCTTCCAGAATTCTGACGGGATACAAGAGCCCCTTCGAAGCGACGGCAGTGAAGAGACTGCGGGCCAACGGCGCGTTGATTGTCGCCAAGACGAACATGGATGAATTCGCCATGGGTTCGTCGACCGAAAACAGTGCTTTTGGCCCGACTCGGAACCCACACGACGTGCGTTGCGTGCCCGGAGGCTCCTCAGGCGGATCCGCAGCGGCTGTCGCAGCGGGCATCACGCCAGTCGCGCTCGGATCAGAGACCGGCGGCTCCGTGCGCCAGCCGGCCGCATTTTGTGGAGTAGTCGGCGTAAAGCCAACCTATGGTAGGGTGAGTCGTTACGGACTGGTCGCGTTCGCGTCTTCACTCGATCAGATCGGTGTGCTTGGCCGGACAGTCGACGACGCTGCCCTTGCGCTGGAGACGATCGCCGGCTTTGACAACCTGGATTCGACCTGCTCGGACGCTGACGTTCCGATTTACCGTTTGGCCGCCCTCGGCAAGCCCGCACCAAACGCGCGCGCCCCAGACACCGAGGCGATTCGCATTGGGCGAATCCCGGTTCCGGTTCCTCCTCCGCCGAGCGCCACCACTCTCGAGGGCGTGGTGATTGGTAAGCCCAGGGAG
>QHVA01000042.1 GCA_003223425.1 Gemmatimonadota bacterium
AGTAGCGGTTTTGTCTCGAGTACTCGAACGGGCCCGTGAAGACGAGTGCGGTCCGCGCCTTCGGCTCCGCTCCCTTCTTTACAACGCGCTGCACGACGCCCGTTGGCGGACGTATGCCAGTGTCTCGCCACGTTTCCTTGCGTCCGGTCGACGGAAGGGCGCCGAGCCATTTCTCGATCAGTGGCTTGATGGAATCGGGCTTGAAGTTTCCTACGAAAACGAAGGTGAAGCCGCTCGCGTCGGCGAACCTGTCCTTGTAGAAATCGAAAGACTTCACTGGATCGATTCTGTCGAGAATCGCGGCCGAGACGGGCTGCTCGCGGACCGAGTGCTGGGCCATTGTGACCTGCAGCGTGTCGCTGAATGCGGCCTCCGGACTGGCGCTGCGGTTGGCGAGAACACCCTTGAAGCGTCCGATGAAGGTGTTGACCAGCGAGGTATCGAGTCTCGGCTGGGTGAAATACAGGTAAACCAGCTGCAGCATTGTGTCGACGTCGCGCTGCGAGGCGCTACCCGAAATTCCCTCGCTCAGGTCGTCGATCGAGGGGTACACACTGACTTGTTTGCCGGCAAGGAATTTCTGCAGATCGATCACGGTGAATTTGCCGACACCGCTGGTGGTGGGAATCAGATCGGCAGCACTAGCGGCGATATAGGAAGCGTCAGGAAGCAACGAGGCTCCGCCCGGGCTGTACGAAGTGAAGGTGATCTGATCAGCATTGAAGTCAGTCGGCTTGAGCAAAACGCGGACGCCGTTCGACAGCTTCCACTCGGTGATTCCAACTTCCTTGATCTGCCGCTCCGAAATCAATCGGCCGCCAGTCGGGTCTCTGTCCACTAGCTGTTGGGACGGTGAGGTCTCAGTGTATGCTGCGATGTCGGCACCCTTCACGGCATCGAACGCCAGAAGCAACTCGCCACGGCTAGGATTGACAATTCCAGGTTTGTCGGGCGATGTCGTCGCTAAAACCCGATTCGTATCGGTCATCCATTCGCCCGCAAGCTTGTTGACCTCGGTCAGCGTGATTCCGGGCAGCAGACGTGTGACCGCATCGAGATCGTACTGGAGGCTGGTGGATGGCTCCGACTGCAGAAATGCAGACACGTAAGACTCGGCGTACACGCCCGAGTTGGTCTTGTCCCGCTCCGCATACTCCTGTTCGATTCCGCGCTGCAGATCTTTCTTGGCGCGATCCAGCTCGGATTGCAGGAATCCAAACCGCTTTACCCGCTCACCCTCGGTGAGAAGAGCATTGAGACCGCGCTGAATTCCATTATCGGCAACGATCGCAGTGAGCGAGAACGATTCGGCCGATCGCACGAGATCGCCCTGCGAAGCGAAGGCATTGATGAAAGGCGGATTCGACTTCTGCGTGATCTCAGAGAAGCGGTCGTTGAACATCGAGCCGAAAAGCGCTTCCACCAGATGCTGGCGGTAAGTGGCCGTGGTTGTGTTGAAGCGTTTCGGCTGCTTGTACAGGAGCCGGATGACCGAACGCGTCGCCTCTTTATCGCTGTTGATCGAAACGAGCGTGCTGTCGTGCGGCGGGACAGGGAAAAGCGCACGCGCTCGCGGATCGACCACGCGAGGAATGGAGCCGAGATAGCGTTTGATCAGGCTCTCAATTTGTCGCTTGTCGAAATCACCGACGGCGACTACCGCCATCAGGTCGGGTCGATACCAGGTATCATAGAACCGCCGCAAGGTCGATGGTGTGTAAGTCTCGAGAACGGACTTAAGCCCAATCGGTAGCCGCTCGGCGTATTGCGATCCCGAGAAGAGAATCGGGAACCATTTATTCTGCATCCTGTTTTCCGCGCCCTGCCCCAGCCGCCACTCCTCGATTACTACCGGTCGTTCCTTTTCTATCTGGGACGGCTCAAACGCGACGTTGTGTGCCCACTCCGACAAAATCTGAAATCCCTTGTCGACAATCGCGGCCGTGTCGGTAGGAATCGTGATCATGTACACCGTTTCGTCGAAGCTGGTGAATGCGTTGATGTCGGGCCCGTACCGCATCCCCACCGACTCGAGGTAGCTGGAAATCTGGTTCCTGGCAAACCGTTTCGTACCTCTGAACGCCATGTGCTCGACCATGTGAGCGAGACCGCGTTGGTCTTCGTCCTCGAGAACGGAGCCAGCGTTGACTACGAGCCGCAGCTCGGCGCGCTTCTCCGGCTTGTGATTCTCTCGGATGTAATAGCGCATCCCGTTCGGCAGAGTCCCGACTGTGACTGCCGGATCGAACGGCAGCGAAGCAGCGGCCGCGCTCGATGTTTGCTGCGCGGACGCAACCAAAGGTCTGCCGCCCGCGATGGTCGCGAGAGACGCGGCGCAGAAAACAAACGCAAGGATTAATCGGATTCTAATTCTCATTACTTCGCCGTCAGTGGTTGGTGGCGTGATGCTTCACGCCGCTTCAGTGTCATCAGCTTTCGAAATAGCGTCGAGAAATCGCGCAGCATATCGCTCAAGCTTCATTGGACCCACTCCGCGCACGCGTTCAAAAGCAGTCAGCGACCGTGGGCGCCTTACAGCAAGCTCGGTCAGGGTTCGATCAGAGAATACAATATACGGGGGCACTTGTTCCTCGCGGGCGATCGCTGTTCGAACCGTCTTGAGGGTTGCGAGTAGCCGCTCCTCGGCCGGCCCTACAGTAAAATCGTCGGCAAGCTCTGGAACCCGAGATCTTGACTGTCTCGACGTCTTCTCGCGTCGCTGGCTGGTGGGTGACTCATCTTCGACGGCCGCGACTGCCCGAATGCCGAGACAGTTGTCACAACCAGCACATGCTGCGCTTGCCGCCGGATCGCCGAAGTAGCGAAGCACGAACCCGCGACGACATTCTCTCGTGTATGCATACCTTTGCACGGCTTGCAGCTTCGAGAGCTCGGCGGCCCGGCGCCGATCGAGTATGACCCAGTCAACCTTGAATCTCGAAAGTGAAGCGGTTCGATCGGACAGATAGAGGCCGCTTCCCAACCGATCCCAAACAAGGAACTGACGATCCTGAAGCGTCTCGAGCAAGGGCGTCGCAGCGGCGGAGCCGCCGAGACCGGGCGGCAGCCCGTCGAGATCGACTACCGCTCCCGTCCGTAGAGCCGGCCCGACGCCGCGCCACAGTGCGCGAAGAAGTCCGAGCTCGCTATTACTCTCGCCGGTCAATTCCCGCTTGATACGATCAGGCGTTGCGAGCAAGCGTACGTGTACGCGAGCGTGCTCGCCCCCGCTGAGTGTTACCGCGCCGGCACGCGTAAGAATTCTTAGCGCTCCTTCGATCTCCCGAGTATTGGGCTTTGGTTTGATAGCGCGAGCGAGATCTTCGGGCTCAGCGCTCACGAATCCCTGATCGTCCGAGATTTTTTTGAGCGCGTCGTAGGTCTTCTCGACAACCTCTCGTTCCGGGTACGATCCCTTGATAAAGAACTCGTGGGTGAAGCGATCGGGAAAGGAATGGAGGAGGAAGACGTCAGAATGGAGCCCATCGCGCCCTGCCCTTCCTGCCTCCTGATAGTAAGCCTCGAGTGTGCCCGGCATTGCGTAGTGAACGACGAGTCGAACGTTGGGTTTGTCGATTCCCATTCCGAAGGCATTCGTCGCGACGATCGCGCGAATTTTTTCCGTCATGAACGCTTCCTGTACCTCGTGCCTTCTGCGGTCATCCAGACCGGCGTGATATCCGTAGGCCGGTATCTTCGAGCGCTCGAGAACAGTGGTCAAATGGTCCACGGCGCGTCGCGTCGAAGCGTAGATCACAGCCAGTCCGCCGCGGTTCCGCAGAATCTCGACAAGTCGCTTCTCCTTTTCCGCGTCATTCTTGGCTGGGACGACATAGTAGGTGAGATTCGGCCGGTCAAAGCCGGTTATGATCGTCTCGGGATTTCTCAGCGCGAGCTCGCGCACGATGTCACGGCGGACCTCGGGCGTCGCGGTGGCGGTGAGGGTAATCGTAGTCGGAGATCCTAACGCCTGGTGAACCGTTTTTACTCTCAGATAGCTGGGCCGGAAATCATGTCCCCACTGGCTGATGCAATGCGCCTCGTCGATCGCGAGGAGCGACACGCCGGCTTTTCGTAGCCGTTCCGCGGTGCGACCGAAGTCGAAGCGCTCCGGAGCCACGTATAGCAGTTTGATCTCGCCGCGGTCGACGCGCGCGAGCCGGTCCGAGACTTGTCCCGAAGTCAACGTGCTATTGATGAAGGCAGCGGGCAGTCCCCTCGCGACGAGAGCATCGACCTGATCCTTCATCAGCGAGATGAGTGGTGACACGACGACCGTTAGACCCGGCATCAGTAGCGCGGGCACCTGGAAGCACAGCGATTTGCCGCCGCCGGTTGGCAGAACGACGACCGTATCGCGGCCCGCAAGAATTGCGGACACCGCCGCTTCCTGTCCCGGTCGGAAATTGTCGTAATCGAACGCGCTCTTGAGGAGCCTGCGCGCGTCCTGAATCGTTGGCTTCACCATCTGGTGAAAGCTAGCAAACAACGATTGGGTGAGGTGCCTTGGTAGCGCGTCCGTAACTGTTGCGCGGCAGGCTTTATTATGAAGTGGCTTGTCAGATTCCTTCGACGAGCTGGGCGTAAAGAGCGGGATCGGCGTTTCCGCCGCTGATCACACAACAAACGCGCTTGCCCCTGAATCGATCGGGCTCGGCCAGCACTGCACCCAGTGAAAGCGCGCCGGTCGGTTCGGCTTTCAGGTTCGCGAGCGCGAACAGCAAGCGCACGCCCTCCTTGATCTGATCCTCCGTGACTTCGATGACACCGGCAAGGCCGTGACTCAGGATTTCCCAATTCCGATCGCCGAGGCGGAGCATGCGCGCGCCGTCAGCGATCGTCGCGGATTCGTCGGGCTGAGACACGATGTGACCAGCGCGGAAAGATTCCGCCGCGTCGTTTGCGAGCAGCGGCTCAGCGGCAAGAACCTGCGTCTTTTTGCCGCTCCTTTCGACAGCTTTCACTAACCCTGACGTCAAACCCCCGCCCCCGATTGGTGCGATGATGAAATCGAGATCGAGTCCGAGCTTGAAGAGCTCGTTGGCAAGGCCGGCATTTCCCTCGATCACGAGCGGATCATCGTAGGGGCTGGCGACGTATGCCTGCGGGAACTGTTTTGCAAGCTCGGCCAACCTCTCCAGCCGACCTTTCCTTTTCACATCGACAAGATCCACTTCCGCGCCGTATTCCCGAACAGCATCGACCTTTATCTTTGGCGCCGCCGCGGGCATGACTACAGTGCACCGCTTATTGAACAGAGAGCACGCGAACGCGATCGCCTGCCCGAAATTTCCCGACGAGGCGGTGATGATATGCGCCTGTTTTACGTTGGAGGCTACGTTGTAAGCAGCGCGAAATTTGAAGCTGCCAGTGTACTGAAACGTCTCGCTGGCGAGGACCAGATCGACGCTGAGTTTTCTGGAGAGTCGCGGCGCATCGATGATCGTCGTTGGGCGCGGTCCGGTTACACCAGAAGTCGCTGCCCAGGTGGCTGCTGTCACGGCAGACCGCGCGGCTTGCGTGGCTTGAAGAATCGAAGAATCAGCGCGATGAACAGGAACGCGATTCCCGCCCACCGCAATGCGCTGTCGTCCGCTCTGATTCCCCACGCGAGCAGAATCGCGGCTATCAGCATCAGCGCCAGCTTGGCAATTGTGAATGGGGTCACGATTTGTCCTTCTTTCGGCTGGTGAATCGTTTAACACCCTCACGGAATGCTGGAGTGGATCGCGCATCGGCGTTGGCGACGATCCCGGCCGAAATTCCATCCAGAAATCCCAGCGTGTCGAGCTTGTAGAAGAGTGTCTTGGTCGCGGCGATCGCGCTTGGCGCGGCGTCGGCGAGCTGATTCAGCACGGACAGGGACAGCTGGTCGAATTCTCTCGCGGCAAATACCCGCGATACCAATCCAATCGCTTTTGCCTCGTCCGCACTGAGAATTCGTCCAGTACTGATCAAATCGAACGCAATCTTTTCTCCGACGGACCGACGCAGCATCGTCATGACCATCGCCGGCACGAAACCAATCGTGACTTCAGGATACGCAAAGCGCGCCTCTTCGTGTGCCAGGACGATGTCGCACGCGGTAGCAAGGCCAGCCCCGCCAGCGTACGCCCGACCCTTGACGAGTGCGACGACCGGCTTCTCCATGCGGCGGATCGTGTGAAAAACGTGCGCGAGCGCTTTGGCATCGTCGATATGCTGCTGTCGAGGGGCGTCCAACATCTCTTCGAGCGCCGATAGATCAGCGCCGGCGCAAAAGTCAGGACCGTCTCCATCGATTGCGACGACTCGCACCGGCGCCTCGCTCAAAGCGAACAGCGCCTCTGCGAGCTCGTCCGCGGTGACGCGGTCGAGCGCATTTTTCTTTTCGGGCCGCGCCAGTGTAATCCTGCCTATGGGCCCATCGGCGGTCATCCGAATATTTCTCATCGCGAACGCTCGACCGCCGGGCGAAGCTTCACCGCAAACGCTCCGAACGACGGCGCAGCTTCATTTTGCCGCCGGAAGCTCGAGACGACGTGCCTCTGCGTCGGGAACATCGATCAGCATGCGAAGCAACGCAGTCGAGTAAACCTTGCCTTGCGCGTCTGTCTTGAGAGACAGAGTACCGCCACCGTCGAGCGCGCCGTGAAGCAGGAAATTGAGCGCGTTGAGATTCGGGAGATCGTAACGCTCTACGTCACCTTCGATCATCCCGCGAAAGTGATCGGCTACTCGCTCACGGGTCACGAATTCATCGAGCACTGAATACCAGCGCGGTTCAAGCGCGATCACACCGACGTTCGCCGTGTCGCCTTTGTCGCCGGAGCGAGCGTGCGCGATATCGACGAGACGCACTTTCACTGGATCAGATCCACTTTGGTTTTCACCACGGACTTGTCGATCAGTGCAGGCCAGTACGCGACGATCTCCTCCACCTTCGGACGGCCACCCGCGAATCCGGTGACGCTCGGCGGTCCGTTCAGAACGAGCGGTGCGATCTCCCGCGTGAATCGTTCCACCGCCGCGCGATCTGAGCCGCGCACTCCGAAGCGAAGCTGCACCTCAGGTGCGTTGCGCTGATCTCCCGCCAGACGCCCGTGAGTGGCAGTGGCGCCAACATACTCCGACACGATGTGATCGAAGCTGAGTCCAAGCCGGTCCAGTCTCTCGTGTAAGACCCGGTCCGCCAGCTGCGCTTTCTCGAGCGCGTCGGGCCAGGCGTAGACAAGCGTGCCGACTGCCTTGAATCCGGCGCGATACGCGACGGAGACCTTCAGCTTATCCGTCGGCGGTCTTCCTTTGATTCCAGACACCAGAACGCGATCGTCACCTGCCGAGGTCAGCCTGATCGTCGTGAAGTCCGCCACAACGTCCGGAGTGATATACGAATGCGGGTCACCCATCTCGTAAACCAGCTGTTCGGTCACCGTTTGAACCGAAACCCTTCCGCCACTTTTCGGATGCTTGGTCACGACGAAGCTCCCGTCTGGACTCCCTTCAACGAGCGGATAACCGACGTTCGCGAGATCCGGAATCGAGCGCCAGTCGTAAAGACAGTTGCCGCCTGAGCATTGCGCGCCGCACTCGATTATGTGTCCCGCTATGATCCCCGCGGCCAGTTGATCCCATTGTGATCCGCCCCATCCGAACTCGTAGCGAAGAGGTGCCATTGTCAGCGCGGTATCCGTCGAGCGCCCGGTGATGACGACGCTCGCGTCCTTCTCGAGCGCTTCGACGATCGGCTCAGAGCCGATATAGGCATTTGCAGAGAGAACCTCACCCCCGACAGTCGAAAGCGGCGCGCCGGTGTCCATATTCGCCAGCGCGTGGCCAGCTGCAATGAGCTCGTCGAGGCGGCCGAGAAGATCGTCGCCGGTGACGACTCCAATCTTCAGGCGATGTCCTCTTTCGCCCGCCATTACCTTCACCGCTGCAGCACACGCGCGTGGATTCACACCGCCCGCGTTAGCAACCACCTTTACACCACGTTCGGCAACGGCTGGTAGAACACTCTCCATTGCGCCGACAAAATCACGCGCATAACCGAGTGAAGAGTCGCGCTCCTTCTGCTTCTGGAGAATCGACATCGTCACTTCGGCGAGGTAGTCGAGCATCAGATAGTCGATCGGTCCGCCCTCTACCTGCCGGCGTGGCGCGTCGAGATCGTCGCCCCAAAATCCCTGACCAGCGGCCACGCGAACCACTTTCTTCAACTGCTTTCCTCGGAGAGATGGGGCGGCAAGACGAATGGGCCGAGGTGTGGTCCTGGATTGTGGAGAGTCGCGCGGAGCGCGAGGCTCAGCATCTCGCGCGTGTCTTCGGGATAGAGAATCGCATCAACATAGCCTCGCGCTGCCGCGTAGCGTGCGTCGAGCTGGTGCTCGTAATCGGCGCGCATCTCTTCGACCGCTTTGCCGACATCTGGATCCATTGTGCCGGCTTTTTTCTTAGCGGCTTCGAGCGCCGGGCCGTGAACAGCCTGAATCGCTGATTCGCCTTCCATCACTGCCATGCGTCCGGTCGGCCAGCTGAAGATGAAATCGGGGTCAAACCCCTGACCAGCCATCGCGTAGTAGCCTGCGCCCGACGCGTGGTTCACCGTGAGAACGAGCTTTGGGACCCGCGCCGTCGCCATTGCTTCGACGAAGCGGGCGCCAGCCCTGATAATTCCTTCCTGCTCTGCCTCGGTGCCGACCATGAAGCCCGACACATCCTGCACGAAGAGCAACGGAATTCCCAACCGATCGCACCGATCGATGAAGTAGGCGACTTTCTCTGCGCTTTCCGTGTAGATGATGCCGCCAAATCGCGGCTTTTCTCCCTCTCGGCTCTTGATCAGACCGCGTTGATTCGCGATGACACCGACCGTGATGCCATCGATGCGCGCGTCGCCGCAGATCATCTCCCGCGCGATGCCTTCCTGG
>QHVA01000043.1 GCA_003223425.1 Gemmatimonadota bacterium
CACATCGATGTCGATGCGACTAACGCGCTCCCCCTTGCAGGTAACGGGAAGCCCGTTCAGACTTTGGGACTGTGCAATTGTCGCCGACGCGGCGGCGAGCATCAGTGCCAGCGTACCCTGTCTAAGAGAGATCACTCGTGTCGTCCGCGCGCAAGCCGGTTCCAGCCCGCACAGTTGCTGTTACCGCTAGCATTCGCCCCGATGGCGATACTAATCGTGTCCGGCTGACCGCCGCCTACGTGACTGCCCTGGAAAATGCAGGGCTCGTACCACTCATAGTTCCGCCGCTTGCGGACGTCGACGCAGCAGCGGCCGTTCTCGATTCCGTCGCCGGCCTCGTTCTCACTGGCGGCGAAGACGTCGATCCAGCTCGCTACGGCGAAAAACGCCACGAAAAAGTACGATCTGTGAACGCCGCGCGCGATGCGACCGAATCCGCGCTCATCGAGGAAGCAAAGGCGCGCGGGAAGCCCGTGCTCGCGATCTGCCGCGGCATCCAAATGCTCAACGTTGCACTGGGTGGAACGCTGGTCCAGGACATTGCCTCCCAGTGCAATACCAGCATCGCACACGATGAAGAAGGAGCCCGTGATTCGCGGTCCCACGAGATCGACATCGAGCCCGGCTCTCTGATCGCCAAAGCGGTCGGTGCCGAACACGTCGTTGTGAATTCGTTTCACCATCAGTCGGTAAAGCGGGTCGCCGACGGTCTGCGCGTCACAGCCCGGTCCCCTGACGGAATAATCGAAGGACTCGAGTCGACCGATGAAGACTGGTGGGTGATGGCCGTGCAATGGCATCCAGAGGAAATGACTGATTCGCCCGAGCCGTGGGATCGAGGGCTGTTCAAGGCCTTCGCGCGGCAGCTCGAAGCGTAGTGGATCTGCCCCGAGTTCTTCACATTGACTCCGGGCGCAGCTGGCGGGGCGGCCAGCGTCAGGTATTGCTCTTGGCGACTGGCCTGCGCGATCTCGGATATCGCACTCTGGTTGTCGCCCCGACCGGTTCTCCCCTCATCAGACTTGCCGAGCACGCCGGGCTTCCCACTTATCGCCTGACATTGCGCGGTGAATGGGATATTCGTTCCGCGCGTGAGCTCCGTGCCGTCGCGCGGGAGTGGGACGCCGGAATCGTTCACGCGCACGATGCCCGCTCACACTCGATTGCGCGGCTGGCGCTGCTCGGCAAAAGAAAGACGCGTCTCGTGGTCACGCGTCGCGTCGCTTTTCCTCCGAAACAGGTTCTCCTGAAATATCGGCGCGGCGTCGACGCATTCATTGCAATCTCACAGGCGGTGAAGGCCGTCATGGTGAAAGCGGGCGTTCCCGCCAGCCTTATCGAGGTGGTCTATTCGGGGGTCCCCGCGCCGCAGGTGAAGCGACCACGCAATTGGCGCCGCGAGCGCGGCTGGCCGCCGAACTCTGTGATCTGCGGCATCGTCGGCGCGATGACCCAGGAGAAAGGTCTCGACATGGTAGGGGGAATTGCGCGCCGTCTTCCCGGTGAGCTGTTCCGCCGCACCCGTCTGGTGCTTTTGGGAGGAAAGGGTAAAGGTGGGACGACAATCTCTGGCGTCGAGGGATTCGACGCAGGATTTGTGGAAGAGATTCACGACGCCATGTCGGGGCTCGACGTGCTTTGGCATCCGGCCCGGTCAGAAGGCCTCGGCACGTCGGTGATCGATGCGATGGCGCTCGGAGTTCCCCCAATTGCGTTCGCAGTCGGCGGCCTGCCAGAAGTAATCGAGGACGGAAAGAGCGGTCTGCTGGTCGCCCCAGCCGACATTCCTGGTTTCGTGCGTGCTGCTGGGGCTCTGATCAGCGATGACGGGCTCCGCGCGATGCTGGGCGAAGGCGCGAAACGGCGAGCCCGCGAATTCGACTCAAAGCGAATGATCGAACGAACTGCTGAGGTGTACAATAGAGTGATAGCGGGGTAGCGGCTCGTCGTTCGATTCTCCTATCTTGCTGATGAGCGGCCCCGCCTATCATCACCCTAGCAGTGGAATTGAGTTGATCTACATCTGTATTCCGAGCTACAACGAGGGCGAAACCGTCGGTGTGCTGTTGTGGCGCATCCGGCGGATTTTTCAGGATTACTCCCGCGAATACGAAATCATCGTCTACGACGACGGAAGCACGGACGGCACGCGTGAGACTCTCGAGCCGTACGCCGAGGTAATCCCGCTCACGATTCTGCGTGGGGAGAGGCGCAAAGGGTACGGCTTCGCGTTGGATAAGCTCGCTCGCGAAGTCTCTCGTCGCACACGCTATGCGCGGCGTGATGCGCTCATAGTGATGCAGGCCGATTTCACCGATCAACCGGAGCACATACCGGAGCTGGTGAAGCGTTTTGAGGGCGGCGCCGACATCGTCGCGGCCAAACAGGAGATGACCGAGGCCCCGGCACCGGTGCGGAGATTGCACCTCTTTGCAAACTGGATTCAACGTACGGGACTTCCAAAAACCGACGCGACAGATCCTTTCACTACTTACCGTCTTTATCGCATTTCGGTGCTGCGTGAGTTACTAAAGTCCCTGGGCGACAAGCCGGTCGTCGCCAGCACCGGCTGGGCGGCAAATATGGAGCTATTGCTGAAGGCGCGTCCTTTCGCGCGTCGAGTCGAGAACGTCGATCTCGCGCCGCGATACGACGTGCGCACACGCGAGACGCGAGTGCGTCCAGTGATCGACGCCCTGAATCTCTTCCGCTTTACCCGAACCGCTCGACTCCTCGCCGCTCCGGCCGGGGGTGGAGAGTGAAGCTCGCCACCATTTCACGCCTCGCGGTTTTCGCGGCAGCAACAGCGACCAGCTCCTGGGGCCAATCGCCGACCGCAGCGGCGCAGACTGTCGTAGCGTCGACTGCCAAGCGCGCCAAGGTTCCATTCGGGGCTGGCGAGCGCATGGAGTATGACGTGAAGTTCGGCGCGCTGAGAGTTGGAAACGCCCATATGGAAGTCGTTGCGCTCGACAACCTCAGAGGCAGGCCTGCCTGGCACACGGCGTTCTGGGTGCAGGGAGGCAATTTCCTCTATCGCGTGAACGACGTCTACGAGAGCTGGATGGACGCCGAGACGCTGTCCTCGCTCCGTTTCGTTCAGGAGCTGGAGGAAGGCGGGAAGGATGTAGAGAGAAGATTCGAGATCTACCCGGAGCGCGCGATCTTCATTCAGACATCGAAGAAGCCGCAGAAGGAAGAGAAGTCCGTTAGTCAGCCGCTCGATGACGGCTCGTTCCTCTACTTTCTCCGCACGATTCCGCTCGTCGTCGGTGAGACATACGACTTTGATCGCTACTTCCGTCCGGATCGCAACCCTGTCCGCATCCGCGTTCTCCGCAAGGAGAGGATCAAAGTTCCCGCCGGAACCTTTGATGCGATTGTGGTCCAGCCGATCATCAAGACGAAAGGCATCTTCTCCGAAAACGGGCGCGCGGAAGTCTGGCTCTCGGACGACGAGAGGCACATCATGCTTCAGCTCAAATCGAGGCTTAAGTTCGGATCACTGAATCTCTACCTCAAGTCCTACTTCCAATCGCCGAATTCGTAGGCGGTAACCGCGGCCCTCGGCCCCCTCGTCGGGCATCGAAAGGTCCCGGGGCAAAGCAAAAGACGGCGCCTTCCGAGCGCGTCGCACCCGCGGAAGTCGATCTCTCGAGAGTCCGCACCGTTCCCATCGAGCGGCGTCCAAACAAGGTCGCGGCTGCGGAATTTGCGTCACCGCCGGGAACTGACCGCAGCTTTGCCGCATTCCTTAAGTCACTACCAGATGTCCTCGTCGCGCGGGATTTCCTCCAGGTCGTGAACGCCATCGCGACCGCCGCGAAGGAGCGTCGCGCAGTGGTGGCGATGCTCGGCGGTCACATCGTGAAGACCGGTCTCGCGCCACTCCTCATCGAGCTGATGAATCGCCGGGTGATAACGCACCTGGCGATGAACGGGTCCGCCGCCATCCACGACTATGAGATCGCGCGATTCGGCGCCACGTCGGAGGATGTCGCGCGTGGACTCGTCGATGGCACTTTCGGGATGGCAGAGGAAACCGGTCGAGGAATGAACCAGGCCTTCACGATTGGAATGAAGAGCGGTTGGGGAATGGGCGAAGCTCTCGCGCGGGCGCTCGCGGACCTGCCGTTGTCGAATGGCGAGCTGTCAGTCTTGCTCGCTGCTCACCGTCTTGGAATTCCCTGCACCGTTCACGCTGCGCTCGGCGCCGAGATCATTCATCAGCATCCAGCAACGAACGGGGCCGCGATCGGCGACACGAGCCACCGCGATTTCCGTCGATTGGCTGCATCGCTTCCAGCCTTGCACGAGGGCGGCGTGGTGCTGAACCTGGGCAGCGCGGTGATCATGCCGGAAGTGTTTCTGAAAGCGCTGACGATCGCGCGAAACCTGAACGACGGAAGGCCGATAGGTTTCACGACGTGCGATCTCGATATGCTGCGGCACTACCGGCCGCGCATGAACGTCGTGCAGCGGCCCACGCAGGGGAGCGGTAAAGGGTACGAGATCACGGGACACCACGAGATCATGGTGCCTTTGCTAACTTGGGGCGTTATAGAATCTCTCGACTCGGCGTAGGGGTCGCGGCGCGTCGAGTGAGATCCACAAAACCTTCGAGATCTGTCTAATAACGAGTCAACCGGGTCCCAGCGAACTTCTCCCTTATCCGCGCTGCGGTGCCGGGACTAAGGACTCTGATGCCGAAGTACAGCAGCCCGCCGACAATGACTACCTTCAGCGCGAGCGCTACCAGCCAGAAAGTGAGACCAACTATTCCGCCGAACAGTTTGAACACCATGCCCACGGCAAAGAGGCCCAGCATGGCGAATAGGCCGATCATGAAGATGGCGCGTAACATGACGTTCTCCGATACGGTGTCTGGAATCACTACGATACACCAGATGGACTTGTTTCACGAGAGCGGATCCCGGGGACTGGAAGGCTGACTGGCGAAGTCATAGTCGTGGGCGGCGGCTTGATCGGACTCGCCATCGCTGTCGCGCTGGCCGAGCGGGGAGTCTCCGTCATGCTGATAAGCGAGCGACGTCCAGGCGAAGCATCCCCTGCTGCCGCCGGAATGTTGGCGCCATCGGTCGAGCGGGCACCGGGACCGGCTCACGCTTTCGGTGTGGCTGCCCGCGATCGATATCCATCGTACGTCGAATTCATAGCGGACCGAACTGGCGTCGTCGTTCCTCTCAATCGACTTGGCATCCTGCAAGTTGCCCTCAGCGAGAAGGGCATCAAAGGACTCAGCAAGACTGCTCTTCCGACTACGCGCTGGCTCGATACAAAGGAGCTGCGGGAGCTGGAGCCCGCACTATCCCATGGGCTGGGCGCAATGTTCAATCCTGATGATGGCGCCGTCGACAATGTCGTATTGCTCTCCGCGCTCGAGAAGCTTTGCGCGAACCACGATCGAATTAGCCGGTTACGAGGTGCTGCGACCCGAGTGGACCCCGCCGAAGATTCGTGCACGGTGAGGACTGAATCGAGTGCGCCATATACCGCTCGTCACGTCGTCATAGCTGCCGGTGCCTGGGCTGGAAAGATTTCCGGCGCGCGCTTAGCCCGCGCAGTGCTGCCAGCGCGCGGACAGCTAGTGTCCTATTCGAGCTCCCCACTTCGCCACGTCGCTTATGGGCCTCGCGGATATGTCGTTCCACGCGGAGCAGTGACGATCGGCGGCAGCACAATGGAAAGTGTCGGCTTCGATTCAAGCACCACCCCGAGTGGCGTGAAAAAAGTCCGCGCCGCATCGGAAGAGATTTGCCCGAGCCTCTCCGACTCAAAAAACGTGGATGCATGGGCCGGTCTGCGCCCTGTCACTCCCGACATGTTGCCGATGATCGGTCCCGATCCGAAGCATCCATCTCTCATCTACGCCTGCGGCCATTCGCGCAACGGCGTCCTCATGGCCCCCCTAACGGGGGATTTAATCGCCGATCTCGTGACAGAATCACCACTTAGCCACAACCTGTCACAATTTCGCCCCGACCGCTTTTGATGTAGATTCCCTAAGCTCGACGGATCCTCTCCTCGTCGAGCCCCCAAAGATGCCAGATACTCTCTATCAGATCATGGGGCGTCACCGCGCCGAGCCGCTCCCGGAACGGAAACCGTCGTGGCTCAAGGTAAAGGCGCCGGGCGGCCCCAACTACATGCGGCTCAAGCACTTGATGCGTGAGCTCGATCTCCATTCGGTGTGCGAGGAAGCGCATTGCCCCAACGTAGGCGAGTGCTGGGAGCACGGGACCGCGACCTTCATGATCCTCGGTGACGTCTGCACCCGCAATTGCGCCTACTGCGCTGTCGCGCACGGGCGGCCGCCCAAATACGACATCGCCGAGCCTCATCGCGTAGCGAAAGCAATCGCCGACATGGGACTTCAGCACGCGGTGATAACATCGGTCGATCGCGACGATCTGCCAGACTTTGGAGCCTGGGTCTTCGCCGAGACGATTCGACAGATCCACGAGCGTGTTCCGGGTTGCTCGGTTGAGGTACTGGTCCCCGACTTTCAGGGCAACGAAGACAGCATTGACACCGTTCTGGAGGCGGGCCCGGAGATCTACAATCACAACACCGAGACAGTACCGCGACTCTACAAGAAAGCACGACCGGGCGGTCGCTACCCGCGAGTGATGGACATCTTCCGCTATGTGAAGCGAACTGCACCCGACATTCCGACCAAGACCGGAATGATTCTCGGCATGGGCGAGACGATGGAGGAAGTCATCGCAGTAATGCGCGACCTTCGTGAAGTCGATGTCGACATCCTGACGCTGGGACAGTATCTCCGGCCATCGGACGCGCACATCGCACTCGATCGCTATTACACTCCGCAGGAGTTTCGAAAACTCTACGAGATTGGAATGGAGATGGGATTCCGCCACGTTGAATCAGGACCCCTTGTTCGCTCCAGCTATCACGCATGGGAGCAGGTACAGGCCGCAGGCGTATGAGCACCGAAGCGAAGCGCGCACCCGTGCAGAAGCGCAAGGAGAAGCCGGCGTCAAGCGACGGCCAGGAGAACGTTGCACCAACGGATGACGGGAACGGACCCACGACCGAAAAAGATCCCGAGATGGGTACAGTGATCGAGAAAGAGAGCGCGCCCGCCAACATTGCAGGCACCACTCCTGAGCTCCGTCGCGACCTGCTTCACTCAATGCTCCTCCAGCGGCGCTTCGAGGAGCGCTGTGCTGAAGCGTACGCGCTCGGAAAAATCGGCGGTTTCTGTCATCTGTATATCGGACAGGAAGCGATCTCGACCGGCGTGATGTCGATGATCCGACCCGATGACTACGTGATCACGGCTTATCGTGATCACGCGCAGGCGCTCGCCCGCGGCGTCAGCCCTCGTGCAATCATGGCGGAGCTTTTTGGCCGCGACACCGGGTGCTCGGGCGGCAAAGGCGGCTCCATGCACATCTTCGACGCCCACACCAACTTCCTCGGCGGACACGGGATCGTCGGCAGTCACGTTCCGATCGCAGCGGGAGTTGGCTTCGCGATCAAGTATCGTCGCGGCAATCAGGTTTGTATTTGCTTTTTCGGCGAAGCAGCGGTCAACATCGGCGCCTTCCACGAAGCGCTCAACATGGCCTCGCTATGGGATCTGCCGGTGATTTTCATCATGGAGAACAATCGGTACGGCATGGGCACAGCCATCTCACGGTCGACCGCGAACGAGGACGCGATCGTCCGCGCGAATGGCTATCGCATGGAGGGTGAGACAGTCGACGGTCAGGATGTCTTCGCTGTGCGCGAATGCATGGCGCGCGCGATCGAGCGGGCTCGAAAAGAAAAGCGGCCGACGCTGATCGAGATGAAGACCTACCGCTACATGGGACACTCGATGTCGGACGCGGTGAGTGGTACTTACCGCACGAAGGACGAGCTCGAGGAGAATATGAAGCGCGATCCGATTCTTCTCCTCCACAACAAAATGTTCGAGGCGGGCGAGCTGACCGAAGGCGAGATGCACAAGCTCGACGACGAAGCCAAAGCAATCGCGCAGGACGCGTGGGATTACGCCGACTCGAGTCCGGAGCCGCCGCTCGAGAAGCTCCACACCGACATCTACACCGATACGACCAGCTGATGCCGGTAATCACCTATCGCGACGCACTTACTCAGGCGCTGCGCGAGGAGCTCCAGCGTGACGATCGCGTCTTCCTTATGGGGGAAGAAGTCGCGCAGTACAACGGAGCCTACAAGGTCTCCAAGGGACTCCTCGACGAGTTCGGCCCGATGCGTATCGTCGATACTCCGATCACCGAGCTCGGCTTTGCCGGCGTGGGAGTCGGGGCGGCGATGGTTGGACTGCGGCCGATCGTCGAGTTCATGACCTGGAACTTCGCACTGCTCGCGCTCGACGAAGTCGTTAACGCGGCGGCGAAGATGCTCTACATGTCCGGCGGACAGTACAAAATACCGATGGTTTTCCGCGGCCCCAACGGCGCGGCGCTCCAGCTCTCGGCGCAACACTCCCAGGCGTGGGAGAGCTGGCTCGCACACATTCCCGGGCTCAAGGTCTGTACGCCCGGAACGCCCGCCGACGCAAAGGGACTCCTCAAGTCGGCGATCCGCGATGACAACCCTGTCGTCTTCCTCGAGGGTGAAATGCTCTACAACACCAAGGGCGAAGTTCCCGAGGGAGAGCACATCGTTCCGATCGGTGTCGCGGAAAACAAGCGCGAGGGCGATCACTGCTCCCTGATCACTCACGGGAAAATGATACTCGTGGCGATGAAAGTCGCCGACGATCTCGCCAAGGAGGGGATCAACATCGACATAGTCGATCTGCGCACGGTACGGCCCATCGATGTCGATGCGATCGCGCGCTCCGTCCAGAAAACGAACCGCGCCGTCGTGCTCGAGGAAGGCTGGGAGATCTGCGGCATGGGATCACAGGTGGTCGATTTCATTCAGCGGGAGTGTTTCGACGATCTCGACGCACCGGTGCTGCGTGTGCATCAGGAAGACGTGCCGATGCCCTACGCCAAGAATCTCGAGCGAGCGGCAAAGCCCGACGCCGGCAAGACCAT
>QHVA01000012.1 GCA_003223425.1 Gemmatimonadota bacterium
CAAACTTCGCGCAGTGTCAGCGCGATTTGGGCGTCGGGACTGAGAGCAGGGTGACAGCAAGTGAAGATGAGTCGCAAGCGATCGTCCTCCACGCCGTCTTCGTCGTACTCAGGCATCTCCGCCGTCTCCGTCTCGAGACGATCGAGCGCTGATGCATCTGTCGATTCGAACCTCGCTGCCTTGCGCAATCGATCAATCGCCTTGAAACGACCAGTCGAGATCAGCCACGAGCGTGGATTGCGGGGAATCCCATCCTCGACCCACTTCTCTACCGCCGTCGCGAACGCATCATGCAACGCCTCCTCGGCTAAATCGAAATCGCCGAGGAGACGGATGAGAGTCGCGAGCACGCGGCGCGAATCAGAGCGATAGATCGCATCCACTCTGTCGCGCACATCCGCCGCAACATCTTCCCGCATTGCTTTCGCGTCTTGCAGCTACGCGCCGGGACGCTCGACGATCGGACGAACCTCAATCGAGCCCGACCTGGCAGACGGAATACGCGACGCCACCTGAATGGCGTCGTTCAGATCTCTCGCCTCGATCAGGTAGTAGCCACCGAGCTGTTCCTTCGTCTCGGCGAACGGGCCATCGGTAGTCGAGACTTTTCCGTTGCGCGCGCGCACGGTGGTGGCGGTCTGGGTGGGCTGAAGCTGATTCGCTCCCACGAATTTGCCGCTCTTCTTGATGCTCTCAGTAAATGCTCCGTACTCTCCCATGTACTTATCCTGCACTTCCTTCGGAAATTTCTGCCACTGCTGCTCGTCGTCGTAAATCAGGCAAAGGTACTTCATCGTTCCTCCAGATTGGTTTGAAAGGGTTCTCGCTAATTAGTCGGTTGGAGATTGGCCAAATCGACATCCGACCTACGAGGTTGACCCTCTCAAAATCCCTCCCCGTATGCGAGGAGAGCTAATCCCACCGAGCTAAGGATGAATCCACCGGAGAGTTTCGGGGGTATGGGATACGTTAGCTTCTTCGGCAAACTCTCGATACATGGGTACCTCGTGAAGATCAGCACCACGACCACTTTTGCAATCTGCACTCTGTTCTCCGGCTCGTTGGACGCGCAGCTCGCGCGTCTCACTACGGTGCCAGCACATCCAGAACCTGGGGCAATCGTGCGGCTGACTTTGTCAGCACCCCCGGTGGGCGCTGACTCGGTCGTTTCCATTCGCGGCGCAATGGCTGGCGAACCGCTTCACTTCATGCGTTCGACAGCAGGTAAGTGGCACGCGATCGGCGGAGTGCCGGTCGACTCCGAGGGAACTCTGGTGGCGACTGCAATAATCCAGCGCACGTCGGGAAAGACGGAGACCGCACGAGTACGCTTCATGTTGCCAAAGCTGCCCCCGCCCGTCGCACAGCCACTAGCCGTAGACAGCGCTTTCACCAAGCCACTCGACGCTGCGACGATCGCGAGAATCAATCGCGAGAATGCGCGAGCGCGAGAGATCGGCCGATTGGCGCACGACAGGCTGCCAATGTGGACCGCATCATTCCTCAAGCCGCGTACATCGGTGATTACCAGCGAATTCGGATCGGGTCGCTTGTTCAACGGTCAGGTGACTGCGCGACATCTCGGTGTCGATTTCAGGGGAGCAGTTGGAGAGCCCGTGCGTGCGGCGAACCGCGGAGTGGTCGCACTCGTCGACGACTTTTTTCTCGCCGGTAACGTTATCTACGTCGATCACGGCGGCGGAGTCGTCACAGCGTATTTTCATCTCAGCAAGGCGCTTGTATCGGCTGGGGACTCGGTGAAGCGTGGTCAGGTGATCGGACTCGTCGGTAACACGGGACGCGTAACAGGTCCGCAATCTCATCGCGATCGGTAGCACGTGGTACAGCGCTGCTCCCGTGACGGCAAGTAAGCGCGCGGTGGCGCGAAGGCAGTAGTCCTCGAACTGAGCGACTATTTGTTCTGGCCGGGTCGGATTCCGTAGCGAGCCAGGATCTCTTTGACTTGATCGATCGGTATCGCCTCGACGGTCCCTCCCTTTGCGCTCACCGTCGTCGCGCGGAAGAGCGAGTTGTAGATCGCTTCCTCGGTCGCTTCGATGACTCCTTCGTACAGCGCTGAGAGCTCCTCCGTGTTCCCGATCTCGGTGGTAGTGAGACGCGCGGCGTCGCGCTGCCGCCGAACCTGGGGCGCGGTCGAGAAGGCGATCACGTAATCCCCGGAGCCATTGCTCGCTACGGATCCCGTCCGCGCCAGTCCCATCAACGCTCGCGATGCGAGTCGTTTGAGATTGCGGTCGGAAAGAGGTGCATCGGTGGCAACGACGATCATTATCGAGCCGTCGGCTTTCTCACGGAGTGCGCGAGAAAATTTGTGCGCATTGAGCTCGCGTCCTACCGGCGCGCCCATGATCTGAAGCACGCCACCAAAGTTCGTCTGAACGAGCACACCCACTGTCCACCCACCTAACGACGCAGGAACGTGCCGCGAGGAGGTCCCAATGCCACCTTTCCACTCAAATGCGCGCGTACCTCTGCCAGCGCCAACGCTGCCTTCTTCAACAGGTCCGCCACGCGCGGATGTGAGCGCCTGACGCACCTGGCTGGCAGTAATTGGCCGCGAGCGTATCGCTGTATTCAGCTCGTAACCGTCGTTCGTCTCGCCGACAACCGGATTTATCGAGCGCACATTCTCCATTCCTGGCTGGCTCAACATCCACTCGACCATTGCGTCAGCCGCTTTCCATACGCAGAGCGTGCACGTCAGAAGTACCGGAGTCTCGAGCTCACCGAGCTCATTCACCTGAGTCGAGCCAAGCAGTTTTCCAAAACCGTTGCCGACGACAATTGCGGCTGGCACTCTCTGGAGAAAGAGATTGCCGGCGTGCGGCAGGATGGCAGTGATCCCGGTGCGAACGGAATCCGCCTCGTCGACGGTGACCTGTCCGACCAGGACTCCGGCCACGTCGGTGATGGCGTCCAGCGGTCCCGGTGCAAAAACCCCGGGAGCAACGCCGAGCTCACGCGCGCGCGGTCGGGCTTGTGCTTTAGCCATTGATGCGTGGGACAATCCGAATACAAGGAGAACTGCCCCTGATTTGCGGCAGTGCATCGTTACTTCGGCGGAAGTGATGTGGCGTACTTCGCTCCCGTTTCCACCCATTCCGCGAGGGCCCGGTCCGTCTTTAGCCCCTCGGGCTCGACCAGAATCCACCCCTTCATCGGACGCCCACCGGATAAGTCGAACACACGGGTGTGCTTCCGCGCGAGCGCAGTGTCAGTCTCATCGGCCGCCAACCGCACGATCAACTCCTCACCGTGAACGCCGCAGGACAGGTTGCCATTCAACAAAAAGGCAACGCCGCCGAACATCTTCTTTTCCGTGACGCCCTTCTTCTTGCCAAGGTGATTTCGAATGCGCGCCGCTAACTTCTCGTCGAATGCCATCGATCACCTCACGAGCCGAGGATCAACTTTGCGCCAGCAACAATCAGCACCAATGACAGGAGTTGCCGCAATACCGGCGCTGGAGCTTTCCTGCTGCCGTAACTCGCTCCGATCCACCCACCGATAGCTGCTGCCGCAGCCCATATCGGAATGTTGGGTGGCAGCTGTGCAACGCTCGAAAGATGCCCAAGCAGTCCAGCAATTGAATTTACGAGAATGAATGGGGCAGCCACACCCGACGTTGCTCTCGTCTCGGCCCAGCCCATGTAGAGCAGAAGCGGACTCAAAAATATTCCGCCACCGACGCCGGTGAGCCCGGACAGAAATCCGATCGCGGCGCCCGCGACGATGGCAGCCCAAAGTGGGAGAGGGCGCGTCTCGCTCTTGAGGGACCGGCGCGAGGAACGGAACATCCACACGGCTGCATAGAGGAGCACGACACCGACGACAGCCTTGTACCACCGCCCAGGCAGTAGCGTCGCCCCACCGACGAACGCTGCAGGAATCGAAGCGATCGCAAACGGCCAAAAGATGCGCCACGAGAATAGTCCGGCGCGAAAAAACTTGAGCGTCGCTACCGCCGCGACCAGAATGTTGAGCGCGAGCGCCGTCGGTTTCATCACGCTGGGCGCAAAGCTGAAGAGACCCATCACTGCCAGGTAGCTGGAAGCGCCACCGTGCCCGACAGACGCGTAGAGAGCAGCACCCGCGAAAAACAGCAATCCGATTACGAGAGTTTCTGAAACGGGCATCACTTTTTGGTCTTATATTTTTGTTCCCGAAGCGACGTTTCCCAGCGAAGCTACATGACCGAATACGCCATCGACATAGTCAACATCACCAAGCGCTTCGCCGGGCATACGGCGGTGCGCGATCTGACGCTCCGCGTTCCGACCGGGAGCGTGTATGGATTACTCGGTCCGAACGGCGCCGGGAAAACCACCACTATCCGGATGATCCTCAACATCATCGCACCGGATTCGGGGATGATCCACATCTTCGGACGTCCCTCGAACGATCCAAAGATCACCGAGCGACTTGGTTATCTGCCCGAGGAACGCGGACTCTATCGCAAGATGCAGGTACGGCGCGTTCTGAAATTCCTGGCCGAGCTGAAAGGAGTTCGTGGGAGCGATGCCGATCGCAGGATCGATGAATGGCTCGAGCGATTGTCGCTCAAGACGCCCGAGAAGGATTGGGGCCTCGCAAAGATCGACGAGCTGTCGCGCGGAATGCAGCAGAAAGTTCAGTTCATCGGAACGCTGCTGCACGACCCGGATCTCGTAATTCTCGACGAGCCATTCAGCGGACTCGATCCGATCAACGCGCAGGCATTGAAGGACACCGTCGTCGAGCTCAAACATCGCGGCAAGACGGTGATCTTCAGCACTCATCTGATGGACAACGCCGAGAGATTGTGCGATTCGGTGTGCATCATCGCGCAGGGCGAGAAGGTGCTCGATGGGACAGTCACCGATGTCAGGGAAGAGCACGGGCAACGAAACATCGCGCTTGCTCTGGAGGGCGATGGAATGGCGGGCGTGGCGTCGATATTACGCGACCACTCGCTGGTGAAGCGCGCGGACGACTCGAACCGCTTCTTCGAGATCGAGCTCGCGCCGGGCGCAGACCCGCAGGCGCTGCTCAAGCGCATTGTCGAATCAGGCGCGTCGGTGCAGAGATTCGAGATGATCCAGCCTTCACTGCATCAGATTTTCCTGCAGAAAGTAGGGGCCCGAGGCGTGGAAGAGCGAATGAGCGGACATGGCTAAGCTCTGGGCGATCATCAAGCGCGAGTATCTCGAGCGTGTCAGGTCGAAATGGTTCCTAATTGCTACTTTTTTCGGTCCGATCTTCTTCAGCGCGATCATCATCGTACCCGCGTGGCTGGCTTCGAAGAGCAAGGCGACCAGCGACGTTTACAACACCACGATTCTCGACGCCACTGGCACTGGGTTCGGTCACCGGCTCGCCGTCAACATCGCCGGCGACAGCACAATTCCGGGCAGAATGCCAACGGTGAAAGTGGTGGCGCCAAGCGAGCTCACGATGGCCGAGAGCCTGGCCACGCACGAGGTGATGCGAAAGCAGAAGACGGGCTACGTCGTAGTGAATCAGCAGACGCTCGCCGGAGAATCAGCGCGCTATGCCGGAACGAATGCGACCTCGATTGCCGACATGGCGCAGATAAAAAGCGCGATCCGGCAGACAATACTCGCGTCCCGACTGGAAAAGGTCGGGCTCGACAACGAGAAGATGAAGGAGATCACCTTCATTCCGCTCGACTTCAGCACCGAGCGGATCACCGAGCGCGGCAGAGCGGGATCGGGGATGGCGAGCGTGCTGTTCGGCTTCGCGATCGGGTTCCTTCTGTACCTGTCGATCGTGGTTTATGGGCAGACGATCATGAGCGGCGTGCTCGAGGAGAAGACGACGCGCGTCGCCGAAGTCGTGATGTCCAGCGTTCCAACCGACACTCTGCTCGTCGGTAAGGTCCTCGGCGTCGGGGCGGTCGGATTGACGCAGCAGATACTCTGGATCGGGACGACTTACGTTCTGCTCAAGCTCAGAGCGCCGATTATGGCGAAGCTCGGAGCGCCGGCGGTGACCTTCTCGCTGCCGGACATCAGTCTGGCGGCCGGGATTCTTTTCCTGCTGTTCTTCCTCCTTGGATTCATTTTCTATTCGTCGCTTTACGCCGCGGTTGGATCGTCGGTAAACAGCGAGAGTGAAGCCCGCCAGGCGGCGAGTCCACTGATGATCATGATCGTGAGCACTGGCGTGTTCATTCAGCCGGTACTGCTGAATCCCACCGGAACTACGGCCAAGGTGCTGTCGCTGGTGCCGATCTCGTCGCCCATCATCATGCCCATTCGGATGGCGGTAACAGGAGTGCCGCCGCTCGAGCTCGCAGGAAGCCTCGCCTTTCTGGCGATCGGTTGCGTGCTCGCACTATGGCTGGCGTCACGGATCTACCGGGTCGGGCTGCTCATGTACGGGAAGAGGCCGACCATGAAGGAAATGGCGAGGTGGGTTTCCTACGCTCGATGATCTCGGCGTACAGTTCGCGACGCGATTGAACATCCACAGAACTGAAGCGGGCAGCGTAGAGCCGTGCAGCTTTCCAGCTGGGGAGCATCCCACCGCCGTATGAATTCCGCGGAATTACGCTGCGGTCGAGACCTTAGTATGAAGCTCCAGGCTTAGCTGCTGTGGAGCTAGCCGCTCCCCGCTTCAGTTCTGTGGATGTATAGGCGTCCGATTATTATTAAAACAAACACCCAAGACTCAGAGGCTCAAAAAGATGTACGACGAGAGGTTCGTCACCCCGATGCGCATGGAGCTCACGCAGCTCGGCGTAGAGGAAATGCGCACACCGCAGGAAGTCGACGCCAAGCTGAAGGAGGCTCAGGGTACTACGCTCGTCGTCGTGAATTCCGTCTGCGGCTGTGCTGCCCGCAACGCACGCCCGGCTGTTGCCAGAGCGATCCAGCACGACACCAAACCCGATAAGCTCACGACCGTATTCGCCGGACAGGATGTCGAGGCAGTGCAGAGGGCGAGAAGCTATTTCACCGGCTACCCGCCGAGCTCTACATGCTCGAGCGCCATCAGATCGAGGGACGGACCGCCGAGGACATCGCGCGGGATCTCACGCGGGCGTTCGACAAGTACTGCGAGGAAGCGACTACCGCGGCGTAAGACCGGAATTGCAACGGAATAGGTGCTAGAACTCGTTCCTTTTGCGTCTCTCGATGAACGGCTGCCCGTTGGGCAGCGCCCTTGGCTCGACCTCGCGACCAGTGTCCTTGAGCACTCGGCCCCGTACGAACTGAACGGTTAGCCCGAGGAGCAACGCCCACAGGCACACCGCGATCAGTCGCCAGAACAACACTCCGGTCGCCATCGGCTGCCAGTCGGTGAATTCCGCTCGCGCCGTTCCCCACGGCTCGCGGTGGAGCGCGATCAGCACCAGGCTAACCGCCATCTCACCAGCAGTCTCGAAGATGGCGAAGAGAGGCGCGCGCCACGGCCATTCACGCACTGGGAATCTTCCCAGGTGAAGCGTCGCCATTCCCAGGAGGAAAAGCGTGCCGAGTACGAGCGAGGCGGCGAGGTAGGTGGCAGTGACGTTGCCGTGAGTGAGAACGACGGCACGGAAGAGACGAATGACGACGCCGGTAATGAGCGCGAGCTCGACAGGGGATCGCGCGATCCTGGTGAATGCTGCCGGCTCTTCAAGGTCCCATTCGCTCGACTTGAACAGCCGACGGCGCTTCTCGACGGGACGAGGTTTCGCCACGGGTTCCAATGTAACTCCCGAGTGGAAGTCGTCCATAGATTTTCTGGCGTGGATCATAGGGAGAACCGGCGGTTTCCCAATTCGACGCCGAACGCTACCAATGGGTAACTACCTGATCCAGTGCCCGATCCTGCTCCACCTGATGTCGGTGAGCATCGGCAGCGGTCGATCGCTATCGTCCGCGTTGTACGAGTAGTACACGAATAACGGCTTTCCGCGCACGTTTTCCCTGGGTACGAAACCCCAGTAGCGGCTGTCCTTCGAGTTGTAGCGGCTGTCGCCCATCATGAAAAGTTTTCCAGGTGGAACGACGAGCGGTCCCCAGTTGTCGTGCGTCGGCTGCGGCGGTGCCGGTCCAAATCGCGATGCCCTGAGTCCAACTTTTTTCTGCCAATCGAACAGTGGATCGACGGAGTTCGCCAACTCAGGATTCGCACGCGTTTCCGCTCCGTATCCCTGCCGCTGTGCGATGCCGTTCACGTAGAGCACGCCCGTTCGCATGTAGAGCGTATCGCCGGGAACTCCGACCAACCGCTTCACCAGAGTGGGCGTGGGGTCGTGTCCGAGAGAATCTTCATCAGCCTGAAACGGCGAGACGAACACCACGACATCACTACGACGCGGCTCTCTGTAAGCGGGAAGGTTCGTGTGCGTAAATGGGACGTGAGCTCCGAAGATTGCCTTGTTGACGAAGAGCCAGTCGCCGACGAGCAGCGTCGGGATCATGCTGCCCGATGGAATGCGGTAAGCCTCGATGAGGAACGCCCGCAGGATGAGGAAGATCGCCAGCGCGCCGACGATCGACTTGACATTTTCCCAGAGATTGCGAAGCCGGGACCGTTGCGAAACGGGGCGCGCCTTTTGAGCGCGCCCCGCGTTAGACGGAGTTGCCAAGGAGCTTAGGGATTCCTGAGGTGTTTGTTGACCAGTCGGGTCATCTCGAACATCGAGACCTGGCTGCGGCCGAAGATCGGACGGAGGTTCTCGTCGGCGTTGATCATGCGGCGGTTCTTCGAATCCTGAAGACCCTTACGCTTGATGTAGCCCCAGAGTTTCTTGGTAACCTCGGTGCGTGGCATCGCGCCGCTGCCCACCACTGCGGCGAGATCGCTGCTAGGCTGCATGGGTTTCATGAATGCCGCGTTCGGCGTGCGCTTTTTGCCCGAGGATTTCCGGCGGCTCGACTTCCGACCGCCCTTTCTCGCGGACTTCCTTCCTCTGGACCTCGATGACTTGCGGGAAGACTTCCGTGCCGAGGACTTCCTTCCGCCCCTCTTTCTCTTTGCCATCTTGTCTCCTGGTTTGGTGATCGGATGCGAGTTGTCGTACAGAGTGAAACGCGGTCCGTCAGCGACGCAAACTATAGTCCCGCGAGACGAAAGCAATAGGGAAAACGCAGAGTTTCCCTATGAGAAACTCGCGATCTCAGAGGGAAAATAACCCTCCAACAGTCCGAACTCCGAACGATTGGCCCTCATTTCCCCGCCCATCCTTCGAGAAGCCCCAGCATTTTCACGTCGTAGGGGTCCGGCGAATCGTCGTCGTCCGCGATCTCGTAGTTCTGCTGCGGTGTCTCGAGAATGAGAGGAATATCGTTACTGCGGTGGTCCTGGATGAGCCACTCGAACGGTTCCTTCCCGATGAGACCCTCTCCTATGAGAACGTGGCGATCTCTGTTCGATCCGAGCTCCGTGGCACTGTCGTTCAGATGAAGGAATGACGGTGGCTCCCCCGTCGCTTCTTCGAATTCGTCCAGCACCGCAGTGAGGGCTTGTCTCGATGCGCGGATGTCGTATCCCGAGGAGAAGAGATGGCAGGTGTCGAGTCCGTAGCCGGTTCTCGCGCGGAGAGAATTCGGAACATTCGCAAGAATGTCCCTTACTTCCTGAGCCGTCTTCCCCATCGTTTTGCCTGCGCCGGCGGTGTTCTCCACGAGGAGACGAGTGTCCGACTCTATCGTCTTCAACGCCTCCGTGATCGCCTTGGCGATACGCTTCGCTGACTCGGCGCGATCACTCGCTCCGGCCGATCCGGGATGGAAACAAACTGCACCAATACCGAGCGCGCTCGACCTCTCCATCTCCTTGGTCAGTCCAGCGCTCGCCCTGACCCACTTGTCGTCGTCGGGAGTTGCAACGCTCAGCACGTAGGCGGCGTGCACGACGACGTTCGCCGGCTTGATTTTGGTTTTCGCCAGCGCTGCCTTGAAGCGGGCCACCCGCTCTGGCTTGATTGTCGACTTATCACCGTAGAAGCGCGGGATCGCCGTGAAACATTGCATCGCGGTCATTCCCGCCTTCCCGGCACGGAGAACCGCCATGTGGAGACCGCCGTTGTCGATCGTGTGAGCGCCTATGTACCGAGGCATGCCGCTCGCCGTTGCAAGTACTCTACCGCGTACGGATATTGATAATAGAGAAGCCCCCTCAGCTAATTGATGCGAATACTGTCCTTTCCCCTCCTCTCGATCTCGGCTTTCTGCCTGGCTTCGGCAGCACTTAAAGCGCAGACAGGAGTCCATACCGACATCCTGGCTGGGCGCGTGACCGATCTATCCGGCAAGCCGGTTGCCGACGCTCAGGTTGGGGCGACGTCTCTCGCTTCCGGCGTCACGCGCACGTACAGCACTGATGCCGATGGCCGGTACAAGATCTTTTTCCCGGAGACTGCACCTCAGTACATGTTGCAGGTGAAGCGTTTGGGCTTCACGCCCGTGCAGCGCGCGGTCAGTCGCCGCACCAAAGGACCCGAGCAGATGACTATCGACCTGCAGCTGGGCGGCGCACCACTCGCGCTGTCAATGGTCGAGATAGCCGGCGGTTCGGGTGCCCCGTCGCTGGTCGAGAGCGAAAAGGGGTCGGAAGTCGATGCCACCGTTCCGAATCCGGTCGCCGAGATTCTTGCGATGAAAGACACACTGCATCTCAGCGCCGTGCAGATTGTCGGACTCACCGACGTCGCCGATACGCTGCAGGCAAGAAATTCGAGGATCTACAGGAACATTCGGACTCTGCTCTCGAAATCGCAGGAAGCTGGCGATGTTACTCAGATGGCGGGGAGTGTGGCACTGATGCTCGAGGAGGCGTCGAACAATACTGCGCGAGCCGTTGCCGCAGCGGAGAAGCTGCTACGTCCGGAGCAGTGGCAAATTCTTCCTCAGGTGATTCGCGATCGCCCCGAGACCGCGGCTACCACTACGGCTAAGCAGTAACGCCCAGCCCTGCTCGCGCGAGCGTGCGCGAGCCCCGAGGGCAAGACGTTCAACGCCACACTCCAGAGCGGTAGCCCACTCTGTTTGAGCTGCCCTCCGAATCATCGGGCGTCTTCCACCAGACTGTGATTCTCCTGTGATCGAGCGCAACCCAGGGAGCGATCGCGTGTACGTCGTCGGGCGTCACCTGGCCGCGCTGATCAAAAATGTGTCCCGTCGAGTGCGACAGCACGATACCAATTCTCGCCGTCACAGAGTTAGGATCCTCGAACACGACCACGACGCTGTCGCCGTTTCCTGCCACACTCGCCACTGAGGGTGCGTTGCCGTAAACGACTGGAACTGGCGAGTGAAACATTCCGCCGTTGTCCATCGAGTGCGCGAAGAAAACGCCCGCCCCATCGCTCGCCTCGATGAAGTAGACGAGTTGGACGTAACCGCTGCCGGGCGCGGGATCGAAAAAAATTCCTGGTGGCGGCCGCTTGCAGCCACGGCGTCCGCGGTCGCGCGACTCGACCTCGACGGGCGGATTCCAGCTTCTGCCCTGATCTCCGGAGCGCTGCATCGACAGCACGACGCTGCTGTCACTGCGAGAGGACCACCAGACGCGAAAGATTTCTCGCCCGCTCCGAGCGGTGCGAATGGATTGGATGCATGGTGAGCTCGCGCCAGAAATCATTGGCAGGTTCGCGCTCATGACAGCGCTACGCGCATCAGGGTCGCCGAGCTGAGATCGACGATACGCGACATCACCCCACTCTACGGGCTCGTTGACGCATCCCACGAGCAGAAGCGCGGCGGACACTAAGATGAGGGTGACGAAACTGCGAGTCTTCATTCGGGCACGTTACCTCTCGGGGCCGAGCGAGAGAAGCCCGACCAAGGCCAACCTTCTCCGGCTCCAATGAGTTCGCAGGGGTTCGTTTTGAGTCAGCGCGTCGTATCTTTCGAGAGTAGTACTGTCCGCAATCCGAGGAATTCAGGAATGTCTGCCCCCGCCCGCCCGGGCCGCCCCGGCCGCCCTGCCCGACCCGCCCGCCCATCTACAGCACGACCCGCCCAAGCCAGCGTGCGCGAGGCCGGACCACGCAGCGCGAAATCAACGAACGGCGACGGTGGCGCAGCAAGCAAAGCGATTGAAACGCCCACGCGCACTCTTACCGGATTCAACGGAACGCGTCGCGTACCACCGCCCGTAAACGAGCCGGTCAAGAGCTACGCTCCGGGATCGCCGGAAAGAGCCGCTCTGAAGGATCGTTTGCGCTCGATGTCCAACGAGCGCATCGAAATTCCGCTCATCATCGGCGGGAAAGAAGTGCGCACTGGCGAGCTCTCCGAAGCGGTAATGCCTCACAACCACCGTCACGTTTTGGCGCAGTGGCACCGCGCGAGCGCTGGGAACGTCGATCAGGCAGTTGCTGCGGCGCTGGAAGCGGCGAAAGACTGGGCGAACTGGGCCTGGGAAGATCGCGCAGCGGTGTTTCTCAAGGCGGCCGAGCTGCTGACAACGACGTGGAGATCGACGCTCAACGCCGCGACGATGCTCGGACAATCGAAGACCGCTTTCCAGGCGGAGATCGATGCCGCATGTGAGCTGATCGATTTCTGGAGATTCAATCCGCATTACGCGCAGAGCCTCTACGACGAACAGCCGCTCAGCGATCGCACGATGTGGAATCAGCTCGACTACCGGCCGCTCGAGGGGTTCGTCTATGCAGTGACGCCGTTCAACTTCACGTCGATCGCTGGAAATCTTCCCACCGCGCCGGCCCTAATGGGCAACACCGTCATCTGGAAGCCGGCGTCGAGCGCGATGCTCAGCGCGTACTACATCATGAAGCTTCTCGAGGAGGCGGGACTTCCTCCTGGAGTCATCAACTTCGTCGCAGGCGATGCGGCGCTGATCTCCGACAAGCTGCTTGCCCACCGTGATCTCGCTGGAGTCCACTTCACTGGAAGCACCGCCGTCTTCAACAGCATGTGGAAGACGATTGGCGCGAGCATGTCTCGCTACAAATCCTATCCGCGCATCGTTGGAGAAACCGGCGGTAAGGATTTCATCGTCGCGCACTCCTCGGCGGATCCGGCTGCGCTTTCCGTCGCGATCGCGCGGGGCGGCTTCGAGTATCAGGGGCAGAAGTGCTCAGCCGCGAGTAGAGTCTACATCCCGCAGTCGATCTGGCCTGAGGTCCGCGACCGCACCGTAGCAATCATGCAGGAAATCCGGATGGGGGACGTCACCGATTTCCGGAACTTCATGGGAGCCGTGATCGACAAGAAGGCGTTTACGAAGATTGGCGAGTATCTGGAGCACGGCAGTAAGAACGCCAACATCGTTTCGGGCGGTGTCGCGCGCGGCGAGGACGGATACTTCATCGAGCCCACGCTGATCGAGACGAAGGATCCAGCTTATCGACTGCTGTGTGAGGAGATCTTCGGACCTGTCGTCACTGCGCACGTTTATCCCGATAACAAGTGGGCCGAGACGCTGAAGATCGTTGACGAGACATCGCCGTACGCGTTAACCGGCGCAGTTTTCAGCCGGGATCGTCAGCCGATCCGCGAGGCCGCTCTCTTCCTTCGCAATGCTGCTGGCAATTTCTACATCAATGACAAGCCGACTGGCGCGGTAGTGGGCCAGCAGCCGTTTGGAGGTGCGCGCGGGTCGGGCACGAACGACAAGGCCGGGTCCAAGCTCAATCTCGTGCGCTGGATCAGTCCGCGAGCGATCAAGGAAACCTTCTCGCCGCCGACGGACTATAGGTACCCGTTCATGGCGGAAGAGTAATGCGGCGTTTAGTGGGTACTGGCTTGCGGACATCCACAGAACCGAAGCGGGGAGCCGCAAGCTACTGTACTGAAGCTGTTTAGCTACAAGCGTCCATACAGGCGTTCGAATGCGCGCGGCACCGTTTTCGCGGACTCCTTACGTCGCCGGAAAAGCTTGCCGCTATAAGGCTGCAAGGCTTTTAGCTCCCTGCTTCAGTTCTGTGGGTGTCAGATCACGCCAAGATCAACGGCCCGCGGCCTCCAAATCCCGTACCAACTCTACGCCGAGCATGTGGAACGGGGGTTGCTCTTTTAGGCGTCCCGATTCGCCGACCAGATGAGCACCGCCACTGAGCTACAGATCGACGCGGACCAACTGCAGGTTTCGCGGATCCGCGCCCTTCGGGGACCCAACTACTGGCGTCTCGCCCCGGTCATCGCCTGCGACGTTCAGCTCGGCGGCCTCGAACAAATCAGCTCCGCCGACATCCCTGGTTTCTACGAAAGACTTACCGAAGCGATTCCTACACTGGCGGAGCATCACTGCACCCGTCAGGAACCAGGTGGATTTCTCGAGCGACTGAGAGAGGGAACACACCTTCCGCACATTCTCGAGCATGTCGCCCTCGAGCTGCAGTCACTCACGGGCAGCGACGTCAGCTTCGGCCGCGTGGTACCGTCAGGCGATCCCGATACCTGGTGGGTGATCGTCGCCTACGAGGAGGAAGAGGTCGGGCTTCAGAGCATGCGCGATGCGGTGAAAATCATCCGTGCCTGCATCGCCGATCGCGCGGTCGATGTCGCCGCAATCGTCGAGCAGTTGCTGTCGCTCTACGAAGCAGTTCGACTCGGTCCATCTACGGCCGCCCTGGTCGAGGAGGCGAAACGTCGCGGAATACCAGTGCGGCGATTGAATAATTACTCGCTGGTACAGCTGGGGCTCGGAAAAAATCTCCGGCGCATTCAGGCGACGCTCTCCGACTACACGAGCGCTATCGCAGTCGAGATCGCGCAGGACAAAGACGACACCAAGCGGGTGCTGGGCAACATTGGACTGCCGGTCCCCAAGGGCGATGTTGCAAACACGATCGAAAGGGCGCTGGAGATCGTCGACGAGATCGGCTACCCGGTGATTCTAAAGCCACTCGACGCCAGTCACGGTCGCGGTATCTCGGGGCGCATCGACAATGACGAGACACTGCACGAGGCGTGGAACGATGCGCGCGAATACTCGACCCGCATTGTCGTCGAGCAGTACGCCGAGGGCAGGGATTATCGCGTGCTGGTAATCAATGGCAGAGTGGTAGCATGCGCGGAGCGAATTCCCGCCTGCGTTACCGGTGATGGAACGAGCACCGTCGCCCAGCTGATCAAGCACGAGAATCGCGATCCCCGCCGCGGCGTTGGACACACCAAGACCCTGACCAAGCTTCCCGTCGACAGCCGGACCGTCGGCTATCTGAGAAAGCACGACCTGACTCTCGAATCCGTTCCGGAGAAAGGTCAAATCGTATATCTCCGCGGTACCGCGAATCTGTCGACCGGCGGGACCGCGATCGATCGAACCGACGAGATGCATCCCGATAACGTGACTGCGTGCGAGATGGCGGCTGGAATCATCGGTCTCGACATCGCGGGAATCGACGTGTTGACGCCCGACATCTCCGTGCCCTTCAGGGAAAATGGCGCGGTGATCATCGAGGTCAACGCGGGGCCGGGAATCAGGATGCACATCCATCCAACCGAGGGAACGCCGAGGAACGTAGCGGCGCCCATTATCGACATGCTGTACCCCCCTGGAGCAAAATCGACGATTCCAGTGATAGCTGTGACCGGCACGAACGGGAAAACGACTACAGTTCGTCTGATTGCGCATCTCTTCCGGCTGGGCGACAGGGTCGTCGGCTTTACAACGACTGACGGAACGTATCTGCAGAACAGGCTCGTCCTCGAAGGCGACATGACCGGCCCGTTCTCGGCCAACATCATCCTGTCGAATCCAACCGTCGATATTGCCGTCCTCGAGACCGCGCGCGGCGGACTTCTTCGCGCCGGACTCGGCTTCGACGAAGTCGATGTCGGGGTTGTGCTCAACGTCGCCGCAGATCATCTCGGATTGCGCGGCATCAACACCATCGAGCAGCTGGCGGATGTAAAGGCCGTCGTCGCGGCAGTCGTCAAGCGCGAGGGACACGCCGTCCTCAACGCCGATGATCCGCTCGTGTACGCGATGCGCGACCGTACGCCGGGCGACATCGTGCTGTTCTCGGCAAAGCCCGATGGCGAGAGCGAGGAATTCGAGACTCACCTCACCCGCAATGGAATCGGAGCGCGAATCGAGAACGACACGTTCGTCATTCGCCGCGGACGCCTGCGCATCCCAATTGCGCCTGTGCGAGAGGTGCCACTCATGCTCGGCGGCGCGGCTAAGTTTCAGCGCGAGAATATCCTCGCCGCGATTGCGACGGCTTACGTGCAGGGTATGCGGTACGACGACATCCGTGCCGGGTTACTTTCCTTCTTCCCTTCTCCATCACTAACACCCGGGCGCCTCAATCTGATGCGTGTACAAAATGGCCGTGTGCTGGTCGATTACGCGCATAACCCTTCGGCGATCGGCGGGCTGATTGAATTCGTGCAGGGTATCGACGCCAATAGACGCATCGGTGTGGTGACCGCTCCCGGCGACAGGCGCGACGAGGATCTCCGCAACGTAGGACGCGTCCTTGCCTGCCTCGACCACGTCGTCATCAAAGAGGACAAGGAGCGGAGAGGACGCCATGCCGGAGACATCGCCGGATTGATCAGCGAAGGATTACGTGACGGCGGGATGGAGGAGAATCGCTACGAGACGATTTACAACGAGCAGGAAGCGATCACACACGCACTCGAGCAAATGAAAGACAACGACCTCGTCGTAATTCTCGCCGATGATGTGAGCGCCAGTCTCGACCTCGTGCGCCGGTATTCACCGGATGGCGTGAGATAGTGGCGCAACGCGATCGATTCCCGGATCCGAAGGTGGAGATTCGGATGACTTCGCTTCATTCCACGCGTGGCGCGAACTACTGGTCGCGGCTTCCGATAACTCGCATGGATCTGACTATTGGAGCCTACGAAAACATTTCCTCTGCCGATATTCCCGGCTTCACACAGGCACTCGTCTCAGCGATGCCAGGACTCAGAGATCATCGCTGCAGCATCGGCGAGCCGGGTGGCTTCCTCATCCGACTCAAACGCGGAACATACTGCGCGCACATCGTTGAGCACGTCGCGCTCGAGCTGCAGGGAATGATCGGCCATGAGGTCGGCTATGGTCGGACAAGAGGCGGCGACACCACTGGAGAATACACGCTCATCGTCGAGCACATTAACGAGTCCGTCGGTTTGCGCTCGGCTGCTCTCGCGCTGGAAATCGTGCAGAGCGCTTTTGCCGGGACGCTGAATTCGGTGGAGCATCAGGTAGCGGAGCTCGCGGCGTTGGCGGAGACGCCGGTTCCACCTCCGCTGATTCAGCACCTGCTGTGCGGAATCACCGGTGGTGCTCACCGCAGCGAAACGCGAAGGGAGCTGGTGAGACTCGGCTTCACGGGGCCGGAGCTGATCGTCGACGTGTCTCCGTCGTATATCCTGAATGCAGGCTTGCCGTACTCGAGATCCGATATCGCGATCATACTGGACGCAAAGCTCACGGATGTGCCCGATTATTACCGAATACCGCGGCGCGCTCGCCGGCTGGTGTCAGTTGTGGCGGACGC